>CAZVYI010000052.1:0-12001 GCA_964631755.1 uncultured Sphingobacterium sp. | reverse complement strand
ATGGAACTTGATCTCATTAAAAATCCACTCTAATTGCTCTATTTATACAATAAATGCTAGCTTTGCGCAAAATTTAAAAACGCCATGTCAACTACTGCACAACTCGACTTTGCTTTACCTTATAAGGTTAAGGATATCACCCTCGCAGAATGGGGAAGAAAAGAAATCAGACTTGCCGAAGCTGAAATGCCCGGTCTAATGGCACTTCGTAAAGAATATGGTGCTACACAACCGCTAAAAGGCGCACGCATAGCTGGATGCTTACACATGACCATCCAAACTGCAGTACTCATCGAAACTTTGGTTGCATTGGGTGCAGAAGTAAAATGGAGTTCATGTAATATATTTTCTACTCAAGATCAAGCAGCAGCTGCAATTGCAGCAGCAGGCATTGGTGTTTTTGCGTGGAAAGGTCAAAGCATAGAAGAGGCGGATTGGTGTATTGAACAAACCTTGTTCTTCGGTAGTAGCGATCGTCCTTTGAACATGATTTTGGATGATGGTGGAGACCTCACCAACATGGTATTGGATAAGTTTCCTGAATTGGTTCCACATGTAAAAGGAATCTCAGAAGAAACAACAACTGGTGTTCACAGGTTGTATGAGCGTGTTGCAAAAGGAACATTGCCTATGCCTGCGATCAACATCAACGACTCAGTAACAAAATCAAAATTTGATAATAAATACGGTTGTAAAGAATCACTTGTTGATGCCATCAGAAGAGCAACAGACATCATGCTTGCTGGTAAAGTAGCAGTTGTTGGTGGTTATGGTGATGTTGGTAAGGGATCAGCTGCTTCTCTAGCAGGTGCAGGCTGCCGTGTTATTGTAACAGAGATTGATCCAATTTGTGCACTTCAAGCAGCAATGGACGGATTTGAAGTAAAGAAAATGATTGATGCGGTTAAAGAAGCGGATATCGTTGTTACTGCTTCAGGTTGCCGTGATCTTATCACCGGAACCCATTTCAAGGCGATGAAAGACAAGGTAATTGTTTGTAACATCGGCCACTTTGATATTGAAATTGATGTTGCCTGGTTGAACACCAACTATGGCCATACTAAAGATACCATCAAGCCACAGGTTGACATTTACAATGTAGATGGTAATGATATCATCTTGTTGGCAGAAGGCCGTTTGGTTAACCTTGGTTGTGCTACAGGTCACCCTAGTTTTGTGATGAGTAATTCATTCACCAACCAGACTTTGGCTCAAATTGAATTGTGGATCAACCACGCGAAATACGACAACAAAGTATACGTACTTCCTAAACACCTGGATGAAAAAGTAGCCCGTCTACACCTTGAAAAAATTGGTGTTGTGTTGGATGAACTTACAACTGAACAGGCTGAATACTTGGGTATTCCTTTGGATGGTCCATTTAAGTCTGACCTTTACAGATACTAATCATAACTACGATTTGATACAAACCCAGCTGATTCAATTCAGCTGGGTTTTTTTATTCGTCTTAAACGCGATATGCAAAGGTTTATGGTTTAATTTTACACTTGAATTGTAAGAAATAAAATGACTAGACTTTCAGTCAATATCAACAAAATAGCAACCATCAGAAATAGCAGAGGTGGTAATAACCCAGACTTGATTAAAGTGGCATTAGATGCTGAAAGATTTGGAGCGGAAGGTATTACTGTGCATCCCAGACCAGACGAAAGACATATCCGCTATGATGATGTAAGAGCATTGAAAAAAGTACTTACCACAGAATTTAATATTGAAGGGAACTGCAGGGAACAAAAATTTATTGATTTAGTGCTGGAAGTCAAACCACACCAAGTAACGCTTGTCCCTGATGCAGAAAACCAACTTACTTCTGATCATGGATGGAATACTATTCTGCATCAAGATTATTTGAAAGAGATGATTGCTGTTTTTAAAAATGCAGGTATTCGTACGAGTATATTCTGTGACCCAGTAAAAGAAATGGTTGAAGGTGCAGCAAGAACGGGTACCGACAGAATTGAATTGTATACCGAACAATATGCAAAACAATACCCAACCGATAAATTGAAGGCAGTCGCCCCATACGTTAAAGCAGCGGCCGTTGCAAAGCAATTGGGACTTGGCATCAACGCAGGACATGATTTAGATTTGATCAATCTTGCGTTTTTGTCGCAGCAATTACCTCAACTTGATGAAGTAAGTATCGGCCACGCATTGGTTTGTGATGCACTTTATTTTGGACTTGAAAATACCATTCAACTGTACAAACGACAATTGAAATAAAACTTTTTTAAACCCCATTCGTTATTAAAAACAAAACATATGAAACATTTATTTTACAGTGCAACCTTCCTCTTTCTTCTGACTTTTGGTATCAATGCATGCGCACAAAACGCAAAGCCCAGTCCCGCTCTAACCGCAACCGGTAAAGCAGGGAATGCAACTGTAACCATCAATTATGGCTCACCTTCTGTAAAAGGTAGAAAAATCTGGGGTGATTTGGTTCCCTACGGTAAAGTATGGAGAACAGGAGCTAACGATGCTACGACAATCGAATTCAGCTCAGATGTGAAAATAGAAGGTCAGACTCTTGCAAAAGGTAAATATGCCTTGTTTACAATCCCAGAACAAAATGAATGGACCATCATTTTCAACAAAAATGCAAAACAATGGGGTGCATACAGCTACAAGCAAGAAGAAGATGTATTGCGCGTAAAAGTAAAATCCCAAAAATCAGCTGCTTTCAACGAAGCATTAAAGTTTGAAGTAGCAAATGATATGGTACATATATCTTGGGAAAACCTGATGGTAATGTTTAGTGTTAAATAAATAATACTCGTATTTGATAAAAAGGCATCCTCTTGAGGGTGCTTTTTTATTTTACCTAGTTAACCATTCTAAAAAGACAGGCATCACCCTACCCCATGTTTCAATATCATGTTTCCCATCTTGTAACTCCACATAGGTAATTTGATGCTCTTTCTTATAACCGAGCATGACGAGTTCATCTATAATACCAAGTGTATCATCTATAGAATCTATAATACCATTATTGTTCCTGTCGGCCAGTTCATCTAACTGTCCCGTTTGTAAAAAAAATCTAAGTCGATCATCCCTTTTCTTTGTTCGGATTTTAGCATGCATTATCCTATCCACTTCTTCAACATATCCATTATCCAATGCTTTTGATCTCCACCAAAATGCACCACTAAATACCCCTACTGCAGAAAACTCATCCGGATAATCAATTGCCATATCAAAAGCCATTAATCCTCCCAATGAAAAGCCTGCGAGGTATTTCTGACCAATTGTATAACCCTTAAGCATTGATTTAAGCTCCGGTAACAACTCTTTTAAAATAAATTGAGCATAAGCATCCGCCTTAGTTCCTCTTAGCATAAAATCAGGAATACCTGCAACACCGTACTCCTGCTTTCGTTCTGCTCCAGCATGTATGGCGATTATCAAAAGTGAAGAATTGATACTACCAACTTGACGAAGCAGGTGAGAAAAATTCATTTTTAAAAGATCTTGGCCATCATTGATGAGCAAAAGCTTAAATGATGTAATATTTAGATTCAAATGACTACAATAAATATCTACTATAACTTTCCGTTTTAGTAACCCCGAAGAAATAATTATCGTTTTATTTTCAAGCTTCCCCATATCCAAAATATCCACGCAAAAGTAATCATTCCCTGTGTCCGTAAAAAGCCTAAACCTCAAAACAATAAAATCATTAACTTAGGACAACATCCAAAACACATGAACAAAAAGATTGGTATCCTACACGGTAAAGAACGAAGCTTCCCAGAGGCTTTTGTAAAAAGAATAAATGAAAAAAATATCAAGGGGATTACTGCGGAAGCAGTCAAAATAGATAAGGTCGCACAGGGTGAACCTTCAGGCTATGCAGTGATTATTGACCGCATTTCACAAGATGTTCCTTTTTACAGAGCCTACTTGAAAAATGCTGCAATTTCAGGCACTGCGGTAATCAATAATCCATTCTGGTGGAGTGCAGATGAAAAGTTTTTCAATAATGCACTGGCCACAAAAATTGGTGTGCCTGTACCTAAAACTGTCATTCTCCCTTCAAGAGAATTACCCGATGACACATCAGAAGCTTCATTCTCAAATTTAGCGTACCCTTTAGATTGGGATGGCATATTTGAATATGTAGGCTTTCCTGCTTACATGAAACCATTTGCTGGAGGTGGATGGAAAAATGTTTACAAACTAAACAATATGGAAGAATTCTTCCAGACGCATGCAGAAACAGGACAACTGGTAATGTTACTGCAAGAAGAAATCATTTTTGAAGAATACTACAGGTGTTATTGCATAGGCAGAAAGCACGTCCGAATCATGCCATATGAACCTAGAAATCCACATCACCTGAGATATGTGGCCAACCACAGGCCTTCAGCCAAATTGCTGAAAACCATGGAAGAAATCGTGTTAAAGATCAACAACTATTTGGGCTACGATTTCAATACTGTAGAACTGGCCATCAGAGATGGAGTTCCATATGCAATTGACTTTTGCAATCCAGCACCAGATGCAGATCTCAAAAGTGTTGGTGAAGAAAATTTTGAATGGGTTGTTGAAACTGCTGCAAATTTTGCAATAGAAACCGCACAAAATTTAAAAGAAGGAACAGATAATCTTTCATGGGGAGAATACATCAAGAGAAGTACTGTCCAAAAAGCACTATAAAACAAAAACACAACCATGATCAACTACAAGCAATTTACAGTTGGGATTGAAGAGGAATATATGGTCATTGATCCTAATTCAAAGGAATTGGTGAGCCATGAACAAAAGATAGTTTTAGAGGGACAAAAAATATTTGGCGAGAAAGTAAAAGCAGAGATGCATCAGGCCGTAGTAGAAGTAGGCACTGATGTATGTTCAAATATTGATGAGGCAAGAACAGATATATACAACCTCAGAAAAACCATCAGAGAAATAGCAAATGGACAAGGCTACAGCACTGCAGCGGCAGGCACCCATCCATTTAGTACATGGCGTAAACAGTTGATTACAGACCATATCCGATACAAAGAGATTGTGAATGAAATGCAAGACGCAGCAAGATCCAACCTCATATTCGGATTGCATGTACATGTAGGAATGCCGTCAAAAGAAATGGCAATTCACATCGCAAACTCTGCTAGGTATTTTCTCCCCCACGTCTTTGCTTTGAGCACCAACTCCCCTTTCTGGGAAAAAAGAGATACGGGTTTCAAATCCTACAGAACCAAAGTCTTTGATAAATTTCCAAGGACAGGAATACCCGACTACTTTGATAGCTACAGTGCATACGAGAATTATGTAAACCTGCTTATCAAAACAAAATGCATAGACAATGCAAAAAAGATTTGGTGGGATTTACGTGTACATCCATTTTATGGTACAGTAGAGTTTAGAATCTGCGACGTTCCACTAACGGTGGATGAAACAGTAGGCTTTGCAGCACTCTTTCAATGCATTTGCGTGAAGCTTTTTAAACTTCGTTCTGCAAATCTCAATTTCATGATCTATTCCAGAGCACTATTAAATGAAAACAAATGGAGAGCTTCAAGGTATGGAATTGATGATAAACTAATCGACTTTGGAAAAGAGCAAGAAGTGAATACCCGTGAGCTTATTTTGGAATTATTAGATTTCGTAGATGATGTGGTTGATGAATTGGGTTGCAGAGAAGCATTGAAAAATATTCATAAAATACTGGAAAAAGGGACAGGAGCCGACAGGCAGTTGGCGGTGTATAAAGAAACCAATAGCCTGGAAGCAGTCGCAACCTACATGGAATCTAATTTTCTTGCAACACTTTGATGTAATTTTGTATCCACTATGAGAAAAATTAATGTTGCAGTATTGGACATGAATGAAGGGATGCCCAATGAAGGCATGAGATGTATCAGAGATTTGCTACAAAATTTAAAAAAAAGCAATACGGTTGAGTTGGATTGGGAGGAATTTGAGGTAAGAAAATCATTACAAATTCCAACTTTGGATCATGACATATATATTTCCTCAGGTGGACCAGGAAGTCCCCTTTCAAGCCTAGGTTCTGAATGGGAAAATGCTTATTTCAAATGGTTAGGCGAAATTGATCAGTGGAATAAAAACCCAAATAACCCAAACAAAAAATTCGTCTTCCTCATTTGCCATTCGTTTCAACTGGCATGCAGATATTTTGAAGTCGGAGAAGTAATCAAGAGAAAATCGACAGCATTTGGAGTCTTTCCCATACACATGCTCAAACACAATGGAACCATTGATCCCGTTTTCGATGGATTAAGAGATCCCTTTTATGGAGTTGACAGCAGAGACTATCAGGTTATTCAAACCAATAAGCAAAGGATACACGAACTGGGAGGTGAAATTCTATGCATCGAAAAAGAACGCCCCCATGTTCCTTTAGAAAGAGCAGTAATGGCCATTCGATTCAACCCTTATATGGTTGGCACACAGTTCCATCCGGAGGCTGATGCTCAGGGAATGAGTATGTATTTGCAAAGAGCAGATAAAAAACAGACCGTCATCCAAAACCATGGTCTGCCAAAATGGACATCTATGATTGAACATTTAAATGACCCTGATAAAATAAACCTGACCAACAAACAGGTGCTTCCAAATTTTCTAACGCAATCCATCAAAGAAATCCTAAATCCCTTTAGTCTATCTTAACAACAGCAAGGCTTATATGATACCTGCTATCAGAAATTCAATCAACACAAATTTTACAGAAAATCTATATCAGGAATTTCTGAAAGATTTGCATGGCCGATTTCCTGGAGCAATAGATTTTAGGGTAGCAGAAACACCTGTTTTTGTCGATCAAGAACTTGGCGACAAAATGATTGCCGCCTGTGAATATATCATCGATTTTATCAAGGACCCTGCATTTAAAAATATAACTAAAAGAGCCATACCAACAGCAGAAAGATTGAGCAATGAAGGTCCGCACCCCCATTTTATAGCATTTGATTTTGGCATTTGCCAGAATGAAGATGGTAGCTTATTTCCAGCTTTAATCGAAATGCAAGGATTCCCAACCTTATTTGGTTTTCAAGCCTATTATCCTGAAGTTTTAGAAAAATATTATTCCATTCCAGAAGGATATTCGAACTATTTTAACGGGTTTGAAAAAGGCAGTTATATATCCCTACTCAAAAAAGTTATCCTTGGTGAATGTGATGGTAAAGAAGTAATCTTACTTGAAATCAGACCACACCAGCAAAAGACAAGAATCGATTTTTATTGCACAGAGAAATATTTGGGTATTCAGACAGTCTGTTTGACAGAAATATTCAATGAAGGGAAAAAACTGTTTTATCTAAACAATGGCGAGAAGATTCAAATAAAACGAATCTACAATAGAGTGATTGCAGATGAACTCAATGCTATCAAGACGGAATTAGGTGAAACCATCGATCTAACAAAAGACTATGATGTAGAGTGGATTACACATCCACATTGGTTTTACAGAATATCTAAGTTCACACTACCCTATTTGAATCATGAGTGTATACCCGAAACCAAGTTTTTGAACCAGTTAGAATCCATACCAAAGGATCTTGAACATTTTGTATTGAAGCCCCTTTTTTCTTTTGCAGGTCAAGGTGTAATCATTGATATTACAAAAGAAGACATTACAAATATAAAAGATCCTGAAAACTGGATTCTACAACGAAAAGTAGATTACGCGGCATGCATTGAAACACCAAATACACCAGCCAAGGTAGAAATTCGACTCATGTATCTATGGGAAGAAAATGCTGCTAGGCCCATCTTGGCAACTAATTTAGCACGACTCAGCAAAGGAAAAATGATTGGCGTTCGTTATAATGCAGATAAAGACTGGGTTGGTGGAAGTGTTGCTTATTTTAAAAAACAAACAGTATGAAACACATAGATGAAGTAAAGAAAAAAAAACTAATTGATGGAATCATTGGGCAATATGTGCATGGTGAATCTATAACATTTGGACTGGTCACAATTGATGAAGGCAGTCATCTCCCCTTACACAACCATCCACATGAGCAAATCACTTTTATGTTGGAGGGAATGCTAAAAATGAAGATTGGAGATGAAGAAGTAATTCTTGAACCAGGCTTTGTAAAAGTCATACCGTCAAACACTCCTCATTCTGCAGTAGCATTAACTACATGCAAATTGATTGATATTTTTAGTCCTGTTAGAGAAGACTACAGGGAATAACTATCTTATTCTTCTTCTTCAGTATTTTTTAAAATTCCCAGTAATTGGTAGGCATTGTTTAATACAATAGCACCATCAGCTACTTGTTCTAGTCCAGATTGTATCTCGGTTTTACCGTTAGCCGACAAACCCGTTACAACTGGAACCATGATAAACTTATTGGCTGCAGATTTAAAAAATATATATTGCTGATTTCCTGACCGAACAATAGCTTCATCTGGCAACACCTTTACTTCTCTATCTGCTACAGATACTTCTGCTTGAATAAGCATACCAGGAAAAA
This sequence comes from uncultured Sphingobacterium sp., assembly GCA_964631755.1. GTDB lineage: Bacteria > Bacteroidota > Bacteroidia > Chitinophagales > Chitinophagaceae > Pollutibacter. The sequence continues at coordinate 3,525 of CAZVYI010000052.1, read as the reverse complement.
GTTGAGTTGGATGTGTAGTAAAGTGACAATGTGCTGTTGCAGTTCGATCCTCGTCAACTCCTTTGTTTACCAATATGACTTTCGCTGGATATACACCATTTTCATCCCCCATGAACTTAATCTTTACTGTATTTCCAATTTTGATATAGGGCAGATCTTTTTCAAAAATGGTAAGTGCAGCATGAATATCATCAGGGTCAATTAATTCAAACATGGTTTCTGCGGGCTGAACATATTTTCCAATATTTACGTTCACTTTTGAAACATATCCATTGATTGAGGAACGAATGGGTAATTGTCCACTTATGTTTGTTTCATTCAAAGCAGAAGGATCTATACCAATCAACTTTAGTTTTTCTGAAAGAGATTTAACTAGTACTGATTGCATTTTCATCTCTCCTTCGGCAATTTGATAAGCTTTTGATGTACCGGCATTTGAATTGTATAAAGTTTGCTGTCGTTCGAATTCTTGCTTTATCAATTCATGTTTTGCTTTAGCAGATAAATAGTCCTGCTGCAATTGCACAATTGACTGGTCTTCCATTAATGCAATTACATCTCCCTTGCGAACTTGCATACCAGGAATCAGTTTTGTATTTCGCAGATACCCACCCAATGGAAAATTAACAGATATCATATTCTGTGGTGGCAAATCAATTTTCCCCTGAAGCTGAATAGTAGAACTCATCCTTTGCTGCTCAGCATTACCAAAATGAAGACCTAATGACTTAAGTTGCTCCCCATTTAACTGAAGCTCTGATGAAGAGACAGTTTCTTCAGTTGTAGCATCTTCTGCTTTTTTTGTAGAACAGGAAACAATAAATACAGCAAAAAATACCAACACTATTGAATTCAGTTTCATGGTTAATTTTTTTCAGTTAAAAAATAATACTCAGCCATAGCCATTTGCATTTCATAAATTGAAAGGATGTAGGCAATTTTTATCTGCAAAGACTGCCCAACCAATAAATTCCATTCTGCAAATCCGATATCACCAGTTTTTAAACGTAACGTGGCTTGAATAATCATTTCATCAGCAAGAGGCAACCCCTCATTTACATAATACAAATTAGATTTTTGAACCTGTTGGAATTTAGAAATTAATTTGGCAAATTGAGCCTTAAGTAGGGAGGATTGTTTCAGTTGTTCCAATTCAGCTATTTCAATATCTAAACCTGAAGCTTTGATTTTTGCTTTCGTTGACCCGTTAAATATTGGAATACCGAGTCCCAATTGATAAATCCCAAACCGTCTGCCTGCACCATAGTATCTCTGACTTAACCCATCAGGCGATTGCCAACCTATAATTGACAGATTACTGTACCCCAGATTTACATCAGGGAGGAGCTTCGACTTATTAAATAAATTTTGAGCTTTTCGCTCCTGGATAAGTGCATTTGATAATTTAAGGGAAGGGTGCAAAGCAACCTCCTTCTCACTTAAAACAGAAAAATCAAATCCCTTTCTGAAGCCCTCCATTTCAGGTATGAGAACTTCTTTGGAGTTTATCACTTGCTTCAAATCTTGAAGTAACAATAGTTTATCTGTTAGCAGTTGTTCTTTCTGTATTCTATTTTGATTATACTGAACATCAATAGCATTAAAAATTGACTTTTGGATTTCTCCAGCTTGAGATTGAAGAAGTGCTATTCTTCTCCATTCTTTAAAATTATTCTCAACTTCATCCAATAATTTAGATCTTCTATCAAGATCCATAATTCGATAAACAAGTTGTCGAATCATCAGATGCAATTCAGCCTTATCTAAATTTTTTCTTGCAATTTCTATCTCAATATTTTTTTGATAAACTTCTTGCTGTCGTTTATATACAACAGGTAACTGTAATCCCTGATTAATAAAAAACCTGGTATCATTAAATGCGCTGTTGATGTTTCCATACTCGACACCAAATGATGTATTCGAGATATTTGCAGGCCTACTCTTTAAGATTTCATTTTGCTGAATTCTCTTATCTCCTATCTGTATTACATATGAGTGCTCATCAGCAAATTTTAAAATTGAATCCAATGACACAACACGCTCAGAGGTTTGAGCACTACCGACAACTGGAATTGAAAGAATCAGTAAAGAAAAAATTACTTGCTTCAGTCCTTTTTTCTTTCTTTTTTCAACCCAAACGTATAAGACAGGCAATACAAAAAGGGTCAATAGCGTTGCAGAAATTAAGCCCCCAATGACTACAGTTGCAAGAGGACGTTGTACCTCTGCACCAGAACTGGTGCTCAATGCCATTGGTAAAAATCCTAAAGACGCAACTGCAGCAGTCATCAAAACAGGTCTTATTCTAGATGTAGTGCCTTCTAAAACAATCTCATCAATTCCCATAGTCTGTTTCGCCTTCAAGCGGTTAAACTCACTAATCAACACTATGCCATTCAGAACAGCAACACCAAATAAAGCAATGAAACCTATTCCTGCGGAAATACTAAATGGCATATCCCTCAACCAAAGGAATAAAATTCCTCCAATTGCAGATAAAGGTATTGCAGAATAAATCAGCAAGCCATACCTCAATGATCCAAAAGAAAAATACAAGATCAATAAAATTAAAAATAGGGCTACTGGAACTGCAATCATAAGTCGATTGGTAGCCTCCGCAAGATTTTCAAACTGGCCTCCAAATTGAACATAATAGCCAGGAGGAAGTTTTACCTGTTTGTTGATTTTGGATTGTACCTCTTCTACTACGGATTTCACATCTCTGTCCCGAACATTAAAAGCAATAGTAATTCTTCGTTTTGCATCTTCTCTTTGCACCTGATTTGGACCTTCTTCAATTTTTACTTCAGCAACCTGTTCCAATGAAATACTCTTACCCTCTGCGGTAGTAAGCATCAATTGTTTTAAATCCATCAAATCATCCCTCTGGTCCTTTTTCAATCTCAAGACCAAGTCAAATCGCCTTTCATTTTCGTAAACTTGCCCTGCAACCTCTCCAGCAAATGATGCCCTCAACATTCTATTTACATCAGTAATATTTAGCCCATATGAGGCAATTGCCTGTTTATTATATTTGATTACAACCTGCGGCAATCCAGTTACTCTTTCTGCAAAAATATCTTTAGCCCCATCAACAGTATGAATTACGTTCTCAAATGCAGCAGCATATTGAGCCAATGTATCAAGATTTTCTCCAAAAATTTTACAAACTACATCTTGCTTAGCCCCAGCAATAAGTTCGTTGAATCTCATTTGTACTGGATATTGAAACCCACCAGTCAATCCAGGTACTTTAGCAATTGCGGCACTCATTTTGTTAGCCAGTTCATCATAACTTTCCGCACTAGTCCACTCACGCTTATCTTTTAAATTCACAATAATATCTGTCATTTCGATTGGCATGGGATCAGTTGGTATTTCACTTGCACCAACTCTTGTTACAACACTTTTTACCTCAGGAAACTTTTTCAATTCTGTTACCGCCTTGGTAGTGGCATTCATTGTTTCCTGCAAAGTACTGCCGGTTATCAACCTTGCATCAATTGCAAAATCCCCTTCTTCAAG
>CAZVYI010000051.1:0-12146 GCA_964631755.1 uncultured Sphingobacterium sp. | reverse complement strand
AAGATGTACTTTTCTACAAGGAAGATATTCTACTCAACAAAGAAGCTGAATACCACCCTGGAGAAGGTATTGCTACCGGAGTAAAACCAGCAGTAAGGGTAAGAAAATAAATTACACAACCAACATTTCAACAAAATGAAAAAACTACTTTTCATTTGCAGCATGCTCGTGAGCGTAGCTTTCGCACAGACAGTTGATATCACTGAAGCAAAACTCAAAAGCATAGATTCCGTATTTAAACTTTCTTTTCCTGCATCTGAACCCGGTGCCATCATGATCCTGGCCAAGGATGGTAAACCCATCATGCGCAAAGCATATGGTATGTCTAACATAGAATTGAATGTTACTTTGAACACCGATCAAAAAATGGGAATTGGTTCGATATCCAAACAATTCACTGCTATTGCAATTCTTTTGTTACAACAGGAAAACAAACTCAATGTAAAAGACGATATCCGTAAATACCTTCCTCAGTACAATACTTGGGGTAGATCCATAACCATTGAACAAATTTTATCGCATACCAGTGGCATTCCCAGCTATACAGAGTTACCTGGTTTTGATACACTAGCAGATAAAAAAGTTTCGAACAGCAGATTGATTAAATTCTTTGAGAGCGCACCGCTAATTTTTGAACCCGGTTCCAACTGGAGTTACTCAAATTCTGGTTTTGTGCTGGCGGGTATCATTGTTGAAAAGATAACAGGAATGCCGTTCAATGATTTTGTTGACCAACGTATCCTTCGTCAACTCAATATGACCAATAGCTCATTTGGTACAAGCAATTATGCACTGCATAATAAAACTGCTGAATATGCTGGTAATACTCCAAAGGGGAAAATAAAAATGGAGCCTCAATATGATTGGTACTGGGCATATGGAGCTGGACAAATCATAAGCACAGTAGACGACATGTTAAAATGGGATGAAGCACTCTACAACAAAAACTTTATCCAACCAGAACTGCTTCAACAAGCCCATACTACTTATCAACTGACTACAGGTAATCCTGCAAATTATGGATTGGGTTGGGGAGTTGCAACTATGGGTAATAAAATGTTATTACAACATGGTGGTGCAATTGGAGGTTATCGTGCGCAAGGTTTTCGTGTTCCAGACGATCATCTATATTTTCTGGTCATGTCTAATAGCGGCACCACTAATGCTGGTTTGATGGGAAATAAAGTTTTATCAATTCTCTACGATATCCCACCAGCAAAAGAACAAAGAAATAAAACACAAGATTGGAAAGAAATCGAAGGTGTTTATGAATCATTAAACAGCGGATCACGACTTCAGAATAATTATGGAAACATCAAAGCATTTTATACAATTCGTGTAGATAGCTTGAATCGAATTACTGCTCAACGTTCAAGCGCTGCTCCAATTGCTCTGAGCGTTGCAGGTAAAGACCAGTTGTTTGATAAATCAAACCCATTTGTAGTTTTGCAAATGAATAGAGATGCAAACAACAAAGTGGTTTCATTTACTGTCAATCCGCTAATTCCTTCAATGGGACCCATCCGAGTAAATAATCGTATTACAGATATAGCTCCAGCTTTGAAACAACCTGTAAAAACTGATAGCATCAAACTTGCAAAATTTGTTGGTCTGTATGAATATGTTTTAGGAAGCAGAACCAAAGTGATCATCGTCAACAATCAACTGTATATGGAAGATCCTGATTTTGGCACCAAGACTCAATTGCATTGGTTGCGCGATAATATCTTCTGGATCAAAGAACTTGATAGAGAAGTTGTTTTTTTAAGCGACAAAAAAGGAAACATTAACGGACTGGAATATTCAAGTGGCATGCAAATGATCAAGATGCAGTTAATCAATGAATTGTATTGAATCAATAATTCAATAAATTCTGCATAGCATCATGTAATCTTGCTTTTGCAAGATATTGTTGCTCCAACTCTGGCGAAAAGGGGATAGGTGTGTCTAAACTTCCGCAACGCATCACCGGTGCATCAAGGTATTGAAAACAATGTTCAGAAATCCATGCTGCAATCTCTGCGCCAATACCACCAGTTAGGTTGTCTTCGTGCAATACCAATACACGATTTGTTTTACGAACAGTCTTCTCAATAGCATCATAATCCAAAGGCATCAATGATCTTAAATCCAAAATCTCCATTGAAATTTCAGGATGTTGATTGGCATAAGCCAAAGCCCAATGAACACCAGCGCCATAGGTGATTATACTGACATCATCTCCTTGTTGTGTAAGCGCCGCCTTACCTATTTCGACAGTATAAGGTGCTGTATCCACTTCTCCTGAAACACTCCTATACAAAACCTTGTGCTCAAAATACATGACAGGATTAGGATCATTAATAGCGGCCATCAATAAGCCTTTTGCATCTGCAGGATTAGAGGGATAGACTATTTTTAAACCAGGCACATGAAAGAACCAGGCTTCATTGCTTTGTGAATGAAAGGGACCAGCTCCTACACCGGCGCCAGTGGGCATACGGACAACTACATCTGCGTTTTGTCCCCATCTGTAATGAATCTTCGCTAGATTATTGACAATTTGGTTAAAACCAACAGAAACAAAATCGGCAAACTGCATTTCCACAACACTCTTGTACCCTTCAAGTGATAGACCTAGGGCTGTTCCGATAATTGCACTTTCACAAAGTGGTGTGTTGCGTATACGAGCTTTACCATATTTGTCCACCAATCCTTCAGTCACTTTAAATGCTCCACCATACTCTGCAATGTCTTGTCCCATTACCACCAAATTTTCATGGATAGTAAGAGACTGATCCAACGCTTCTGAAATGGCATTGATCATCCTGATGGGCTCACTACGTTTTGGAAATGCCTCTTTCGACAATGCAAAACTCATTGGAGTTGGACCGGAAGATGCATAAACATCGTTCAGCTCTTCTTGCAAATTGATTTTATTCTTCTCAAATGAAAGTCCGGTTTTTAATTCCTGATCAATCTTCAATCTTAGTTCATCATTAATCGCACACAACTCATCTACATCAATAATGTCAGCTGATAATAACCATTCTTCGTAAGTCCGAACTGGATCTTTCTTCTCCCATTCTTCAAGCAGTTCCTTGGGCACATACTTTTCGCCACTCGCTTCTTCATGTCCACGCATCCTGAATGTCATACACTCTATCAAATAGGGCTTTTGCTCATCGATACAATAATTTCTAACCCCTCGAATAGTATCAAATACTTCAAGCACATTGTTGCCATCAATCTTGATGCCCTCTATGCCGTACCCATAAGCTTTGTCGACCAACGATTCACAGCGGTATTGTTCACTGGTTGGGGTACTTAAACCATAACCATTGTTCTCAATGATAAAGATGACTGGCAAATCCCAAACCGCTGCAACATTCAATGCTTCGTGAAAATCTCCTTCAGAAGTTCCACCGTCTCCAGTAAATGTTAAAGCAACCTTTTTCTCACCTTTCAGTTTATAGGCAAGTGCGGCACCATCGGCCAAGGCCAGCTGCGGACCCAAATGCGAAATCATCCCAGCTATATGGTGTTCTTTAGAACCAAAATGAAAGCTTCGTTCTCTACCCTTACTGAATCCCTCCTTGCTGCCCTGCCATTGTAGAAATAATTTTTCAAGCGACATACCTCTCGCTGTAAAAACACCCAGGTTGCGGTGGAGCGGCATGATCCATTCATCTTGCTGCATGGCCATAGTAGCACCGACAGAAATCGCTTCCTGTCCAATTCCACTAAACCATTTAGAAACCTTCCCCTGACGCAACAACACAATCATCTTCTCTTCAATCATTCTCGAATAAAGAAGTTCCTTGTAAAAGGAAATCAATTGTGCATTGGAAAGTTGCTTACGCTCAAATTGCATATTCAGTAATTGGCATCCTTTTAGATGACTACAAGTTCATAAAAATCTTCTGGATGTAGGTATTTATTCGCCAATTCCTTCAATTCATCTGTCTGGATGTTTTTGATGGTATCAACCGAATGATAAAAGAACGAATCATCCAACCCATTTAGTATGAGGTTCTTCCATCTTCCGATAATATGAAAAGGACCATCCAAATCACCCAGCAAAGTACCAATCAGGTAGTTCTTCACCAACATCAGTTCCTCTGGGTCTATGTCGCCTTCACGGAGTTGTTTCATTTCGTGGTATACTTCATTGACAGTGGCTTCACAAACAGTGCGACCAGCCTCTGTGCTGATCATCCAGGCACTAGATTGGACATGGTTCACCAGGAAGCTATAAATTCCATAGGTATAGCCTTTGTCCTCGCGAATATTCGTCATCAACCTCGATCCAAAAAATCCACCAAACAAGGTATTGAGCACTTGTACTTTTGGAAAATCAGGATGCTTGCGCGTTGGGAAAGGTCGGGCAATACGAATTGCTCCTTGCACACCTTCCTCATCGTTGATGATGTTCCATTTTTTTTGTTCCGCAGCAACAATGGGATGTGTTATTTCTTCCATTGTATTACTGTTGAATGGCAAATCACCAAAATGCTTGTTCATCAATTGCTGGTAATCACTCGGCAAAATACCTGCTGAGAAAACAGTACAATTTCCTTCCTGATAAAATTTAGCATAAAATCTTTTGAGGTCTTCCGTTTGGATTGCATCGTAATCCTCTTCAAAACTATAAACACCATAGGGATGCTTGAAACCAAACAACAACTCATCAATCTTTCTTCCCGCAACAAAATCACATTTGCGCAAATTGACCGCCAGCTTCTGCTTCATGTTCTGACGATAAATAACCAACTCTTCCTCAGGAAAAGCTGCTTCTGTAAATACCTCTCTTACCAATGGCAAGAGCTGTACGAGTTGACGTGTTAAACAATGCAGGGTTACCACCGCCGTTTCGTTGTAACAGTTACGGTTCAAATATGCGCCATAGAAATCAACATATTCATTGATTTCGTAAGCAGATTTTTTGGATGTGCCATTCTTAATTAAAAAATTGGCTGCAGAAGAAACATTCTTCTTTTCATCAAACCAATTACCTGCTTTAAATACCCATTCGATTTGAACAACCTCTTCTGTTCCTGCATGAACATTGTATACCTTAACACCATTATCAAGATGAAAAGTATCAGGTCTTTTTAATTCAATTTTATATTCAATAGCATCTTTGATCTCAGGAGCTAAACTTCTATCTGGCATGAAATAGTTTGAAATTGTTCTTATTGATTATCTGACAAATACCAAAGCGTATTCGAGTTTTCAGTCGTTAACACCTCATTTGCAATGCGATGCAAATCTTCAGCTTTCACTTGCTGATATTTCTGAAACTCAGTATTCATGAGCTCCCCATCACCCAGAAGCTCATAAAAAGCAAGGCTACCCGCACGGTTCATCACACTCATGTCCTCAAAAGCCATTACACTTTCTGTCTTGTTTTTTACTTTCTGCAACTCACGTTCATCTAGCAATACTTTTCTCATTTTATCAAGTTCCAATTCAATTGCATCTTCAGCTTTTTGAATATCGACTCCCTTGATCAGCTGACCTTCAATGGTGAACAAGCCTTTATCGAGACTACCGAAATGATAACAATTGATATTCGCAAACAACTGTTGCTCTTTTACTAAACTTTGGTATAATCTCGATGATGCACCACCACCCAAAATGTCGGTCAGCAAATCTGTTGCATAATAATCATCATCACGCCTCGCACACATGTGCCAGGTCTTGTAAATAGCATCCATGGGTACATTTCGATGCACAGTCAATCTTCTTGCTTCAACCTGTTTAGGTTCTACAGGAAGATTTCTATTATACTTTTCACCTGAAGGAATATCACCAAACCATTTTTCAGCGAGTATTTTTACATGATCGACTGAAACATTACCAGCTACAACTAAAATGGCATTGATGGGTGTATAATGCTTGAAGAAAAATGCTTTTACATCTTCCAGTGTTGCATTTTCTATATGCGATAACTCTTTTCCAATAGTCATCCACTTGTACGGATGTTCTTTAAAGGCCAACTCACGCATCATGTGCCAAACATCGCCATAAGGTTTATTGATGTAGTGTTCTTTGAACTCTTCACAAACAACCTTGCGCTGTACATCCAGACTCTTCTTGCTGAATGCCAAGCTCAACATACGGTCGCTTTCCAACCAAAAAGCAGTTTCTAAATTATCTGCAGGCAACTGACAATAATAATTGGTGAGGTCATTTGTTGTATAGGCATTGTTTTCACCACCTGCTACCTGCAAGGGTTCGTCGTAATCAGGAATATTAAGGGAACCACCAAACATGAGGTGTTCAAACAAATGCGCAAAACCTGTTTTTGATGCAACTTCGTCGCGAGCGCCAACATCGTAAAGTACATTCACGACGGCCATTGGGGTACTTGGGTCTGGATGGACCAAAACCTTGAGTCCATTTCCCAGCACAAACCGTTCAAATTTAATCATACCGCAAAATTAATCATAAAATACTGATGGGCTTCATACTAAGTTGAAGTGCTTTGCCATCGCGAAGAATAACAAAATTCATCTTGACTCCTATTTCCTGCATCATAGTCTTGTATACCTGAATATTGTTACTGATATCATTGTTTAATGCAAGAACAACATCATCCTTTTTAAATCCTGCTTTATCTGCAGGAGAACCAGGAATTACATCATCTACTACAATTTGCCTGTCGATATAATAGAGTGAGAGACCATGATAAGCATAATCAAAGTCATCTCTGTAATGTGAATTGGGAATAATGTGCACTTCCTGTTTTACATAGTTGAAAGTTGTATTGAACCTTCTTAGAAGATCATTGCCAATCAAACCGCCTAAATAAGGATAGTTGGTGATGTTGTTTTCATCTTTGAAGAGATAAGTTGGTACTTTTCTGAATCGATATGGCCCCAATTTAACTTCATTGACTATCGTGATCCTCATATTGGTTCTACCTCCAACACCCTCAGCTTGAGTCAGAAATGGTTGTTTCCTTCTTTTCTTCAATACGTTACTATCAACAACATACTGTTCAGAAAGTAAGAAATTTAATCCTGCCCCAGTATCCAGATAAAACCTGTTATAAAATTTTCCGTTGTCGGTAAACCGCATTGTTTGAATAGGGAGGGCAGTAAACATCGGATTCAGAAGATGTCCACCTGAAGGATATTTGTATTCGCCAATACTAAAAACTTTAATCAATAAGCTATCATAATTGATGTTCACAATATACTTGCTGAAAAAACTATACCCTATGATGCCATCAATTTTAATACCATACACACTGGTAAGCAGACTGTAATCATTTACGTGAAAATTCAGTTTATCTACCTGGAGTCCTGGTAATTTTAAAGCAGCATCATATAGAAACGAAACTTTTCTAATTCCTCCAATTCCTCTGATGGTCTTATCAGATTCCACAACGGGTATTTTAAACTCCGCAACTGTATTTGAATCCAGTGAAATTCCACCACTTCCCGTATCCAACACAAAATTGAGGCTATCTGGATAATTATTTACTTTGGCTTTGACTAAAATCACTCCTCCGGTAAGTAGTCTGAATGGGAAAGAAGTGACGAATTTAGATGGGGGGTCAACAAATTGCTCCTGTGCCTCCACCTTTTGGAGTAGGGTGGACAGGAAAATGAACAAAAACAATATGATTTTCGTGGTCTTCAAGTTGGTACAATAAAAGAAGGAGCTACGGTTTTACTCTAATTTAAACTATTGATGCGTTAACTTTGTTGTGTTTATTTACAAATAATGACTGAACTCAATAATTTATACCAAAAAGCACTGAACCTCGATTTTTTGACCGCTGAAGAGGGATTGTTTCTGTTTAACCATGCGCCCCTGACCGAACTTATGCACGTTGCTGATGAGCTGAGGAAAAAACAAGTACCCCATGGGAAAGTCACCTGGCAAATCGACCGAAACGTCAATACCACTAACGTTTGTATTGCCAATTGCAAATTTTGCAACTTTTACAGAATACCTGGTCATGCTGAAGCATATATCACGGACATGGACACCTACCGTGAAAAAATCAGAGAAACATTGAAGTGGGGCGGAGATCAACTGCTTTTGCAAGGTGGACATCATCCGGATCTGGGTTTAAAATATTATGTAGATACTTTCAAAGCCATCAAGGCTGAATTTCCAGATATCCGTTTGCACGCTTTAGGTCCCCCTGAAGTTGCACACATCACAAAAATTGAAAAGTCGACTCACAAAGAAGTGTTGCAAGCATTGAAAGAAGCCGGCTTGGATTCTCTTCCAGGTGCGGGTGCTGAGATTTTAGTCGACCGTGTAAGAAGATTGGTCAGCAACGGCAAATGCGGTGCACAAGAATGGTTGGATGTAATGGCAGAAGCCCATCAGCAAAACATCACCACCTCTGCAACCATGATGTTTGGTCATGTTGAAACTTTAGAAGAAAGATTTGATCATCTACTGAAAATAAGAGAAGTACAATCCAGAAAGCCTGAACACGCCAATGGTTTCCTTGCGTTTATTGCATGGACCTTCCAGGATGTAGATACGTTGCTACAAAAAATTCGTGGTGTACAAAATCTTACCACTGCTGAAGAATACATCAGAATGGTTGCCATCAGCAGAATCATGTTGCCCAATATCAAAAATATCCAGGCTTCGTGGCTGACTGTCGGCAAGAAAGTAGCGCAAATGTGCTTACACGGTGGTGCCAATGATTTCGGCAGCATCATGCTGGAAGAAAATGTGGTAAGTGCTGCAGGTGCTCCACACAGGTTTACGTATAAGTCGATGCAAGATGCTATTCGTGAAGCGGGATTTGAACCACAATTGCGTAACCAGGAATACAAGTGGCGAGAACTTCCGCAAAATATTGAAGAGCAGGTCATCAATTATTAGTGTGCAAGCTCCCAGAATATATGCTATACACGATAGGGCACTGACCATTGAACTCTCAAATTCAATCAGTGAAGAAATCAATCTCCTTGTCATGCAATTGCATGCATCACTTGAAACCCATCCATTTGATGGTTTCATTGAGTCTGTCCCTGCATACAGCAGTCTAACTGTTTATTTTAATGAAGATGTTTCAATTCTAAAAGTAGAAGCAACAATTCTTGAACGTTACAGCCAATGCATTGCATCTGCATCAAGCAATAATAACAAATCAATACAATCAGTCAAACACATCATTCCTGTTTGTTATGATGCTGAATATGGTTTAGATCTTGAAGAAGTAGCAACAACCTGTAAACTTTCAGTACAAGAAATCATTACTATACATTCAAGTATCGAGTTTCGTGTTTACATGATCGGCTTTGTCCCTGGCTTTGCCTACATGGGAACACTTCCTATCTCGTTAGAAACAAAAAGAAAAAACAATCCACGCTTGGCCGTACCAGAAGGAAGTGTGGCCATTGCAGGTTTACAAACTGGTATTTATCCAGCCACTATTCCAGGTGGTTGGAATATTCTTGGTAAAACACCAGTGAAGATGTTCGATAAGCGTAAAGAGCCTTGTAGCTTTTTACAAGCTGGTGATATCGTTCAATTCAAATCGATAACTAAAAAAGAATTTGAAGATTACCAATGAGCATCACAATTATTAAACCAGGTGTCAGTTGTAGCATCCAGGATTTAGGTCGCTGGGGCTACCAACAATTTGGTGTACCGATTGGTGGTGCGATGGATACGATCTCAGCAACGACTGCGAATAGAATTTGTGGTAACGATGATAAGGAAGCGGTTTTAGAATGTACGCTAAATGGTTTAGAAATAAAATTGAATAGCACTGTAGCACTTGCATTAAGTGGAGGTGGAGCAAAAGCTACAATCAATAGTGTAGCAGTAGCTTACAACAGACTCATGAAAGTAGTTGCAGGTTCTATTTTAAAACTACATCCTGATCCACACGGTTGCAGAACTTATATCGCAATTGCAGGTGGATTGAAAATTGAAAATGAATTAGGTAGTGTTTCAACTTATGTTTCTTCACAATTGGGTGGTTATAAAGGAAGAAACTTAGAAGCCGGAGATGAATTGATATTAAATAAAAGTACTGTTGAAACAGATCTATCAAAAGACATCATCATCAATGAAGATGGTTTTGGTATTTCGAAATGGAAGGCGCAGGTGAACCCACTTCCACATTTTCAAGATGTAGTTGAGATTACTTGTGAGGGAGGACCTGAATGGGATTTGTTTGATGAAGTATCACAAAAACAATTTTTCAATCAACCCTTTACTATCGCGTCACAATCGAATCGTATGGGTTACAGGTTGGATGGAGCTACGCTATCTCTAAAAGAAAAAACAGAACTGATTTCAACACCAGTAACTCTTGGGATTATTCAAGTCACCAACGAAGGTCATCCAATTATCTTAATGGCAGATGCGCAAACCATTGGAGGATATCCGCGTATAGCAAGAGTTAGTTTAAATGATATTTCACTATTGGCGCAATGCAGGCCAGGGATGAAATTGAAATTTATTTCTCCGTTAACTTAATTTTCTCTTCAATATACCTAACCCTCTCTTTCGAATCAGGATGTGTATTGACCCATTGCAGCACTTCGGGAGTTTTGGATTCTTCTGCAAGCTTTCCAAGGAAGGAGGAAAGCATCCTCGGATCCATTTTTGCTTTAAACATATAATCGACTGCTTTGAGATCTGCCTCTTTTTCCAATGATCTGTCGTAGGCAGTTGATGTAAGTGTAGATAGCGCATTGCGCACTACTTCACCACCAATATCTCCTAAGGTCAGGTTCATTAAAATTGATAAGCCAATTTCTTTACCTAATTTTTTAACGACATGTCCAGATTCAATGTGCGCAATTTCATGTGCTACTACACCGGCAATTTCTTCTTGATGATCCGCAAACTGAATTAATCCTGTATGGACAACCAAATGTCTCCCTGGCATTGCAAATGCATTAATTTCTTTGTTGTTAACCACATGAACATTTATGGTTGATGGTTTTATTCCATTTGCCGAACAAAGCTGATCGACCATCTGCAGTATTGGTAAGACAACTTTATCATCTTTCACCTCAACCATATCAGCACTGTATGATTTCCAGAAAACATCTCCAAGTTTTTGATCTAAGTCAGTTGTCACTTTCTCAATCCCAAAAGTTTTTTTCCAATTGAAGAGACTTATAACATAAATACATCCTCCAAACGCAAGCACAATAAACAGTAACAATACAAGTAGTTTTTTCATTTGATGGCGACGGTTTTATTGCTATACGAAATTAAAAAACTTAAAGTGTGTATTATGTTAAATTGAGGTTTGTAGGTTAATTATCTCTGATTTCTGAAGTGAATTTATTACTTGCTGACTGTCTTCTAAACAAATCAATAAAATACCCTATTTGCAAAAAGTCTCTTCCTGTTTCATCATTTATTTTATAATCAAATTGATGCAAATAGCCTACTTGTAAAGTTGTGGCTTTAGTAGGTTTGTAATTCAAGGAAATCAAAGCCCTGTTCCTTTCAAAATAGGGTTCATTATTGGTGAAAAAGAGTTCATTACTTGCATTAACTTGAAATGGCTTATACCCATTTTTTTCTTCTCCAAAAGGATAAGATAATCCTAGTCTATACCTAAATCTATTTCTGTATCCGTTACTTGTAAACCTCATCTCTGCACGATAGCGCTGCTCTATTATAAACTTACCAATCGACTGTGACAAAACGATTTGTGGCCAAATCCTAAACTCATCATTATTTTTTGGAAGCACAAAACTACCACCCTCTTTGTATGTTTGATAACTACCCGCGCCTAATGTGATACTTACATTTTTATTCGCTTTATAACTCAACCCCCCTTTATACTCATAATAATGAAAATGATTATAAAATTTCAAAGAACGCAATTGTGCTTCTCCAAATGTACTCCACTTGTTATCAATGCTATATTTTACATTAATGATATTCCAGCTTCCTAATTCAAATTTTTGAGCATATGCAGATGATACAAAAGTTAAGATACAACATAGCATAAAATAAAAATTCTTAACGATGTTCATTTTCATAATTAATACTCTAGGTCAAAGTTGATACCACTTGAATTGTATCATCACAGTATTGAACGGATCTAAATCCCTTTCTGAATATTCCATATCCAGTTAATTAAAACCAAAAGAATAACAAGAAAAGAGAACTTTTTGTTTTGGAACAAATTGATAAACAGGAGATAG
>CAZVYI010000050.1:0-12590 GCA_964631755.1 uncultured Sphingobacterium sp. | reverse complement strand
ATCTTTATCACGATCGATAATTGGACAACCATTGTTATCAGCTGGACCAAATTCATTTGGACATTTGTCTTTATCATCTGCAACACCATCATTGTCCTTATCCTTAATTGGACAACCATTATTACTGATTAGTCCAAACTCATTAGGACATTTATCTTGTGAATCGATAATGCCATCCTTATCAGTATCACTTAAATCTGCCGATGCATTAGTAACCAAATCTTTTTTCTTTTTTAAATCAAGATAGACACCCCAAGAATAGGTGATGTTATTTCTCATGCGCTGTGTCAAGCCCAAACCATAACCAACCTGAGCAAGAATCATACCTCCATTGTTCTTCACCATATATCTTGCACCAAGTCCTATTGGCATTGAGAAAAATGCATTTCCTTTTCTTAGATTTCCCTGCAAAGCTGAAAAAAGGAAAGGTTGTGCAGGCAAACGCGAGTCGGAAAAATGGTAATATACGTCTCCTCTCAAACTAGAAGACCAGCCTTTTTGAAAGTCTGCAGCTGAAGCATTGTTTCTTGAAATGTAGCCATTACCAACTCCAAAATCTGCACTAAATGCAAAATTCTCTGAAAGGTTGTTGTAAAAGCTAAAGCCTACTGTTGTATTGGCTTTACCCAAAAAACCATTTAAGCCTGTTGCATTACCATTTTCAGCATATTGATCAGTCAGACCAAAATCCTGGATATGCACCCTATTCAATCCGAACATACTCCATTTGTAACGATTAGAAGACGAGCTTCCTTGTGTTGAATTACTTTCCTGTGCGATAGCCTGTGAAAACACGGCGAGCACAATCGCGAGTATGGTTAAACTCTTGTTGAAGCGAATCATATTATAGTGTTTGAGTTATTTAAAAATTTAATTGAGTTTTTGCGCTATTACAAGTTCAACACCCTGTCTGGAATAGCCAGCTGCTCTTAAGCCTGAGATATTGACATCATAATGAATTCCTATTGTTGTCTTGTTAAGTTTTAACTGAATATTAGGTATAACAGCATCTTTTACTCTGAAAGCAAATCCAATACCGATAGCTGATCCTTCATAACCATTCGATGGTTCATCTAGACTGTGCTGCACTTTTGCTCCAATTAAATATTCAGCTGCTTCTGCCTTCCAATTGGTGATACCATAAACACCAAACTGATTCAATTCATTCTTCACTGTAAATCCTGCTTGAATACCAAGCGTTGGCTTCAACCTGAATTCTCTTGTTTTTTGTTCGTCAGTGTATGGGCTATTTAAATGCCTTATACTTGCCCCAGTATACCACTCAACATTTGATGTATTTTGAAAAATAGATATCCCAGTATTAATACTAGTCCACCCATAACTTCTTCCAGCCCTGAGCGGATCTCTTGAAACCGAAGGAATAGGCCCAAACTGATCAAATTGATCAGGGAAAAAGCTTCCTCCTAATTCACCCAATCTAGTATTGGTATGTGCTCCTTGAAAACCCAATGACAAATAAAGATCATTTGCATTCAGTCGCTGTGAAAATGAAAGTCCCAGCATTCCAGTGTTGTTCTTAAAAACACCTTTATTTGATTTATCAAAGGAACCAGCTGCGGTAGCAGAAACAAAACTCTTTTTATCAAAACCTTCAGCAGTCTTTTTTACAAAAGGAACATTAACCATGATGCTTGCATTGCGGAATGCAAGAAGTGACTGATACTTGATGTCCCTGAAATTGAATCGAATGTCTTTTTGTTTATCCAATTTCAAAGATTGATTGTACCAGAGGTTCATCGCCTGCACATCAGCATAATGCAAATCCTGTCCATTTGACTGCAAAAAGCATAAACTTCCAGCAAGTATGTATATAAATCTTCTAAGTGACATAAGCTTTTTTGTAATAGTTAATCTATTTGATCAAATTCAACACACCGGTCTTTCTGATTTCCTTTCCATTGGCGTCAATTCCTTCCACCAACCATATGTATGAGTCAGCTGGCTGAACTTGGCTACGGAACTTTCCATCCCACCCCTTTGATTCATCTGAAGTTTCAAAAAGAATATTCCCCCAGCGGTTATAGATTTTAAAGAATTTCAGTTTAATGTTGCCAACACATATCGCCTTCACTACATCGTTAATACCATCACCATTGGGGCTAAATACATCAGGCACAAAAATATTCGTTGCATTACAACCGATTTCAGTAATAACCTTATTTGAAACAAGCGACAAACAACCGTTGCTGTTTATGAACTTTACGGTAAATTCAGCTGCTTCATTTACACGAAGTGTATCTTTATTATAATTGGTAATAAGGTTTCCATTTTTATACCAATTGACGATTAATCCAGCTGGAATATTCACTTTCAATACACGTGTTTCATCTTTACAAAACTTAGCTGTACCCTGGATTGTCAATACTGGAGTCACAGGCAAATCAACCATACTCAATACAATTGATTCACTAAATGAACTTCTGCATCCATTCTGGTTTAATGCAATCGCTGCATAAGTACCACCTTGTTTTGCTATATACCTGTTGGTTAAAGTAGAGATTACAGAACCATCTTTATACCATTGTACAAGATCAGTAGAAGTTGCATTCAATACAACACTATCACCAAAACAGAACAACATTTTATCTGCTGTTATCAATGGTGCAATTGGATTTGCAACCACTTTAATAATTATGCCATCACTTTGAACAGGCATACAACCGTTGGCGTTAGTGCGACTTACAGTAAATACTCCTTCAGTTGATGCTGTAAATGTCTTGCTGTTTGCACCAGCTATCGCAACACCATATTTATACCACTGATAACTAACCGACTCTGATGATGTCAATACCACACTAGATCCCTGACAAATTGAAGTAGATCCACTAGCACTAATCGTTAACTTAGGCTCGTCCACTACAGGATCCTTTATCATGACCACTACAGACGGACTCACACATCCACTCGCATTCTTTACACTCACACTATATGTTCCAGGTAGAACTGATGTAAATGCTCCCGTACTGTTAAAATAACTCGCACCATCAATACTATAGGTAAACCCAGTACCAACCGGCGATGTAATTGTAATCGTACCTGTCTTCGCAGGACACAATGGATTTGTTGACACAACTACCGGCGTCTGTGGAGTAAGCGGATTAACATTCACCACAGCTAACGTACCACTACTGATACATCCACTCGCACTCTTAACCGTAACATTATACGTACCAGCCAACACCTGTGTAAACACGCCAGTCGTATTGGTATAATCCACACCATTGATACTGTATGTATTTCCTGGAGCTATTGGCGAAGTAACCGTTATTGTACCTGTAGAAATCTCACAGCTCGGCTGTGCCACCACCACAGTAGGTGCCGCTGGTACAACTGTTACCTTAACCTCAATACCATCACTCTGCATCCCTGAACAACCCGCTATATTAGAAACCCGACTCACACTATATATTCCTTCTGTAGATGCTGTATATGTCTTGCTGTTTGCACCAGCTATCGCAACACCATATTTATACCACTGATAACTAACCGACTCTGATGATGTCAATACCACACTAGATCCCTGACAAATTGAAGTAGATCCACTAGCACTAATCGTTAACTTAGGCTCGTCCACTACAGGATCCTTTATCATGACCACTACAGACGGACTCACACATCCACTCGCATTCTTTACACTCACACTATATGTTCCAGGTAGAACTGATGTAAATGCTCCCGTACTGTTAAAATAACTCGCACCATCAATACTATAGGTAAACCCAGTACCAACCGGCGATGTAATTGTAATCGTACCTGTCTTCGCAGGACACAATGGATTTGTTGACACAACTACCGGCGTCTGTGGAGTAAGCGGATTAACATTCACCACAGCTAACGTACCACTACTGATACATCCACTCGCACTCTTAACCGTAACATTATACGTACCAGCCAACACCTGTGTAAACACGCCAGTCGTATTGGTATAATCCACACCATTGATACTGTATGTATTTCCTGGATTTTTTGGAGAACTCACTGTTATTGTACCAGTGCCCAATTCACAGGTTGGATGAACAATATCCAATGAAGGAGCTGCAGGTCCCTCTGGCTTTGGATTAACTACCACAATTGTATTTGCTCCGATACATGCATTGGTATTCTTTACAGAAACAGCATAAGTACCAGGAGCAATACCTGTAAATACGCCACTGTTGTTTAAATAAGTTGCTCCGTCTAAACTATATAAGAACCCTGGGGCCAAAGGAGATGTTACTGTGATGGTACCCGTAGCAATTGCACAAGTTGGCTGTGTTACTGTTGCAACAGGTGTTGCAGGAACTTGCAGAACCCTAACAATTACTTGCTTGGCATCAGCAGCGGTTGGTACTGGAATGTTTGTACCACTCACCACCAAATAATAAGTAGTAGTAAAAGCCAGAGCAGTTGTTGTGTAATTTGCACCAATGTGAAGCAAATTTGTCAATTGCGGATCTGCATACCATTTGTAAATTGGCTCAATAATATTGGTTGAAGTTGCTCTTAAAATAGCTGAGCTATTTGCACAAATTGCACCTCCAGTTCCTGTAAAATCACCAGTAATCTCAGCATTAAAATCAAATGGGACAACTGTAAATTCAGCACGATTGTTTGCAGGATTTGGGTCTGTATTTTTTACATCAACAATCTGTGCAACATTGGTATAAACTGAGGTTGGTGTTATTGGGTTAACCGTTGCAGAAATTACAAGTGTTGCTTCTGCTCCTGTAATTAACTCATCAATATCCCATTCACCTGTAATACTATTGTATTAAACAGGCAAGGAAGATGAAATGAAATTAAATCCATTAGGAAGGAGATCAAAAACGGTTGATCCTTCAGAAGTATTTGGACCAAGATTTTTCACTTTAATCGTGAAATTGATAATGGAGCCAACACGCGCAGTAGACTTGTCTGCAGTTTTAGTCAACTGCAAGTCACTGCTTACAGTACCAGGTCTGTCAAATGCATTTATTTGGGCAAATAGCGGTTGAAGTCCCACTAAAAACAAGAATACACCAATGAAAATAAATGGCTTAGTTGTCATTTTGCTTAGTGTTAGTTTCCTTTTCACAGATCGTATGATAATTTTTAGTAATACTTTTTAAAATAATTTACAAACCCAATTGCCCACTTTTCACTAAATTTTATTTATTGGGTCAATGTTGATAACGAGTGGATAATGAAGATATTGTGTACCACTTAGTATTTTTCCAACGTGGATACACGTAATAGGAGGTATTTTCCCCTAAATCCCTTAAAACCTATTTGTTTTAGTAGAAAAAATGACGCTTGGATGCATTGCGCCATCCAGCTTGACTCTGATATTGAACAAAGAAGATTTTGACGTCAGCCTGGCTTTCGTAATCGACAAAGTAGATTTTTTTATCCGCCTGACTAGAATACTTGACAAAAAACCACTTTCCATCGTTCTGGCCAGCCTGGCTCTCATAATTTACCTTAAATACTTTGAGATCAGCCTGACTTTCATATTTGACAACAAATACTTTGACAACAGCCTGACTGGGATAATCGACAGAAAAAACCTTCTGTGCTTTCAACTGGAAAACACAGAAGATTGATAATAATAATATTAAGATTTGTTTCATTAGTCGCGGCGACCGTATAAATTTCCGAGCAAACGCAGGATTTCTATATACAACCACACCAAAGTAACCAGCAAACCAAATGCACAATACCATTCCATGTATTTCGGAGCACCCAATGCTGATCCTTGCTCAATTCTGTCGAAATCCAACAACAAGCTTAAGGCTGCAATTGCAGTAATGGCAATAGAAATACCTATGCTGAGCATACTGCCATTGTGTAAGCCAGTTACATTTACACCAAACAAAGAAAGGATAAAGGTGATAAAATAAAATAAGGCGATACCACCAATTGCAGCAAACATGATAGACCTGAACCTTTCCGTTACGCGA
Organism: uncultured Sphingobacterium sp.; assembly: GCA_964631755.1. Taxonomy (GTDB): domain Bacteria; phylum Bacteroidota; class Bacteroidia; order Chitinophagales; family Chitinophagaceae; genus Pollutibacter. The sequence continues at coordinate 6,651 of CAZVYI010000050.1, read as the reverse complement.
ATGATTCTGAAAGTATACAACAGATACATCGCAATGGCCGTTCCGAAGGTCAATATTACAGCCTGCATCACAATACCTGGAGCGACTGCACTGAAAGCATCATTGTAGATGGATGAAATACCACCAATCACCAATCCCTCCAAAAGTGCGTAAGCTGGGGCAAGGTATTGTGCCAATTGAGGCTTGAACATCAGCACAATTGCCACTACTAAACCACCTATCATACCACCCATCATGTATCCTTGGATGCTGTTGCCTACACTGGCTTCATTCCAAACAAAAAAGGCAGTTGCCATGACCATAAGAAACAAGAAGCCAAATTTATTCAATGTGCCACCGAAGGTCATTGTTCCAGAACCTGGAACTCCCATTGAACGATTAAAGGATTTTTCCGTTAACGTTGGATTACTTGAGTTGAATAGCGCCATATTGGGTAATTTTGTACTCTAAATTAATTAATTTCAGCGAAACAGAACTTCTTCAAGGCGTTCAGAATAAGCTGAATCAAAATATTTAACATGACAGAAAGAAAAGAAGAACTGCTCCAGGATATTGTGATCAAGTTTGCAGGTGACAGCGGAGATGGTATGCAGTTGACGGGTAGTCAGTTTACCAACAATACCGCCTTATTGGGGATCGATTTGGCGACTTTCCCAGATTTTCCAGCAGAGATTCGTGCTCCTCAAGGCACTATACCAGGTGTGAGTGGATACCAATTGAGGTTTTCAAGTGATGCCATTTATACGCCAGGTGATCTTTGCGATGTTTTGGTCGCAATGAACGCCGCTGCCCTCAAAACAAACCTAAAGGCCATCAAAAAAGGTGGAAAAATCATTGCCAATATTGATGGCTTCGATTCCAAAAATTTACGTCTTGCCAATTATACAGAAGGCATAAACCCATTGGAAGATGGTTCATTGGAAGGCTTTGAGGTCATTAAAATGGATGTCACCAAAATGACACGTGAGGCGTTGAAAGAAATCACTTTAGGCACCAAAGAAAAAGACCGTGCAAAAAATATGTTTGTATTGGGCTTTCTCTATTGGATGTACAGCAGGGATATGGAAAGTACGTTGACCTTCCTCCAAGAGAAATTTGGAAAAAAAGATGATATCCTGAATGCCAACATCAAAGCATTACAAGCTGGGTATAATTATGGTGATACAACTGAAACCTTTACCACTCGATATAAGGTTGATAAAGCGAAAATGAAACCTGGTACTTACCGCTCCATTATGGGTAACCAGGCTTTGGCCATGGGACTGGTTGCTGCTTCACAAAAAAGTGGCAGACCATTATTCCTTGGCTCCTATCCTATCACACCGGCATCTGATATTCTGCATGATTTGAGTCGCATGAAAAATTTTGGTGTGATGACTTTTCAAGCGGAAGATGAAATCGCAGGAATTACATCTGCTATTGGCGCAAGCTATGGTGGATCTCTTGCTGTAACCACTACTTCTGGTCCAGGTGTAGCGTTAAAAGGTGAAGCTATGGGACTAGCAGTGATGCTAGAAATTCCATTGTTAATTATCGATGTGCAAAGAGGTGGTCCATCAACTGGACTTCCAACCAAAACAGAACAAAGTGATTTGTTGCAAGCCTATTATGGTAGAAATGGAGAATGTCCAATGCCAGTAATTGCTGCATCAACACCAAGCGATTGTTTTGATTCAGTATTTGAAGCAGCAAGGATTTCACTTCAACACATGACTCCTGTGATGTACTTAAGTGATGGTTATATTGCTAATGGTGCAGAACCATGGCGTTTCCCTAATGAGGAAGACTTACCAAATATTGAAGTAAAATTCAAAGAAGGATTGGATGAAGGTGAAACAAAATTCCAACCCTATAAAAGAGATGAGAAGCTGGTTCGACCATGGGCTATACCAGGAACAAAAGGCTTGGAACACAGAATTGGCGGTATTGAAAAACAAGACATCACAGGTAATGTAAGTTATGAACCTGAAAACCACCAGCACATGGTGAAGACACGTCAGGCGAAAGTTGATTTGATTGCCAACTTCATCCCTGATCAAACAATTGATAGCGGTCCTGATCAAGGAAAAGTATTGGTCCTCGGATGGGGCAGCACCTATGGTTCTATCAAAACAGCAGTTCTCGAATTGCTGGAAAAAGGGTATGCTGTATCACATGCACACATCCGTTACTTAAGACCTTTCCCAAAAAACCTCGGTGATATCATTAAGAATTTTGATACCATTTTGATTCCTGAAATCAATAACGGTCAACTTATCAAAATCATTCGTGATGTATACCTGGTTGATGCTAAGCCTTACAACAAAATCAAAGGTACACCGATTACAAAAGGGGAATTGGTTGATGAGATAATGAAATATCTAATCTAATCAACTAAAATAAATGTTGGGGTTTCTGATACAGGAACTACAAGTTTTCCATTTTGGATTGTACTTGTTTTGGACATCATACTACTAGCTCCTAAAACTGGAGTATAAATTGTAGCAGATTTCTTACCAGATAAACTTAGTTCAAGCATCTCCTGATCACCAACTTCATTTGGAATGTAAGCAACATACAATTCTTGGTTTTTGGCATTTTTGTAAAAATCTATGATTGGAGAAGAACGAATGCTTTTTACAAATAAAAATTCACCAAACAATTCAATAGTCTGCTTCATGTAATCACTTGCTGGCCTGCTTGAAAAATCTTTATTGATGAGTCCGCTGCTGGCATATATTTTTCCAGTTCCTGGATTATCATCTCGCAGCTGATAAAAAAAGACTTTCTCAACACCGTTTCTAGAATACAATAATGATGTTCTCAACAACCAATCTGCCTGTGTTTGCAAAGCTGTTTTCCCTTTGATTGGAATTGCTCTATTGGGACTATTCTGATCCAGATCATAGCCAGCCTCAGTTACCCAAACTGGCATATCTAAATTCAGGTTCTGAGCAAGCTGCAAGAAAGATTGTGCAAGTGCTGCAGCATATTTGCCATTTGATTCTTTTTCTGGGGCAACCCCTCTCTTCTGGCTTGACTCATTGGTATAATAATGAAAATTGATAACGTCCCAGCACAAATCGATTGTGCCATCTTTCTTATATCCTCTGTTTTCTTTACACCAATCAATCATTCCCTTCACATAATCTGTTGAAGGATTCGCTAAACCAGCCATTACTACTTTCATTGATGGATCTGCATTTTTTACGCCAACATCTTTCCCCATTTTTTGTTTATGCCCATCATAAAATGCAGAAAGATTGGCCGCATATTCTCTTCCTGTCTGATAAGCCTTTCTTCCCTTCCACCACTTGTCTCTTTCATTATCACACTCTATATACTTTATTAATCCCTTACCAATTTGGATTTGATTGATTCTGTCATTCGTCCACCTAGCACTCTTGTTAATCTTTATTAAATCTCTATTTATAGATTTATTACTTCCGTATCTTGCTGCAAACTGAAATGCTGCTCTAGCTTGTTCTACATAGGAATTTGGATCACTTAAATTCTTACCAAATCTTGCTGGAATATTTTCACTGTCACGTAAGTCAGACGGATAAGTATCTAATATCCATTGTGGAATTGTTTTTAAACATGTCAAAACATCTATGTTTAATTCCTTGAGCGCACTGTATAAAGTATCATAATTCCACCCTCCTTTATGTGCAGGATTAAAAGTAAACTGACCTTCCTTATCCTCTATTCTTTCCCAATCCAGATAATGTCTGACACCACCAAAAGAATGAATTGCATCTATTCTTTTCTGTTCCATCATATAAGAATCCTTTTCAGAATCAACAAAATCCCATTCAAAGGCATTAACACCAAAAAAGTTTTTTAGAGGAGAATTTTGTTTAATCACTAAAGATCGAGGAACACTCTGCTTATATGTACCATAAAATTCTATTTCAGTTGGGAAACCATCCCCACTTTGTAAGACAATGTATTTAATGTCTTGAAAGTTGCTGTCTAAAGAAAACTGATCAGGCTTAAGCGGATTGGGACCCACCCATTTATTATAGTTCTCTCCTGTAAATTCCGCAATTTTTTTTCGTTTCCAATTTTTATCAATGATATAAATACTGAACGGAATTGAATTTGAACCCTGCCCATCATACATCCTTATCTGATTTATCTTTATCGATTCATTTTCATAAATAGGATAATAGATTTCATAATTGGGGACAATACTTTTTTTTCCAACTGCAACCGTAGAGGTTAATTTACCATCAAACAATTCATATGTACCTGTTTCAGCATGTGTCATTTGATACCAGCGGTTATGTTCTAATGATACTTTATTGCCATTTAAAGGCTCATTGTTTCGAAAACCTGAGCAACTGAAGAAAATGATGATGATGAAAAGTAACTTTTTCATATTCGTACTTAAAATAACTTTTTACAATTAATTCACTTTTTATCTACCCCTTTGGAAGTGGATATAAAAACCCTGTTGTTGAGCTTGGCGCTTGATGCAGCCCACACCATGGATAGGATAACTTTAGGCAGTTTTCCAATTGCCTTGAGTGTGCTAGCATTAAAATAGGAAATTGGAATAGAAAAGAACAAAGACAAAAAGTAAACCAGTGTTAAAGATAGCCACCACATCCAATCTGGAGAAATTTTTAGATGAAATACATCCAACAGAAAAGTCAATATAGTAACAAAGGGTAACAGTATGATATAAAAAGATCTGGGTAATAGCAAATTTTGAAATAACCTGTACCAGAAAACCCCTTTTGAGCGCACCGCTTTAAATTCACTCCTAAAAAAGCTTTTGATGATTTGCATTTGTGATTCAATCCATCTTTTGCGCTGTTTTTTAAAAACCTGTAAATCCGATACTTTTTCATCCAATACCAAAGCGTCAGGTAAGTACTCTACAGGAATCCCTCTTTTCATAAGCTGTAATGTCATTTCCTTGTCTTCGCCGGGACTTTCTTGAACATATCTATTTTGTAAAATATCTTTCAATAGCGTAAAATCAAACGCCATTCCAGAACCAATTAATTCTGCAGACAATCCAAATGCACGTTGGCCAGCAAAAAATATATTGATTCTGATTTCCTCACTTATGGCATCTAAAATAGCCAATGCATTATTTTTATTCTTTGCGATACGATGACATTGCACTACTTTCCAGCCAGCAAAAAATGCATCATTTACTTTGTGTAAACAACCGGGCTGCATTATATTATCAGCATCTAATACCATCACTATATCAAACATGACACCATTTGTCATTTCAAAAAACGAATTAAGCGATTTTGCTTTGGTACTTTGCTGATGAACAACTTGATGGACAGTTACCGGTAATTCATGAAGTGCTGTTAAGGTTTCACAACTTAATTGATCAGCCATTACAAAAATAGAATATCCCTCACTTGGATAATCATGATCCAATGTATGTTTTACGGTATCAAGAATTATCCGGTCCTCTTTGTAAGCCGGAATGACCAACGCAATTCCTTTTACCGCTTTTGATAGCGGATATGATACATGGGAAGATATTTTTCCTGCCAATGCAAATACAAAGAAATAAACTACTCCAACAAAAAAAAATACAAATATCAAAATAATAAATATATTCATGGAGCCAGATTAGAATAGACAGGATTGTATTGAAAATATAAAAAAAGATATATACTGCAAAGAATTCTTAACTGGTTTTAAGATTAAGTTTTTTTTATGTCAAAGCCAATAAAAATTATGTTCTGGATTGGACTTAGTGCTATCCTTGGATTACTTTTATACCAGTGTCTGGAATGGATTCATGTGCAACGGGGTATTTCATATGGCGACCTAACTAGGGACCCCAATGCAATTCACAATAGTCCTAAATACATTGGATTACTATCTCAAACAGGAATGATTTTTTGGTTTGGCACCGCTGGAATACTCCTATTTGGTGCTTCATTTACAAGACAAAATAATCATTGTAAGAAAGTTTTCTTTTTTCTGACCAATGCATTTTTGTTAACACTCTTTCTTGGACTTGACGATTTATTTATGTTGCATGAAGAATTGTCCCACAGAGGTATTAGAGAAGAATATTTTTATATCTTTTATACAATTTGGCTTTTTGCCACAATTATTTTTTTTAGAGGAATAATCAAAACCACATTGTACCCTTTGATATTGGTCTATGGTACAGCTTTTGGATGCTCAATTGTGATTGATAAATTAACTGAAAATAGTCCTCTGATTGAAGACATGTTAAAGTTTATTGGCATTTTAAATTGGTCATTTTACTGGACCACTTCTGCATTCAGTCTTTTACAAAACAAATCAAATGAAAACTGACAATTAATTAAATCCTAATTTCTGTTTTATTTTTCTAAGCTTATAGACTCCAATCTCTGCCCAAATTTCATAAAGTACTTTTTTTGTTAATTTAAAGTCATAGAAAGGCAAAAATCGCCAATAGCATTTCCATCCGACAATCCATCTTACAATTCCTTTCAAATCTTTTGCCCATATTGCCCTACGAATATCTTTATAAAACAAGGCAAGTTCAATATTATTTTTTACTTTCAAGGAAGATTGAATAAAGTTAAATTTATCAGAACTATCCAGATACTTGAGACAATAAATAAAATCTTGCTTTGATAAAAATCTGCTGTATGCCATCCATGAATTAGGACGAAGATCAATTTCAATCAAATG
>CAZVYI010000049.1:0-12665 GCA_964631755.1 uncultured Sphingobacterium sp. | reverse complement strand
CATCACTTAAAAACTGATGTGCATTCCCATTTGCTTCCAGGTATAGATGATGGATCGCCAGATGTTTCAACATCCATCAGCTTGCTAAAAGGAATGATGGATTTAGGCTTTCAGCAATTTACTGCTACACCTCACGTGATGCAGGATATTTGGAAGAACAATGATGAAACCATAACTGCTGCATCTATTTTGCTTGAATCGGCATTGAGTGAAAACAAAATGAATTGTCAGGTTACATCGGCTGCAGAATACATGGTTGATGAGCACCTGGAATTTCTTTTGCAACAGAAAAAGAGATTAAGAACAATTCGTGAAAATTGGGTATTGATAGAAGTTTCGTTCTTACAACCACCATTACAACTAAAAAATATTTTATTTGAATTGCAGGTGCAAGGCTACCAGCCGATATTGGCTCATCCAGAACGTTATCTGTATTATGCCGGGAAAATCAAAGAGCTAATAGAATTAAAAGATATAGGCTGTAAACTACAATCTAACCTGCTCTCTTTCTCAGGGTACTATGGCAAGGAAGTACTGCGTTTTGTAGAGCATTTGGTGGAATTGAATCTGGTTAGTTTACTTGGAACCGATCTTCATCATGAAAGACACCTTGAGGGGTTAAAACAACTTAAATTCTCTAAATCCCTGAAAAAAGTGATGAATATTATAGAAAACTAGATTTATTTTTAAAATTTCTTTCTTTTTGAAGCCCCCAATTTTTGGGGGTTTTGTTTATATAAGTGTAGTAAATGTGTGAATAAATTAAACAAAATGAATAAAACGAAGAGGAATTATGTCATTTCCGGTAGTTTTTTAAATTTGCACCTGTCTATATGAAAATATATATGGTCTTAAACCAAGTCTATAAATATCTTCTTGCAACAATTTCTCACAATTCCTTGTTATAGGCTACATGAACGCATTTACCATAAAAGATCTTGAGAATTTAACAGGCATTAAGGCCCACACGATCCGTATATGGGAACAGCGTTATAATTTCCTCAAACCCCAACGTACAGATACCAACATCAGGTATTACAATAACGAGGAACTTAAGAAGATTTTGAATATTTCCTTGCTCAACAAATACGGTTTCAAGATTTCACATATCGACAAGATGAATGAAAACGATATGAAGGAAAAAATCCTGAGTATCAACAATATTCAAGCGCAACAAGAACGTATTGTCAATTCACTCATTCAGGCGATGGTTGATATGAATCTTGAAGGATTTGAGGGATTGATGGAAGAACACATCAGGGCAAAAGGAATCGAAAAAACAATTCACCAGATCATCTTCCCATTCATGGAAAGAATCGGTGTGCTCTGGATTACAGGTCATATCAATCCTGCACAAGAGCACCTTGTATCCAACATCATTCGTCAGAAATTGATTGTGGGTACAGAGGCTGTTAATCCTCTTTTCCAATTGAAAAAATCAGGACTCCTTTTTCTTCCTGAAGGTGAGTTCCATGAACTGGGTTTATTGTTCATTCAGTATTTGTTGAAGAACAGAGGAATCAAAGTTTACTATCTTGGAACTAATGTACCTCTTGAAGATGTTGAATATGTTGTGAAATACAAACAACCTGACTTCATTTATACCCATCTCACCTCAGTATCCAGCGTTTTTAATTTTGAGAAATTTTTACAACAGTCGCTTAAACGATTCAATGCAACCCCAGTAATCATATCTGGAAGACTAGCAGCCACCTACGAAAAGAAAATTCCTGCTCAAATTCACTTCAAAAAATCATTGCAGGAAGTGACTGAATTCATAACTGAATTGGTCTAAACTCATTGAATTTCCCTCATTTCTGATTTACTTTAGCTTGATTTTCAAAAGATTTTCTTTTGTAAGTCATTAATTTTCAATTCTTTATGTTTGTTTAATTTAATTTAATAAAAAATTAAACAAAAATAAGGTTTGCTCAATATTTTTTGTTTAAATTTGAAATTAGAAAATTAAACAAAATATGTCAACAAAAGAATTCAATCAATTACTTCTGCAGAATTCTGAATACCTAAAACCTTTTGCAGTTACCTTGACTAAAGATCAGGAAAGTGCGAAAGATTTGTTGCAAGAGACGATGTTCAGAGCATTGTCCAATCAGGAAAAATACAGTGTTGGCACAAACATTAAAGCATGGTTGTATACAATCATGCGTAATATATTCATCAATAATTACAGAAGGAAGTCGAAGCAAAACACCATTTTTGATAACACGCCAAACGAGTTTTTGCTTGATCATAATCAGGCTGCAGTTCCTAATGGCGCCGAGACTACCATCAGAATGAAAGATATCAATAAAGCAATTCATGAGCTGCCAAGTATTTTTAAACAGCCCTTTATGTTGTACTTCGAAGGGTATAAGTACCATGAAATTGCTGATATGCTCAATGAGCCATTGGGTACAATTAAAAGTAGAATTCACTTTGCCAGAAGGTTATTAAAAGAGCAGATTAACAAGTTTTAACCTAACTTTCCCCTGTGTCCAAAAAAGCAATTGTAATTGGAAGTGGATTCGCTGGACTTTCAGCGGCTACTTTTTTGTCGAAATACGGCTGGGAAGTTGATGTTATCGAAAAGCATGATCAAGCCGGTGGGAGATGCAGGCATTTTAAAACTGAAGGATTCACCTTTGATATGGGCCCCAGTTGGTATTGGATGCCAGATGTTTTTGAACGTTATTTTGCGCAGTTCAATAAAAAAGTTCACGACTATTATAAACTCGTGAGATTAGACCCTTCTTACAGAATCTACTGGAATGAAGACCACATGGATGTGCCAGCTGACTATCAGTCGCTCAAACAACTGTTTGATTCACTTGAGCCTGGTGCTGGGGTACAGTTGGATGCTTTTATGAAAGAAGCTGAATACAAGTATCGGGTTGGTATCAATAAGCTTGTATTTAAACCAGGACAGTCACTTCTTGAATTCATGGATTTTGAATTGGTATTGGGTCTTTTCAAACTTGATGTATTTCGTGATATCAAGGCGCATATTGCCAAATTCTTCAAGCATCCCAAGATCAGGCAAATGATGGAGTTTCCCGTACTTTTTCTTGGAGCTCTTCCAGAAAATACTCCTGCACTGTACAGTCTGATGAATTATGCCGATATCAAATTAGGTACATGGTTTCCTGAAGGAGGGATGTATAAAATTGTTGAAGGCATGCAAAAGCTTGCAACAGAACAAGGTGTAAACTTTCATTTCAACAGTAATGTAAAAGCAGTACTTGTTGAAAATGGTGTTGCTAAAGGTGTAAGTATAGACGGTGCAGATCCAATATATGCAGACGTAATAGTTGGTGCAGCTGATTATCATTTCATTGAAACGAAACTGCTTGAGCCTCAATATCAGTCATATAGTGAAAGATACTGGGATAAAAGAGTAATGGCCCCTGGTTGTTTGATTTTTTATGTTGGAACCGGTTGTAAAATACCAGGACTACTCCATCATTCATTGTTTTTTGATGTCCCTTTTGACCAACATGCAAAAGAAATTTATACTACACCTTCATGGCCTAAAGAACCATTATTTTATTTGAGTGCTACATCAGTTACTGACCCTACTCAGGCTCCTGCAAATGGAGAGAATCTTTTCTTTCTTATGCCGATTGCAGCAGGATTAGATGGTGATGATGAGAAAGTAAGAGCACACTATTTTGAATTGCTATGTGATCGATTAAAAGACAGGACTGGAGTTGACATCAGAGAACACATGGTGTATAAGCGTGCTTATTGTAATGCAGATTTTATTGCTGATTACAATGCTTTCAAGGGTAATGCCTATGGATTGGCCAATACCCTGATGCAAACAGCTAACCTAAAACCTTCGTGTAAGAGTAAGAAAGTCAAAAATCTTTATTACACTGGTCAATTAACGGTACCTGGACCAGGTGTGCCACCTAGTTTAATAAGTGGTGAAGTAGTAGCAGGCTTGGTCAACAAAGAATTGAATGGATAAAAAAATAAAAAACAGATAAACTCTTTGAACAAACTAAAACTAACTGCGTTTTATTGTTTAACTTGAGATAGCTTCTGCTAAAAATAAGTTCAACGTTATATGATAGGAATTTTCCACGATGTCTCGCATGAATGCAGTCGCGTTACTACTAAGCGATACAGCACTTCTTTCAGCAGTGCTATCAAATTGTTGCATGCAGATATCCAAGGGCCTATCTATGATATTTACGGACTGGTTCGTTTTGCTGATGAGATAGTTGATACTTTTCATGATCACGATAAAGCATTATTGCTTTCGAACTTCAAAAAAGAAACGTACGACGCCATTGAAAGAGGGATCAGTCTTAATCCCATTTTACATAGTTTTCAGTTAACAGTTAACCGTTATAATATTGATTTGGCGCTTGTTGAGGCTTTCTTCAAAAGCATGGAATTTGATTTAGAGAAAGCCAGCTATGATGCAAATGGCTATGCTGAATACATTTATGGAAGTGCTGAAGTAGTAGGCTTGATGTGCTTGTATGTATTTTGTGATGGCAATCAAGAACAATACGAAAAACTCAGACCCAGTGCGCAATCACTTGGTTCTGCATTTCAAAAGGTCAATTTCCTGCGTGACGTAAGTGCTGATTACCAACAGCTCAATCGAGTGTATTTTCCAGGTGTTGATTTCAATGCTTTCACTCCTGAAATGAAAAATAGTATAGAGCAGGATATTGAAAAAGATTTCAGATATGCTTACGAGGGGATCATTAAACTTCCTCTTAAAGCAAGATTCGGTGTTTACCTTGCATATAAATATTACCTGAGCTTATTTAAAAAAATCAAGGCAGTTCAACCGCAACGTATTCTTGAAGAACGCATCAGAATTCCAAATTACCACAAAGCCTGGGTAGCAGCTAAGGCAATGGTGCGTACTCAGCTCAATATGCTTTAAAGATTTCTTCCATTACCTTTCCTCTCACATTCAGGTCCCCAAATGTATTGCTGGCGGTAGGATGAACCCTATTGGCAAGTAAGACAAATACAATTCCTTTTTCTGGATCAGCCCATGCACAAGTTCCAGTAAATCCAGTGTGTCCAAATGCTAGTGCAGATGTATTCAATGTTGGATAAGCTACTGTTCGTTTAGCATTGTCCTTTTCTGCTTTATCAAATCCAAGTCCCCTTCTGCTGATATCACTTTGATAACTGGTAAATAAATTTACTGTATTAGCGGAAAGGTATCTTTTGCCATTGATAACACCTCCATTCATTACCATCTCCATCAGTACGCCAATTTCATAGGCATTGCTGAACAGGCCTGCATGTCCGGCTACACCTCCAAACATAGCAGCACCAGGATCGTGAACATAACCTCTTACCAATCTTTGTCTGAAATAAGGATCTTGTTCCGTTGGTGCAATTGCTTGCTTACTGATAGAAGAAGTTAGATTGAATCCTGTACTTCTTAATCCAATAGGGCGATAAAAATATTTTGCTGCATACTGGTCAATCGACAAGCCACTGATCGATTTGACCAATTCTCCTAATAAAATAAAATCGTTATCACTGTACACGTATTGTTTTTTCTTATCAACTGGAGAAGCAAGAATGCGTTTGTACATGGTGTCTACCCAATCGGATCTCATATACAATGAGTCATCTACTTTTACGCCATACTTATTATCTGCTTTTTTACTGAAATATCCAGGAAGTGCTTTCATGGTTATACTATCTGCAATTTCCTTGTAAAATGGAATCCATGCTTTTAAGCCAGCCTGGTGTAGCAAGATGTCTTTTATGATTAGATTTTCTTTATCACTTCCTTTTACCCATGACAAATAATTTCCAAGTGGTTGATCCAGTTTTATTTTTCCCTCATCAACCAACTTCATTACAGAAAGGGTGGTTGCACAAATTTTGGTGACAGAAGCCATATCATAAACCGTTTCTATTGAAGTGGCTGTTCCTTCTTTGTAACTTGTCTTACCATAAGTTTTTTGAGCCACCACTTTCCCATTTTTAAAGGCCATCAATACCATGCCTGGTGCAGCTTTTTTTGCTATAGCATCCATGATGATAGAGTCAACTCGCTCCATTGATTGATCATCTTTGAGTGAAATTGCTGGTTGATTGACGGATATCGTAAATCCTGTTCCAGCGGGCATAGCGGGACAAACACTGACGGGGAGTTGTCCCTCTGGTGCTTGTACACCAAGTAATATGTTTGCAGCTACACGATGCGTAATAGGATCATCGTCATAACAGGCAATGATATTTTTGCTTTCACAAAAACTCTTTGCTGCATAAGGATTGCCGAAGATGAAAATATTCGTTGGTTTATTCCTGCTTATGTTGTTCACGAGCCCTACAGCAGCTTTACTCATGTTAAAGTTATTGGCTGGGTACCTGGGGAGCTCATGAATGGCGACAATGATTTTTTCATAGTGAGTGGACAGGTAATTGTATAGGCTATCTGCTTCAGCTTGCGACTTACTATGATCGAATAAAAAAATATCAGCATTGTAATTTCTTCTCATTTCATTGCTGAAAGCAGTCGATTTGTTTTTTGCAATATCAATCAATGCATATTTGCCTGTTCTGTCTGTTGCCAAAGGAAAAGATGAAGGATCATCATACTTGGCTAGTGTGATTGCTTTTTCTGCAACCAATTGTTTGATTGCATTGCTTTTCTCATTTAATCTCATTGTGAGTCCTTCAGTAGGAACCGACTTCCAATTCGATAGGCCTGTCTCATATTTTGTTTCTAATACTCTTCTAACACGTTCTTCAATTTGTTCCCAGCTGATTCTGTTTGCAGCAATGGCTTCTTTTGTCTTATTGATTACAGTAGACACTTCTCCAGGTAAACAAAGCATGTCAACCCCAGCTATTAATGATTCTACTCCTGCTGCTCCATTGGGGTAAGCATCTGCAACACCTTTCATTTCCAGCGCATCTGTAAAAATCAAACCCTTATAACCTAACTCATTTTTTAATAGCCCAGTAATTGTTTTTGCAGAAACAGAAGATCCTCTGTTTGGAGTGCTATCGATTACAGGAATGAAAAGGTGTCCTACCATAGCACTTCCAACTCCTGCTTCAAATAATTTTTTGAATGGATAAAGTTCTAAATCGTTTAGTTGCTGTTTGGATTTGCTGATTTGTGGAAGAGCGAGATGTGAGTCAACATCAACATCGCCATGGCCAGGGAAGTGTTTGCCGCTTCCCATTATGCCACCTGCTTTCATGCCCAGCATGTATTGGATGGCCATGTTGGCGACTTTGTATTTGTTTTCCCCAAATGAACGATCATTGATTACTGGGTTATTTGGGTTGTTGTTGACATCTGCGACGGGCGCAAAATTGACTTGTATACCCATTTGCCTGCATTGTTCGGCCACCCATTGTCCATAAGTATAGACTATACTGCTATCCCTCATTGCTCCCAGCATCATCATTTTGGGTAGATTGGCAACACTATCCAGCCTCATACCCACTCCAGTTTCGCCATCAATTGCAATCAGAATTGGGGTTTTGGCAATCGACTGAAAATAATTAACAAGATTGGCCTGTTTAACAGGAGCCCCCTGAAAAAGACAGATTCCCCCAATATTATATTGTTTGATGTCACGTTCTACCGTTGTGTCGTAAAAACTAATTTTTCTTGTCCTGAGGTCGATAGCAGACAACCTCACCATGATCAACTGGGCAATTTTTTCATCCTCATTCAAGGTTTTCAATACACTATCTGCCCATTGGGATGCTTTTTGTGCAAAACTTACAGTTGCAATCAGTAAAAAGAGAACCAACACTGTTGTTTTTCTCATGATCATACGGCGTCTATTTGTTATTTTTGAAGTTATGAAATTTGTTTGTTGATGCCCAACCCAATTCAACTTTTACCTCCTCATATTGCCAATCAGATTGCTGCCGGTGAAGTGATTCAACGTCCAGCCAGTGCTGTTAAGGAATTGCTGGAGAATGCAGTCGATGCCGGAGCAACTGAAATCAAACTGGTTGTGGTGGATGCAGGTAAATCTCTTTTGCAGGTAATTGATAATGGGAGAGGGATGGATCCTGTTGATGCAAGAAATTGTTTTGAGCGACATGCAACATCTAAGATCAATGCTATTGAAGATTTGTTCACGATCAAGACAATGGGATTCAGGGGTGAAGCGTTGGCTTCTATAGCTGCAGTTGCACAGGTGTCAATGAAGACAAAAACAGCAGAACAGGAGTTGGGGACAGCAATTGAAATTGAAAACAGCACCGTTGTAGATCAAACGCCTTGTGCTTGCGGGGTAGGTACCAGTATCAGCATGAAGAATCTCTTCTTTAACGTACCTGCGAGAAGAAATTTCTTAAAGAGTAATGTGGTTGAGTTGAAACACATTACTGATGAATTTATTCACGTTGCACTTGCTTTTCCCAATATATTTTTTTCCATGACCAGTAATGGTCAGGAAGTTTTTCATTTAGAAAAAGGCAGTCTCAAACAGCGCATTATCCAGTTGATGGGGAATAGTTTTGCAACGCGTTTGGTACAGGTGGAAGAGAAAACAGATTATCTGAATGTGTTTGGTTTCATTGGAAAGCCTGACACGGCAAAAAAAACGCGTGGTGATCAGTATTTGTTTGTCAACAACCGTTTCATACGCAATGCGTATTTGAATCATGCAGTTGTTAGTGCTTATGAGGAACTTATTCAACCAGGATCTTTCCCATTTTTTGTTTTGTTTATTGATTTGGATCCGGCACATGTGGATATTAACGTTCATCCTACCAAACAGGAGATCAAGTTTGATGATGATAAGATTGTTTATGCTTTCATTAAATCGGCGATCAGACACGCATTGGCACAGTTCAGTATTGCCCCAACAATAGATTTTGAACTTGATCCGAATATTCAGCAATTGGATGCTGTTGTAAAACCTTTCACACAAGTTCGACAAGAGGAAGCTGCATCAGGAGGATTATACAAATCTTTTGTCGATCGTAACCAGGCACACAAGATTGAATCTTCAAGTAATTTGAAGGACTGGCGTAGTTTCTTTGAATCAGCTCCCAAAACAGAAATGCCTGAACAACAATTTATGGCAGGAGAATTGCTGCAGTCGAAAACTTCGGTACCTTCTTTTATGTCAACCTTGCCTTCACAGGTAATGCAGTTACATGCTTCCTATCTGGTTTACGAAAATACAGATGGACTGATCATTCTTAATCAGCAGTTGGCTCACCAGCAAATTCTATTTGAAAAATTCAATGCAGCCTGGTTGGGAAAACCGATGACCATTCAGCAAGAACTTTTTCCTCAGGCCATCTCCTTGTCTCCTTCTGATACACAGTTGTTGCAATCTATTTTGCCTGATCTTTTGCATTTAGGTTATCAGTTAGAACCTTTTGGTAACAATACATTCCTGGTTCAGGGAAGTCCGGCTGATCATCCAATAGAAAACAATCAATCTGTGATTGAAATGATTTTGGAAGATGTGAAAGACAGTACTTCCAAACTTCATCAGTCATACAAAGAAAGAATCAGTAAGACCTTGGCCAGAAAACATGGTATAAGAGTTGGGACTAAACTCGATGAACAGGAAATGCTTGAGTTGATTGATTTATTATCAACATGCACTCAGCCCAAAGTTCATTTTGACGGAAAACCTATATATGTCGAAGTGAAAAACGACTATTTGAGTGGTGTTTTTGGAATTTGATTAAAGCGATTGCAGAAAGGCTTCAATTTTTTTTCTTACGGTACTTGAGTTGCTATTATGGTTATTAACCATAATAGAGAAACTCATCCATTTATCCTTTTTTGTCAGAACATAACCGCTCAAACAATAAATTCCACCCATCGAACCTGTCTTAGCATAGATGAATTCTTTAGCAGTGTTTCCAAATGAACTTAATGTTCCCTGTCCTACTTTTGGGAAAATGGTTTTAACCAGCTCCCAGTCGTACTGCGATTTTATTTGATCAAGTATAACAATCATATCTGAGGGACTGAATTGATTGTACCTGCTAAGTCCACTGCCATCTACCCACTTTGGCTGAACAGGTAATTGACTCAAGTCGTTTTTTAATACAAGTTGGATGATTGCGGCTTCATCCATTTTTTTTAATTGTAACTGACTGGCCATTAACAGCGATTGATCCGCATAAAAATTATCACTGCGGTGCATCATTTTTTTCAGCAGGGAATCTCTGTTTTGTGAACTGATTAAAACAGCCGACTTCGACAGAGCTTCTTGAAGCAATTCATCGCCAGCGATAAGTATTTCTTTGCCCAGACTGTCTCTGATCAACTCCAATGCGCTGTTTATGCCATAGGTAATGTAGGGCACAGTTTCCTTTGCAGATTTTTCATTACCCTCACTAAGTGTAAAACTATTACTGTGTTCGTCTCTTTTTACAAAGAAATTAGTCCTTGGTTTTCCAAAACTGACGGGCCAATTGATATCAGGATTTGAATAAATGAATACATCAATGGTGTCTTGTGGGTTGGTGGGATTTTCTTTTACAGACCTTTCCTGAAACCATTGAATCAGATTGCCATAAAGAGGAAATGCACTTCGTTCAGCCTGAAAACCTTCATTGTAGTCATCTGTACTCCATCCATATCCTAATGGAGGTGTGTTCCAGTGGTTATTGGTCATGTACAATGGTTTGGATGTTGCCTTCATTCTATCAAATAAAGGATGACTGGTAAACTCAGGATGTAAAAAGCTCGGATCTCCCATGGGTTTGATGAGGATAGCAGTATCCAGTTCAATCCATTCTGCTGAAGGAAGATGATCAGGAAGATATTTTAAAGCAGCTAAAGTGGTAACAATCTTAATATTACTTGCGGGTACAAATAATTTATCAGCCTGGTATTGATAAGCGTACTTGTTTGTGGAGGGATCATGGACTGCAATACCTACATGCGCATGGGCCAAAGCAGGATCACTGAGTAAATACTTTTTTGCGTTTTTTTGAATAGCATGTTGCATAGAGCAACTGCTCAAAAAAATAACTGTTGCCAGTAATGAAAAAAGTTTATTCATGCTTCTGCTTAGTTTCTTTCCTGAAGCCTCAACCATCTTTCTGGTATATCATTGTTTCCTGCCTGGTTGAAATCATTTTGAGAGCAGGGTACATAATTGTTGTCGGGCATCTTCATCCACCATCTGCCTGTTTTTATGCTCTTTATAAAAGTTGTTTCAACTGCCCCAAATGCAATATGACATTCAATGAACATTTCTTTTTCATTGAGTGAAGCTTCCGTTCTCCCTACATGAATACCATCAACATAGTACCACAACATTTGCGAGACCTGTTTTGCTAAATTTGAATTAGGGTCGTTCTTGTGGTTGTACCCAAAAATTCCTAGTGTTTTCATTTTATCACTCATCCCTGCATATCTCATTAATGTACAAGCCTCTTCACCATTGAAACCGTTGGGACTGCTTCCTTCCCAGAAAGTAGGGGAGCCTAGGGCGGAAAGATCAAAACTCAACAAATCGCTGCTGCGAAATGCCGGCTCCATTTCTTCAATATTTTCTTTCACCTTTCCCAATCTGTAACAATCAAATCTTAATTGATCCATTGTTTCCAGCATAGTGGGGTGAACATAATAGCTTTGGAAACCGATATGATTATAGTGTTTGATAAAGTTGGGGTCTCCAGTAAGCATTTCCATCAGAAAATTTCTGGAACGAATCGGGTTGTCGATTGATAAATCAATGTATGCATCTACACCAGTCGCCTCAATAATTTTACCCTTGCTTTGGTATACTTCATAAAGGGCCAGTGTAAGATCATGTGATCCGCCAAGTAAAAGAAATCGTTTTCCAAGGTTGAGACATTCGGTGGCGACTGCTTTTACTGCCGCGTATGTGTCGCTTACAGAAGCACCTGATCTGATATTTCCAATATCTGCAATTTTAATATCCTTGTGCCACTGATATAACGCATAAAATTCTTTCCTGATTTGATTTGTACCAGCACCCTCCTTGAACAAATCTCCATCGCCTCTTAGATCATTGCAGCTGGCAATTACTACATCCGCAGCAGACAAATCAGGCATTTCATCTTCATAAATCATGAGGGTCTTGCCAATCTGACCTTCCCTTATTTCTGCATCTCCAGAAACCATGGCCAGGTGGACAGGTTCTAAAAAATCAGTGAGGCTATAAAATGACATGTAAAAAGTTTAAGCAAACCTACTGTAAACTCATGATAAATTGAATGGCGGTGTTGAATTTTCCAGTGCAGTTGTAGTGGGACAAAGATCTTATGATTCATTATCTTCGCAACATGGAAGAGATCCAAAAGCAAATTGAACAATACAGTGCAGAAATCAAGGGATTTGCTGCAGCTGATGCTGATGCATTAGAACAGTTTCGTATCAGGTTTCTTGGTGTAAAAGGAATTGTGAAGGCTCTGATGGGTGAGATGAAGAATGTTCCAGCAGATCAGAAAAAAGAGTTTGGTCAGACCATGAATGCCTTCAAGGCATTGGCTGAAGAAAAATACAATGAGGAAAAAGAAAATGTCGATGCGCAAGGTGGTTCAAATGTAGCTTCTATAGATATTAGCTTGCCAGGAACTCCACTGCCAATAGGTAGCAGGCATCCTGTTACGTTAATGCGCAATAGCATTGTTGAAATTTTTCAGCGACTTTCATTTACAGTGGCAGAAGGTCCTGAAATTGAAGACGACTGGCACAA
>CAZVYI010000048.1:0-12834 GCA_964631755.1 uncultured Sphingobacterium sp. | reverse complement strand
TTATCTTTTTTGACGAAAAAATGCTTTCATGAGCGAGGCGGCCTCCTCTGCCATGATTCCCGAAATGATTTTTGTTTTTGGATGAAAAGGGTTTCGATCATCCGTATATACATGATGTCCGTTTTTTACATCTGAAGCTCCCCATACAATCTCACCTACTTTACTCCAATGTAATGCACCTGCACACATCAAGCAAGGTTCAACTGTAACATACAAAGTAGCATCTGGTAAGTACTTTGACCCCAATGCATTAAATGCAGAAGTGAGTGCAATGATCTCTGCATGAGCAGTCGGGTCCTTTAACTTCTCCACCATGTTATAACCCCGAGATATTATTTTATTGTTCATTACAACAACTGCACCCACAGGCACTTCATCTTCAGCAAAAGCTTTTTCTGCTTCTTTCAATGCCAACTTCATATAGTGTTCATGATTCATGCTGAGATTAATTTTCTGTGTGCTGCTTTTAGCTTTGATCAATTTTTTCCAATAAGAGCTGCAATGCTGTTAACATCATAGTTTCAAGCTGAATATAGGGCAATACCTCATTTGATGTATATACAAAAAAAACATCAAGCCCTTTCTCAGCGCCCATCAGCTCTTGCTTCAGCCGAGTATTGTTCTTTCTGTATGCCTCTCTGATTCTGCGTTTAATAAGGTTGCGGTCGACTGCTTTTTTAAAATAACGTGCACCAACAGAAACTCCCATTTGTAGAAATTCTACTTTTTCTTCTGAAGGTGTAATAGCAGAAAGCTGATAATAAACTAGCAAAGGCTGGACCTTAAATTTCAACCCTGTTGTAAACAGCATCCTGATCCTCTTGTAACTCTTGAGGCGTTCTGTTTTTGACAAAGTATGGCGGGCGACTGACAAGATGGAGTAGTTTATGTATCGAAATTACGGTCAATTATTGATCAATGGATTATAACAAAAATAGCCCCGGAAAGATCCAGAGCTATAGTTATGTCAAATAACAGGAGGACCTGATTATTTTAATCTGCTTTCGCTAGAAACGCTGAGTTTCTTACGTCCTTTTTTCCTTCTGCTCGCAAGAACAGCACGGCCATTAGCTGATTGCATACGTTTTCTGAATCCATGTACGGATTTTCTTCGTCTGCGGTGGGGTTGGAATGTACGTTTCATAATATTTTTTTTCCTTTTGTTGTTGAAACAATGACCGGGAGAAGCGGTCGTTACTGTTCAATTGATCACAGGTCACCACACCCGTGCTCTTGTGAAAGGACGGCAAAGTTAACTGATTTTTAGATTGCTGACAAATAAATACGAATGGAAAGAGCAATCGTTTTCAACCCGAATTAGGTCAGAGAAACCTTTTTTGCCTCGATTGTGGCCCCCCAGAACATAGAAGCAGCTTTACCAAACTCCATTTCATTTCCCGTAGTAGAGAAT
Organism: uncultured Sphingobacterium sp.; assembly: GCA_964631755.1. Taxonomy (GTDB): domain Bacteria; phylum Bacteroidota; class Bacteroidia; order Chitinophagales; family Chitinophagaceae; genus Pollutibacter. The sequence goes on along the minus strand of CAZVYI010000048.1, from coordinate 11,423 downwards.
GAAATACCTCCATTTTTAGAGATTCTGTCCTCCATATTGGGATGTCTGTTCAAGTAATTTGCAAGGCTCTCAGCCACAATTTCCCCCTGAGCAACCACCTGGATATGGTTAGGCAACATATACCGAATACGCGGGTAAAGTAAAGGATAGTGGGTACATGCCAGTAAGATGGTATCAATTTGGGGTGATTGTTCTCCAAGCTTTGTGAGGCAATCCAAAATAATTGGATCTGCAATCTCCTGATTCAAATAATCTCCCGATTCAACCAATGGCACCCAGGAGGGACAAGCCTGCTGATGAACATGTACTTCTGGAAAGGATTTCCCAATTTCAATAACATATGATGAGGAATCAACTGTACCCTGGGTTCCTAGAATACCAATATGATTAGACTCTGTGTAATCGCCAATAACCTCTGTTGTTGGTCGGATTACCCCCAAAACACGATTTTCGGGTGCTAAATAAGGCAAATCTTTTTGCTGAATATTTCTTAGTGCCTTTGCCGATGCAGTATTACAGGCCAAAATAACAAGAGGGCATCCTTGAGCAAAAAACCACTTCACCGCTTGAAGGGTATATTCATAGACAGTATCAAAATCCTTGGTACCATAAGGAGCTCTTGCACTATCTCCTAAATAATGATAATCATATTCAGGGAGCAATCGAACAATCTCCTTCAAAACGGTTAGTCCCCCTAACCCTGAATCAAAAACGCCTATGGGTGCAGTATTCAACATGACAAAAAAAGACCGAAACAATTGTTTCGGTCCCCTTTATTTATTTTACAGGTGGTTTTGGTGTTCCGCCTTCTAATTTCTTTTTGATCAGCGGCAATAAATCATCTGCATCAGGTTGTACCAAAAGTGCTTCTTTTCTGAACACATAGGTATAACCGCTTGCTTTTGCAACATCAGCAATCAATTGATTAGCTTTCTGAGCGATAGGAGCCATCAACTCTTCTTGCTTTTGCTGCATTTTTTGTTGATAATTTTGCTCATATCCCTGAAGCTCAACCAATAACTTCTTCATCATTTCCTTCTTAGCATTTTTAGCCGCAGGAGTCATTTTAGTTGAATCCATTTTGAAAAGGCTATCCTGACGATTAAGTTCTTTTAAAGTTTCTGCATACTCAATTTGCAGGGTACTGTCGTATTGTGACATTTCACCAGTTGCTTTCTTGTAATCTGGCATCAATTGTACCACTTCATCAATGCTCACATATCCTGTTTTGTTCTGTGCATAGAGGAATGGATTAAAAGCTGAAAGAGCTATGATTACCAAACCAAGGGTTAACGCTTGTTTCATTTCTGTTGTTTATTTGTTTTCGAAAATATGCTTTTTTTTATTTGCCCAATAGTTCTTTTAAAACATCATCACTTCTGTCCAGTTTGGGGTCGGCAAAGATAATGGTAATTCCCTCACTTTTATCGAGCACCAGATCATATTGTCTTGCTACTGCAATCTTTTGGACTGCATTATAGACCCTATCCTGTATTGGCTTTACCAACTCCTGTCTTTTCTTGAAGAGATCACCCTCAAACCCAAACCTCTTTTTCTGTAAATCCCTGAGCTCTTTTTCTTTGTTGAACAAATCATCTTCTCTTTTTTTGAGCAACTCATCGCTCAGCATCACTCTTTCCGCTTCAAAATTTCTATACAACTGATCCAATATCACTTGCTTCTCATCAATTTCTTTCTGCCACTGTGCACTAAATGCATCCAACTTCTTCTGTGCATCTTCATACTCAGGAAGCTTGTTGAGGATATAGCGGGTGTCAATTACAGCATAGCGTTGAGCCTGGAGCTGCATGGTTAACATGCTTGTCAGTAAAAAGAAGATTATTTTTTTCATGACTATACTTTTTAAGTTTATATAGTTGTGTGTTGTGAGTTACCCTATTCCCTATTCCCTATTCCGGCTCAAATCCAAGCATAAAGGTAAACCTGCTCGCATCTCTCAATCTACCAGTCGCAGTAATTCGATCCAAGCCAATTCCATAGTCAAATCCAAGTAAACCAAACATTGGCAAGAAGAAACGAACACCAACACCCATTGAACGTCTGAGCCTGAATGGATTCCATTCTTTGAATGAGAACCATCCATTGGCAGCCTCATAAAAGGCAAGACCATAAATTGTACTGCTCGGATTTGTTACAAATGGATAACGCATCTCTAAACTGTACTTGTTAAATATAGTAAAGAAGTTTGTCGCATTTTGCTTATCCGGGTTGATTGTTGGATCAGAATTGTCATAAACCGGGTATCCTCTGTGTGCAATGATATCATAACCCAATACACCAAAGTTATTGGTCAGACCCGCATCACCCACCTGAAATCTTTCAAAGGGTGAAATGGGTACATTCTGGTTGTATCTGCCTATGAATCCGTACTTCGCTGCCATGCGCAAAACAAACTGACGGCTTTTGTCCTCACCCGCTGGCTTTCCAATGGGTACAAACCATTCAGCATTTAAACGCCACTTATGATATTCTACCAGTTTAAAGATGTCTGTTTTGTTTACACCTCTGATGTAGGACCAAGGTGGTGTAAATGTACCACTCAACAAGAAGTTGGATCCACTCTTAGGGAAAATAGGCTGATCAATAGAAGTTCGTTGTAAGGCTATCTTCAAATTGAAGTTATTGGACACCCCTGTTGAGAAAGAGGGGAAGATGGCATAATTTCTCGCCTTGTATTGTATGTAGCTGAAAGAGGTCACCAACGAGAAAAAGTCATCTGGCCATCTCAGCTGTTTACCCAACGCGATGGTTGCTCCAGAAGTGGTGAGGAAGGATGAGTCAGCATATCTCCTATCAAACAACCCTGTTAATGGATTGTACGCGTTGGAGAACTTCGTATTGAAGACGTTGATTGAAAATGAGTTTCGTTTCTTGCCGCCTAACCATGGTTCAGTAAAGGTGAAGTTAAATGAACGGAAGAAACGCCCATTCGATTGATAACGCAAACTCAACTTTTGTCCATCACCTGTCGGCAACGGATCCCAAGCTGTTTTCTTCCAAATATTTTTAATGGAAAAGTTATTGAAGGTTACACCTAAAGTACCCGTAAGACCAATTCCACCTCCCCAACCAGCACTGAGCTCCAGCTGATCTGAAGATTTCTCTTCAACCGAGTAGTTGATGTCTACTGTTCCATCATCAGAATTAGGGACTGGCTGCATGCCCAATTTTTCCTGATTGAAATAACCCAGGTTGATGATCTCACGTTGTGAACGTATCAAATCAGATCTACTGAACTTTTCACCAGGTACAGTACGCAATTCTCTCCGAATAACATACTCTTTGGTTTTGTCATTTCCAGATATGTTTACATTTTTGATGGTAGCTTGTGGACCTTCTGTAATTCTTATTTCATGATCAATGGTGTCATTGTATACAGAAGTTTCTACTGGATTAACAGAAAAGAACAGATAACCATCATCCATGTACAATGAACTGATATCACCACCTTCAGGTGAAAGTTGTTTACCCAATCTTTTATTCAAAACTTCAAGATTGTAGGTTTCGCCTTTTTTTATTCTCAATAACATATTGAGAATACTATCCGGATATTTGGTATTGCCCTTCCAGGTCATGTTACCAAAATAGTACTTGTTACCTTCACTCACTTTCAAGGAAATATTCAATCTTCCTTTGTGATCGTAGTACTGCGTATCAGCTGTAATATTGGCATCACGATATCCCAAAGAGTTATAATACTCAAGAATCTTTTCTTTATCCTCGATGTATTTTTTCTCATTGAATTTAGCAGACGAGAAAAGTTTAAACCTAAACCATGGATCAAGGAAATCTTTGATTTTAGAAGGTTTGAGATAATCCTTTTCTTGAATAAATTCTTTGAAAGTCAATTGAGAAATTTCACCATATGGACTCACCACAGAATCTGGAAACAGGGTAAGTCGGCTTGCTTCTTTAACACCTTTTAATTTTTTCTTCAACTGCAATTCACGCACTGCTTCATTTCCAAAGAAATGGATATCAGAAATTCTGACTTTATTCCCTTTTGTAATATTGAAATTCAAAATTACTTTATCAGGACTAGCAGGATCTGGCACCTCTTCTATTTGAACAGCAGCACCCTGAAAACCTTTTTCAATATAAAATTTGATGATGTTCTCTTTGGCAGACAATTTCATGTTGTCTGTAACTACCCTCGTCTTAAACAACCCTACCTTGTCCTTCAATTCATCCGCTTCAGATTTTCTTACATTCTTGAATTTGAAATCAGATAACATTGGACGCTCAACGGCATCAATCTCAACCCAGATATTATCCCCCTCAAGTTTTGTAATGTAAATATTGATGTTGGTGAACATGTTTTGCGTCCACAACTTTGAAATAGCCTTGGCAAAATTATCTCCACCTGGAATGGTAACCTCGTCACCAACTGCTAAACCTGAAACAGATATAACAATAGCCGGATCAAAGGCTTTATTTCCTTTCACCTGTATATCAGCAATGGTATATTTTCTGGGATATTTTGCACTATAAAGTGACATCAAAGCAGGGTCAACAGAAGCACCGGGTATGGTGTCATTTTGAGCAATTACGCTGTCCGGAAACACGAAAAAAACCACTAAAAATAACAGCGTACAGAACCTCTTCATCCAGTTGTTGGTTTGGGACGGCAAAATAACGGCTTTTTGTCTAAATCTTTGTTAAAGGGTCGCCAAGCTGAGCACTTGTTTTACCAAATCTTCTTTCCCTGTTTTGAAAATCTAAAATCGCCTCGTAGAGGTTTTCTTTGCGAAAATCAGGCCATCGGGTTTGTGTGAAATACAACTCTGCATAGGCCAGTTGGTACAAGAGGAAATTACTTATCCTGTACTCCCCACTTGTTCTGATCATCAATTCCGGATCCGGAAACTGACTTGTAGATAAATATTGTTGTAAAGTCTCCTGACCAATGTCATTTACTTTAAGCGCTCCTGCTTTTACATCTTCGGCAATCTTTTTCACCGCATCAACAAGTTCCCATCTGGAACTATAACTAAGCGCCATAATGAGATTAAGACCAGTATTCTCCGCAGTCATATCTATTGCTTCCTGGAGTGCTATCCTTGCACTTGGAGGAAGCATGGCTAGTTCTCCAATGGCATGCATTTTAATGTTATTGCCATTCAGGATGGGTACTTCTTTTCGGATTGTTTCCACTAAGAGTTCCATCAGTCCGGTCACTTCCTTTTCAGGCCTATCCCAATTCTCAGTAGAAAAAGCATACAATGTGAGGTACTTCACTCCAATCTCAGCACAACCTTCAACAATATCCCTTACACTTTGCACCCCATGAAAATGACCAAATAGTCGATCCTGCCCTTGTTCTTGAGCCCATCTTCCATTTCCATCCATAATAATGGCTATGTGTTGGGGGACGCGCTGGGGATCTATTTGGTGCTTAATCGACATGTTGCAAAATTACGAGTTTTTACGCAGTCTGCTATTGGACCTCTGCACACTTGTAAGAATTGAATGACATTGAGAGGGTAAGCTCTGCGAATACAAACCTATCTTTTTGCTGACTGAATCCCCGCTGTTTACCTGTTGTACCTAGCATTGGCAAGGTTAAAGATCTATCACGTAAAAAATATCCGGGTGTTCCTACGGTAAATGTGCTTGGATCAGAATAGGTTGTACTCACATCATCCAGATAGTCTGTATTGGTAAATCTGTATCCTACTTCAAAGCCAATATTCAGGTTGCGGTAGAAATTATATTTAATACCTAGGCCAATAGGAAAACAAATAGCGCTTTGAGCATAGGGTTTGTCTTGACCCTCTGTTTTATGCCTATTCAGGTCATATGGATCTTCATCAGCAGGAATAAAAGCAATAGGATCATAACTAAAAGCTCCAACACCAAATGTTACATAGGGGGTGAATCGATAGTCTGGGCTACCTGGCAAGTATTTAAAAAAGTTGAAATCTCCCTGCAAAGCAAATTCAGCAATGTCAGTATTGAAACTGAGGTTACGTTGACGTTCAAATGGTGTTGTATTGTATTTATCAGCATAACCCAATCTTGCGGCATGAACACTTGCCCTCAGGGCTACATAACTGCCAAATTGTTTTCTGAAAAAAAGTCCTGCAGCAGGTTTTGGTCGGTTTAATCTCCACCTGTTCATATCGCCAAAATAATGTGCTGAGCCAAATGAAAGGCCAATCTCTGCTTCATGGCGAATTGCGTTAGGCTGCGCATAAGCTACGACTGAACATGCGCTGAACAAGATGATGAAAAATGAGTTTTTGAACATCATACAGTAAAAATAAGGTTACGGACGACTATTTCGAGTATCGAATCCCCAAGTTAACTTTTCTCTAAGTGTTCTAAGAAAATTATTCTCATTTAAACGAACCAAATTAAATGAAAATGATTCCTTTCTAACCGCCAGTTGAACAGTTTTGGCAACCACTTCTTTTCTTGAATCCAAAGTACAAATGAAATCATCTGTCCTTCCCTCCACTTCAAAAGAAATAACGTTATTGTTGGGCACTACAATCGGTCTAATATTCAGGTTATGCGGGGCTATTGGAGTAATGACAAAACTCTCGCTTTCTGGAAAGACAACGGGACCATTACAGCTCAAAGAATATCCTGTTGAACCGGTTGGAGTTGAAACAATTAACCCATCCGACCAAAAAGTATTCAAAAAATCTCCATTCAAATAAGTATGAATCTTAATCATAGGGGAAAACTCCCGTTTATGTATCACCAACTCATTTAAAGCAAAAGGCTCTTCACCAAACATGGGTATACTCGCATCTAAATGCAAAAGCCCCCTTCGGTCAAGCACATAAGTCCTTTCCTGTAAGGCTTTTACTGCCTCGTCTATGGTTTCCTTTCCCAAACTAGCGAGAAAGCCCAGTCTACCATAATTGATTCCCAATACAGGAATTTGCTTATCCCTTACTAAACAGACAGTATCAAGTAAGGTACCATCACCTCCCAAGGAAATTAAAGCATCAATATGTTCATCCAAATCTGCAGCGCCTTGAAATACATTAGCAAGAGCAGCTAACCCAGCATACTGATCTTTTAATTGCTTGAATACCACAGTATCAATTCCTGCCTTGGATAGCAAGTCTAACAAACTCTTTAGATCCTGCTCCTGCAGTGTTTGTCCCCCTCTACTATAAATAGCAACCCTCATGTGTTGATTTGAAATTAAAGGTACTAATTCCTGACATCCGCTTTGTTAATAAACAAACCATTTTGCCCTTTTTGATTAAAACTGTATTCAATACGAAGTACGATATCGTAGATACTGATGATATCCAACCCTACACCACCAGTATAAATCAACTTATTGTTGAGGCTATTGGTGAGGAGATTGTTTTTATTGTATACATATCCAGCATCTCCATAAGCTTTAAGGTAAAATCTGAATGGTATACTGCCATACGTTTTGGAACGTAACCCTGTATTGAAACGAACTGAAGCAATCTCTTTTCCAATGGTATTTCTGATGAATCCTCCAGCTACACCATCAACAACGAAGTACTCCAACCCCCTCAAATACGAATCGTTATATCCCAAAAGTGATTGATTAAAAAATGGCTGATCAAATGGTAGTTTCAAATTAGCTTCAGCAACACTGGCTATGTAAAACTTATTGGGAAGCGTAAAATATTTACCAATTCTCATTTGGAACTGAGTAAGGTCTACATTTTTACCAAATCCTCTTTTCAAAAACTCAAATTCTACAGAAGTACCTCTTGTGGGGTATGGAATATAGTTAAGGTCAAAATACTGATAGGTATATCTCAGTTCTGGATACAGTACACGATTTCTATTTTCTCCAAGGTAATTGGGATTAAGTTGTGTTACTGTATCTGATACCGATTCTCCTTGTACCCCTAATCGAACATAATGACGTACTATAGAACCCTTTCGATAAGAATACAAACCTCCGGCATAAAACTGGTCTCTTATGAACTTTGATGGGTCTTTATAAAAAACCTGTTTGTTTTCCTTCGTATCATAATTCAGTTCTCTGTTTCTAGAATAAGAAAAATCAAAACCCCATCCGTGACGAAGAGAGTTATCAGAAAACGGATTATAATATTTTAATGCAGCTCTCTGTGTATAACCGTTGATCAGCCAGGCATTTAGCCTGTCGTTTCTTCCGGTAATATTCTGACCAATAAATTTCATTCCGTAATTAACCCTATCCAGACTAAGGTCATGATCCTTTAACCAAACATTCAAGTTCCTATCAATTGGTTTCAAATAAGGCAATGGAAAGAAATACCAACGCTCTTTAACTTCAGCATAAACATCTAAGGAGTCGTTTATCCAATTGGTAAAATTCACACTAGCATCTACAAACAACGCTGTGTTCATTAGATTTTGTCTGCTGGTTTGAACACCACTGAGTATTTCTGAAATTGAATAAGCAGCACCTTTACTAAATGTTATTTCTCTCCCAATAATATAGTTCTTGGTCTTTTTATTTCCTGAAATGAGGATATTTCGAATTACCACTTTTGAGCTATGCAAAAGAACATTGTCCTGATACACTTCTTCCTCTTTGTCTTGAGCACAGACAAATACAAGTGGTATAAACAGAAAAATGAGTAGCGAAAAGCTTTTCCGCATTTGCATGATAAGGCAATTTACTTAAAACTAACAGGGGAATGGGAAATTGGCAAGAATCCAATGGTTAAATATTCAAGTAATTCAGGAGATGATCAAGGTTGTTCTGCAATGCATTATCATATGTTTCTTCACCATAATAATAAAGCACATTATACTCATGTCGCTGGAATGTGGCTACAATATCAGAAATTTCTTCTTTATTGATTTTCAACAAGACCTGCATCATACCATTTTGCTGATCATAAATGGTATTCAATTGCATAATCATGGCATCATTTGATTCTACTAGACGGTTGATAATTCCCGGAGCATACTCAGTTCTCAGCATTTCAATTACCAAAAAGGATCCAGTGTCATTTGCTCCAATCATTGCAGCAACAGCATCAAGTAATTTTTGAGCATCAATTATACCTTCCCATTCGTTTTTCTCATTTACAACTGGTACAACACTTAGAAAAAATTTGGATTTCACACGAAGTGCCTGAAGAATATGGTCATTGGGTTTTACACTATGCTTTAGCAAAACATGCTGAATGGCACTAACTTCTGTTTCAGGAGAAAAATCAAATAAATCTTCTTCGCAAATCATTCCTAAAAAATGAATGCCGTCCAATACAGGTAGACAAGCAAGACCAGAATGTTCAACTTCCTGTAATACCTGACTAACCTTATCATGAAGGTCGATTGTAGGTAAATGCGTCTCTAAAATTTGACTGCAATAAGTCATGCTGTTAATTAATAGACCAATATTAGGCTTAATTTGCTGCAGCTGTCTTATGTTTTTCTAAAAATTTTGCAAGAATAAAGTTAAACTCGTCAGGGACCTCCATCATTGGGGCATGTCCACAATGATCTATAAAGTGCAATTCACTATTTGGGATAAGTTTGTTGAACTCTCGCCCTACAAAAGGAGGAGTAATAATGTCATTGTTACCCCAGATCAAAAGGGTAGGAAGATGTATATTTCTGAGTTCTTCACCGAGGTTATTTTTGATAGCACTTCTGGCCAGGGAAATGACCTTTAAGGTTTTCATTCGCTCGTTTACTATCTGATACACCTCATCTACCAATTCTTTGGTAGCTGTTTTAGGATCATAAAAAGTGATTTCTGTCTTTTTACGAATGTATTCATAGTCGCCACGCTTGGGAAAAGTATCGCCCATCCCATTTTCAAATAAACCAGAACTTCCTGTTAGAATGAGGGTTTTAATCTTTGGCGCAGTTTTTAGAACGTGAACCAAGGCAACATGACCACCTAATGAGTTACCCAGCAAATGAATGCCACGATAACCTCTGTGATCAATAAACTTAGCAAGGAATTTTTCCAGACCTCCTACAGTTGTATGGAGTAAATCCAATTCAAAAAGAGGCAGAAGAGGTACTATTACCTTATGTGTGTGCCTAAAGTGATCAATAATCCCAGAAAAATTACTCATTGCACCGAAAAGTCCATGCAAGAGCATCAAAGGTTCACCCTGACCTTCTTCAATAAACTTATACTTGCCATCTTGTTTGATTTCGTATGGTAAGCTCATAATTGTTTCTGAAACAGGTTAAAAAATGGGTTCTTGAGTTGGTCGGACGAAGCAAAGAAAAGTAAAATGAATGAATTAAAATAATCTTATTGTCTTTGGAAAGTCAATGCTTAATAGATTAAGTTTTTTGTTGAATGAACTCCTTTGTATCATTAAACAGGTTCTTGACGGAAGGAAGCCATTCAGCAAAAAAATCAATCACCCATCCACCAAAGTCGATCAAATAAATATATGATTTAGAATGAATTGCAGTATCATTACCAACAATTTCAAATTGCTTGAGGTAAACCAATACCACGGCAAAAAGAGATAAATAAATAAACAGATAAAGTACAATCCCTGCTAATCGGTTTACAATACCCAACATGACCAATTCTGCAGATTTCTCAATTATTTTTCCAATTACGCGTATGGCTATCATAGCACCAATGAGGACTAATAAAAATGCAAGAAAAGACAGCCAATCATTATCTGCATCTGTTTGCTTTTTTAAATATCCCTCTACCCAACCTGAAAATTGAAGAGCCAAAGCCAGTCCTGCAAAAAAAGAGATGAAAGTCGCAATGGCCATGATAAACCCCTTGGTCCATCCTTTGTAGACTCCCATCACAAGAAACAACAAAAGAAAGAGGTCGACTACCATCTTATGCTAAAAGTTCTTTGACAATTGCAGAGATCACTTTACCATCAGCTTTACCAGCCAATTGTTTGGTTGCTACACCCATCACTTGTCCGAGTCCACTGATATTGGTCACACCAGTCTGTTTTATAATCTCTGCAACAACAGTCCTGATTTCATCCTCACTCATTTGCTTTGGAAGAAACCGCTCAATCACTTCTAGCTCCTCTTTTTCTTTCTGCGCAAGATCCATTCTGTTCTGACGTTCAAAAATCTCCAGAGAATCTTTTCTTTGCTTTACAAGCTTTTGTAACAATTTGATTTCTGCATCCTCAGAAAGTGTAGCAGTTGCGCCTTCTGCTGTTTTAGCGAGCAAAACTGCCGCCTTGATTGCACGCAAAGCCCTCAATCCCACTTCGTCTTTGGCCAACATGGCCTTTTTCATGTTTTCATTTACGGTTAATTCGAGACTCATTGTTGTTCCAGTGTTTTTTTAAATTTAGTATAAAATGTTTTTGCAAAACTTTTCATTTCTCCTACCAATTCAGTCTGATGAGTAGCCCTATCAAAAGTATCTGCCATGGTCATCATGGTCTGATAATAAAAATCAGCCATCTCATCTACCATCATTTCTTTGGTCCACAAATCAATAC
>CAZVYI010000047.1:0-12955 GCA_964631755.1 uncultured Sphingobacterium sp. | reverse complement strand
CATAAAGAATAGCCAGATGATGGGGATGTTTTTGTATTTGTTGATTACAATACATGAATGCAAGTTAAGTAAAAATGGAATTGAGACTATTTCAACAAATGAGTTAAAAATGATTTAACACATTATATTTGATTATGCTTCGCTTAAGGCCTGCTCTCTTTCTCTTTTTATTATTCTTATCCCTTATATCAAAAGGGGAGCAGCCCATTGTCTGGTATTCACAAGACACACTTCTTAAAAATGGGGTTTTCAAAAATTACGGATTGATATCTGAGCCTCAACATCTTGGTGTGGTTTTCAACAATAAAACCAATCAAAAGCTTACCTATTATCTTAAAATCAACAACCCCCACATCAACCGCATTTTTGTTTTTGATTCAAAACAAGATACCTTGTTTGTAACAGGTGACCGATACCAGTTCAATTCCAGACCTATCTATTTTTGGGAGTTTATTTTCCCGATAGAAATCAATCCGCAATCCACCGATTCAATCAAAATTCAAATTCATAAAAAAGGGGAAAACCTTGCTTTTCATACACTCCTTATTCCTGAAAAATCATATGTTAAAATCCACGATGCACATCTATATTTCTACAGCACTTTCTTATCAGTTTCTGTTTTTTTATTCCTAGGCTTTATCTTTCTTGGAGTTTATAAAAAGGAATCCAAACACTTTTTATTTGCTGCGTTTATTTTTACCAGTGCAGGGTGGGCATTAAATGAAAGGGGAATATTTTTCCAGTACTTATGGCCTGATAACATAGATCTGCATGAAAGAATGGATACTTTTTTCGCAACTCCATCTTTAGGGTTTTTGATTTTCATACTTTTTTTTAATGAAACCTATAAAAACTTAATTGGCAAAAAATTAAAAGCGGTTTTGGTTTTCTTCCTTCTTTTTTTGACTTTAAGAACTATTCTCGTTTTTTTGTATCCCGGCCTCAATGATAATCCAGGTGTTAAACTGAATTTGCTAAGAACAAGCAATGTTATTGTTGTTTTAATGATTCTGTTTTTCATGTTTAATCTCTTTCGCTTTGGAATCAAAAGAATATTGTTTTTAGATACATTAGGCTTCATAGTTTATTTTGCTTATCTGCTCAAACTTGCGTTAAGGCAAAATAATCTTGATTTTATATTGACTGAGCGTTTTCATGGTTTTGCATATCCTATAATGCAAACCATTACAATAGGAATTTTTTCAGTCTCTAATTATATGAAGTATCGAGAAGACAGAAGACAAAAATTAGAACTAGAAAAAGCCCTTGAATTAGAGAGAGAGAAAGATGTGGCTGAAAAAATTATAGCAGTTCAGGAAAATGAAAGAGAAATAATAGGAAGAAATATCCATGACCAGGTGGGTGGATTACTGGCTGTGGCTAAAGTAAAACTACAAACCATTAAAATTAAAAAAGATGAGCTGCAGTTGAATAATGAAATTGACAATATCATCAACATCATTAACAGGTCTTCTGCGGAAATATACCAGATAATTGATGAGTTGGTTCCACCAATTATGCAAGGTGAGACCCTGTCGTCAATCATTGATTCAAGAGTTGAAATTTTAAAAAAATCGACTGACATCCAATTTGCCGTTGAAATTGAATCTGTTCATCTTGAGCAAAAATTGATATTAAAACTATATCGTATCATATCTGAGTTAATCACCAATTCAATCAAACATGCCAATTGCAAACACATCAGTATTAAATTCATAAAAAACACAAATGGCTATACCTTAGACTATATTGACGATGGAATTGGATTTGACAATCAGACAAACCGAAATCATGGAATCAATAATATTGAAAGCAGGGTCAAATATATACACGGCACGCTAAACTTTGAAAGTGCTCCAGGAAAAACACATTATTCCATTCAAATACCTCACCAAAAACATGAAGACTAATTACACAATTTATATCTGTGATGATCATAAGCTTTTTTTAGAAAGCATTGAAGTATTTATTGGTTTACAACCAGGTTATACTTGCATTGGCAATACTGAAGATCCAGTTAAAGCACTAAGCGAAATCAATGCACTTAAGCCAGATCTCGTTTTGATCGATTATCATCTGAAGGAATCTAATGGATTAGATTTATTGTCTAGTATAAGAGAGGCTCATCCAACTGCAGCTTGTTTTATTTTAACAATGAGAAGAGATGCTGCAATCAGAAATAGTGCTAAAGCACTTGGTGCCAGAGGCTATATGCTAAAGTCTATTGGCGCAGAAGAAATGATGACTGTATTTGAATTGGTACTTTCAGACTCCATACATTTTTTTGATGCATTGGAAAATGAAATGGTTAGCAAGAGCATCAATGCTCAGGAAGCTATTCTATCAAAAAGAGAACTTGAAATTGCTAAAATGGTTTGTAAAGAACTTACCAGTGACACAATTGCAAAGACGCTTGGTCTTAGCTTACATACTGTAAATACACACAGGAAAAATATCTTAAGAAAAATTGAAGGAAAAAATCCGATCGACCTGATGAATCATTTGAGATCAATTGGAGAAAAACTGGATTGATTACATTCCGTATTCACTCAAAAACTTAATGCGCATAATTTTAAGTTGCTCCCACTCCAGATCTAAATCTGAAAGCTCTTCTCTTGCAATATCCAAACTACTGGTTTCACAATTTTTGAAATATTCCATGATTTCGTCCTGATGATCTTCGTCTACCATTTGATCAATTGCATAATTCAAATTAAGTTTGGTACCGCTTGCCACAATGGTTTCCATTGCTTCTAGCAACTCCTCCATTTTCATGTCCCGATTCTTGGCAATTGTATCGAGGGTTACTTTTTTATCAACCTGTTGAATAATGAAAACTTTATTTCCGCTCTTATTCACTACGCTGCGCATCACAAAATCATCGGGCTTAATAACATCATTTTCTTCAACGAATTTTGCAATCAAGTCGACAAACCTTTGTCCATATCGCATCGCTTTCCCCTTGCTTACACCACTTATTTTCTCCAGCTCTTCAAGTGAGGTAGGATATTGAGTGGCCATGTCTTCCAATGAAGATTCAAGAAAAATAACAAACGGTGGTAGCTGTTTTTCTTTTGCAACTTGTTTTCGCAGATCTTTCAACATTTCAAAGAGTCTGCTGTCAGCAGCTGCCGTTCCTCCTGCTTCTACAGCAGTATCTTCATCATCTTCGTTGGCGTCTTCATAAAAATTACCCATTACCATCATGAATGGTGTTGGTTTTTTTATAAACGCAAGACCCGCTTTGGTTATTTTCAATATACCATGCTCGGTAATCTCTTTACAAAGTAAGCCTTCAAGCAACATTTGTCTGATGAGGGATGTCCAGTAATAATCCGGCTCATCATTTCCTGTAGCAAATACATCCAGTTCATCATGCCTGTACATTTTGATCTGTGGAATCAAACGGCCAATGATAATATTGACTACATAATCTGCCGCAAATCTTTCATCCAATGCCTTAATGGTCTTCAGCATTTTCTGTGCATTTCCTTTGGCCTCAATTCGTTCCTTGGGATTTAAGCAGTTGTCGCATTTTCCACAATTTTCCTGAACATACTTTTCCCCGAAATAATTCATCAGTACTTTTCTTCTGCATTGCCCACTCTCTGAAAAAGCAACCATCTCATCAATCAATTGCATCCCCACTTCACGCTCACTCAATTGTTTGTCACGCAAAAAATGTTCAAGTTTGGAAACATCTTTATGGGAATAATAAAGAATACATTTCCCTTCATATCCGTCTCTGCCCGCCCTGCCGGTTTCCTGATAATAGTTTTCAAGACTCTTGGGTATATTATAATGTATCACAAACCGTATATCTGGTTTATCAATACCCATTCCAAAAGCAATGGTGGCAACGATTACCTGAATATCTTCATTTAAAAACTGATCTTGTCTTTCTGCTCTCAGTTTACTGTCGAGCCCCGCATGGTAAGCACCAGCCTTGATACCATTTACATTGAGTAATTCAGCCAACTCTTCAGTAGTCTTACGGTTGAGTGTATATATAATACCACTTTTACCTTTATTATCATGTATGTATTTAACAACACCTTTGATGGTTTGCTCTTTCTTGATTTTCGGCCTGATTTCATAATCCAGGTTTGGCCTGTTGAATGAGGATATAAAAATGTCGGGCTTACGCAAACCAAGGTTATGAACGATATCTTCTTGAACTTTTGGAGTAGCGGTTGCGGTTAAGGCAATGACCGGGACCTTCTCATCAATCTGGTCCATCATTTCTCTTAATCTCCTGTATTCTGGTCTGAAATCATGCCCCCACTCTGAAATACAATGGGCCTCATCGACAGCAAAAAACGAAATTTTCAAATCACTGAAAAAATCCAGGTTTTCTTGACGCGTTAATGTTTCTGGAGCTACATACAAGAGCTTTGTCTTTCCGGATCTAAGGTCGTCATGCACCTCCTTGATCTCTTTTTTAGTAAGGGTGGAGTTCAAAAAATGGGCAACATTATCCTGACTGCTATAGCCTCTTACCAGGTCTACCTGATTCTTCATCAAGGCAATTAAAGGAGAAACAACCAGAGCACATCCCTCACTGATCAAGGCCGGCAGTTGGTAGCATAGACTCTTGCCTCCGCCTGTTGGTTTAATAACAAAAGTATCCTTTCCCCCTAAAACATTTTGAATAATTGCTTCCTGATTTCCCCTAAATGCCTCAAAACCAAAGTATTGTTTAAGTGGAGACAACAAATCAATACCATTTCCATTGGCTGAACTGGCAGTTTTGTTGGTTTTAGTCGTTTTTTTACTAATTGAAGGAGGCATGGGAAATGGAAAAGGAGAAGTTTTGTTTTATGTTATCAAAGGATATATAACGAAAATATAAACATTTGGTTTCAAAAACCCCATGAAATTAACAGGGGATAACAAATTTAACCCTTTCAAGCCATAAAACCACAAGACCAGGGGCTTTGAACATGTTTAAATTATGGTACTTTTGTGCAGTTGTTACAACAACCATAACTTCCTCAGATGCAGAAACCTTCTCTTCAGGAAATTGCCAAAAATACACTGACGCTGGAAGCCAACTCCATTTTGGAATTGCGCGATTTCATCAACGATGAATTTGAAAAGATCGTCCACCTGCTTTTAGAAACTAAAGGCAGACTGGTAATCAGTGGAATTGGGAAAAGTGCTATCATCGGACAAAAAATAGTCGCCACCCTCAACAGCACAGGAACCCCTTCTATTTTTATGCATGCTGCAGATGCCATACATGGCGATCTGGGAATGATAAGAGAAGATGATGTAGTGATGATTATTTCAAAGAGTGGAGAGAGTCCTGAAATAAAAGTACTTGTCACCCTCATTCAAAATCTGGGTAATCCACTGATTGCAATGGTAGGAAAAATTCCATCTGCACTTTCAGAAGGTGCATCCCACATATTAAACACAACTGTATCGCAAGAAGCCTGTCCCAATAACCTTGCTCCAACTTCCAGCACCACAGCCCAAATGGCCATGGGCGATGCATTGGCGGTCTGCCTGATGGAAGCGAAGGGATTTACTTCTGATGACTTCGCAAAATTCCATCCTGGTGGTGCTTTGGGTAAAAAGCTCTACCTCAGGGTAAATGATTTGAGCAAACAGAATGAAAAACCAGCAGTAAAAGAATCAAGCAGTTTGAAAGAAGTGATTGTAGAAATAACAAAAAGAAGATTGGGTCTTACTGCTGTTCTCAATGAAAACAATGAGTTAACTGGTGTGATAACGGATGGCGATTTAAGAAGAATGCTTGAAAAAGGTGTTGACCTGGAAAAGACGAATGCAAAAGACATCATGAGCCCCTCTCCAAAAACAATTGCTCAAGATGCACTTGCTGTGCATGCGCTTGATACCATGCGCAAGAACAACATAACACAGTTACTGGTTGCTGATGAAAAAAATTATGTTGGCGTTATCCATCTCCACGATCTAATTCGTGAAGGCTTAATTTAACCTATTTAAAATGCAAAATAAAAATCATTACGTTGCAATCATGGCTGGCGGTATTGGAAGCCGCTTCTGGCCAATGAGTCGCACCACCTATCCAAAACAGTTTCTGGATATACTCAATTCTGGAAGAACACTGATTCAGGGTACATACGACAGATTTAAAAAGTTTATACCCGAAGAAAATATCTTTGTAGTTACCTCCGAAGACTACGTAGAAATAGTCAAAGAACAATTGCCAGAGTTAAAGATCGACAACATCGTTGCGGAGCCTTCCAGAAAAAATACAGCACCTTGCGTGGCATATATTTCATATAAACTCAGAAATATTAACCCTAAAGGAGCTCTAATCTGTGCGCCTGCTGATCACATTATTTTAAATGAAACAGCATTTACAAAAGTGTCTCTTGAGGCCCTAAATTTCACCTCACAACACAAGGCGCTGATTACACTGGGCATTAAACCCACTCACCCCAATACAGGTTACGGTTATATTCAATATGAGCAACATCCGGTTAGTGATAACGTGTACAAAGTGAAGACGTTCACTGAAAAGCCAACACTTGAAATTGCAAAGACATTTTTGGCGAGTGGTGACTTCCTCTGGAATGCAGGTATTTTTGTTTGGAAAGTAGAAAATATTATTCATGCTTTTGAAAAACACCTTCCAGAAATAGCAGAAGTTTTTGAAGCAGCATCTCCGGCCTTCAACACAAAAAAAGAAAAACAGGCTATTGACAAAGTGTACCCGCAGTGTACCAATATTTCTATTGATTATGGTATCATGGAAAGAGCAGAAAACGTGTACATCATTCCATCCTCATTTGGCTGGAGTGATTTGGGTACATGGAACTCTGCGCATGAAAACATGGAAAAAGATTACCTCGGCAATGCAGTCGCGGGTAGCGATGTGATGATCATCGATGCGAAAGATAATATGGTACATGTACCCAACCATAAACTTGTTTTGTTACAAGGCATGAATGATTATATCATTGTAGATACAGAAGATGTATTGATGATTTGCAAAAAGGAAAAAGAGCAGGAAATCAAACAATACGTTGCAGAAATCAAACGTAACAAAGGAGATAAATATCTTTAATGCTATCGATTAATTCAAAACTTCCCACAACTGGCACCAGCTTGTTCACCGTAATGAGTGCGTTGGCTACTGAATACAATGCCATCAACCTTGGTCAGGGTTTTCCTGATTTTGAAATGGACAATGCACTTGCTGAGCTGGCCAAAAAGGCAATAACTGACGGATACAACCAATATGCACCAATGGCAGGCTATATGCCATTGAGAGAAACCATCGCACAAAAAGTAGAATCACTCTACCACAATAAAATATCAGCAAGCGACAACATAACCATTACTCCCGGAGGAGGTTATGCCATTTGCACCGCCTTTACAACAATACTGGATCCAGGTGATGAGGCCATTGTTTTTGAGCCTGCATTTGATAGTTATATTCCTAACATTGTTTCTTGTGGCGCTATACCAGTAATTCTTCAACTTGAATATCCTTCATATAAAATAAATTGGGATAAGTTGAAGTCGGCCATCACTCCAAAAACAAAAGCAATCATCATCAATTCACCACATAACCCAACTGGTAGTGTTTTGTCGGATGAAGAAATGAAACAACTGCAAGAAATTTTGCGTGATACAAGAATCTTTCTAATTTCTGATGAGGTATATGAACACTTAACTTATGATGGTCTGGAACACAACAGCGTACTCAAATACCCAGAACTCTTTGAAAGAAGTTTTGCATGCTTCTCCTTTGGAAAGGTTTACAATTGTACCGGATGGAAACTGGGTTACTGCATAGCTCCCAAAGCATGGATGACAGAATTCAGAAAAATTCACCAATATAATGCCTTTTGCTGTTTCACACCTACACAAGTTGCTATTGCAGAACACCTTAAAAATCCTTCAACCTATTTAGGATTGAAGCATTTTATGCAACAGAAAAGAGATTTGTTTATTGGTCTGATGGAGAACACTGGATTTGATTTTTTACCCGTTGATGGAGGATATTTCATTTCTGCTAGCTATGAAAAAATTTCAACTTTAGGTGGACTTGATCTTGCTATGCAGCTAACCAAAACTGCTGGAGTTGCTACGATTCCTTATTCAACTTTTTACAACAGGGGGGAAGACCACAAAATTCTACGTTTTTGTTTTGCTAAAAAAGAAGAAAGTCTAATTGAGGCAGCAAAAAGACTAAGCCAAATGGACATAGAAAAACTGAAGTGACTTTTCAAATAATTATTTGCCGACCTAAAAATTAACTACCCGCTTTCAAATAAGCCCAACCTTCTGATTGTTTCAGAATCAACTCAACAACTGCACTGGGAACAATTGTTGTCTCTGGCATCAATTGAGAAGGATCAATTTTTAAACGTCTTAATGAATTATTACAAACGGCTATAATGACTCCCTTTTCTTTAGCAGCTTTTACCCTGGCCTCAAACGCCTTATCCTCATTTAAAAGCGATAATACTGCCTGCCCATGAAAAACAACCTCAATTTGAAGCTCAGGCTTTTGGACCTTCGCATTATTAATTTGACGAAAAACACCACCCTGTACTGCAGTATCTGAACTAGAAAGATCCCATACTACACTCAGTTTATTTTGCTGTGCAAAAACATTCGAAGAAAGAACAATAAAAAAAAGGGATAAAAATAGTTTGTGCATTGCTGTTGATTTGTCCCAAAAGTTAGACATTTATGTGATGCTAAAAATTTTAATACCAAAAAATAATTGAATGGGGTTGCGTGACATTCATCACAAACAAATAGAAAAAGAACAATCATTTTTGCTTTACAAAATTCAAATATGATCATTGCCGGATATTTAGCATCACTTTTAATTGGACTATCACTCGGACTAATCGGTGGGGGTGGTTCTATTCTGACTGTTCCGGTATTGGTTTACCTGTTTGGTGTTGATCCAGTTCTTGCAACCGCCTATTCTTTATTTATTGTTGGTTTAACAAGCCTCGTAGGCGCCTTCCCTAAATACAAGAATGGTGAAATCAACATGAAGACTGCCATCATCTTTGGTATTCCTTCAATAATTGCAGTTTATGCTACCAGAGCTTTTATCGTTCCTGCCATCCCATCTGAAGTATTTACAATAGGCTCTTTTGTGGCTACCAAAGCAATACTGATGATGATGATTTTTGCGGTACTGATGGTCTTTGCTTCGGTGTCCATGATTAAAGACAATAAGAAAACAACAGTTGAAACAGGTGAACAGGTCTTTAATTACCCCATGATATTGTTGGAAGGGACCATTGTGGGAGTGTTAACGGGACTCGTTGGCGCAGGTGGTGGATTCTTAATCATTCCTGCCTTAGTCATCTTCAGTAAACTTCCTATGAAACAAGCAGTCGGTACTTCATTATTGATTATTGCAGCAAAATCACTGTTCGGATTTACTGGTGATCTAGGAAAACAAATAATGGACTGGCAACTATTACTTTCTGTGACGGCACTTGCAATTGTTGGAATTTTTATTGGAAATTCTCTCGGTAAAAAAGTATCCGCCAACAGCTTGAAAAAAGGATTTGGATGGTTTGTGCTGGTGATGGGTATTTATATCATTATAAAAGAACTTTTTATCAAATAAATAATTAAACAATCATTAAAATCTAGACTATGTTTTTTCAACACGTTTACGACAAAACACTTGCACAAGCCAGTTACTTTATCGGCTGTCAGAAAGCAGGAGTTGCCGCAGTCATCGATCCGAAGAGAGATGTTGATACTTACTTAGAGATTGCTAAGCAAAACAACATGAAGATTACGCATGTTCTGGAAACACATATTCATGCCGACTTCCTCACGGGTTCTCGTGAACTAAAGGCACTTACTGGTGCTGATCTTTATTTATCAGACGAAGGCGGACCAGGATGGGAGTATGAGTTTGACCATGTTGGTTTAAAAGATGGTTCAAGTTTCATGGTGGGTAATCTTAAAATTGATGTTTTACATACACCTGGACATACACCAGAAAGTATCAGTTTCTTGCTGACAGATACTCCAGCAAGTCCAGAACCAGTCATGTTCTTCACAGGTGACTTCGTTTTCGTAGGTGATATAGGTCGTCCGGATTTACTTGAAAAAGCTGCAGGTATGAGCGGCACAATGGATGCAGGTGCTCACGAAATGTACAAATCGATCAAAAAGTTCAGCGACCTCCCTGATTATATTCAAGTATGGCCTGGTCACGGTGCTGGCTCTGCTTGTGGTAAAGCACTAGGCGCTGTTCCAAGTACAACAGTAGGTTATGAGAAAGTTCGTAACTGGGCATTCAGATTTGCCAATGATGAAAAGGGTTTTGTAAACTTCTTATTAGAAGATCAACCAGAACCACCGAAGTACTTCGCTATGATGAAAAAACTCAACAAAGTTGATCGTCCATTGCTTACTTCAGTCCCTAAACTGAAACAACTCAGCAATGCTGAAATGACCGAAGCAATGAGCAATGGTGTTAAACTGATTGACGCAAGAGTGAAAACTGAATTTGCAAAAGGATACATTCCTGGTAGTATCAACATCCAGGGTAACAACTCTTTCGCAACATGGGCCGGTTGGTATCTTAGCTATGATGAACAATTCATCTTATTAGCTGAAGAATCTCAACTCGATGATCTTACACGCAAATTGATGCGTATTGGTTTAGACAACATCATGGGATATGTGTCTTCAACAGATAGCTATGTACAAGCGGGTGGCAAACTGGATACCGTACCTGTAATTGATATCAACACATTCAAAGAAGTAATGCAAGAGCCTAATGTACAGATTGTTGATTTGAGAGGCGCAACTGAATACAAATCTGGACACATCAAGAATGCAGATCATGTATTCGTGGGAACACTTCTGAAAAATCTAGATAAGGTTAGTAAAGACAAGAAAGTGGTTATTCATTGTCAGGGTGGCGACCGTTCAGCTATCGGTTACTCTTTACTTGCAAGAGAAGGATATACTAATGTACTCAATTACTCAGCAAGTATGAATGAATGGGTGGCATTGGGTAATCCTGTGGAACACAATTAAAAATTATTTATGCTCAATCTATTTAAAAATATGTTCAGTTCTGCTCCGGAAGTAAATTATGCTGATCTTGTTAAGAATGGTGCAATCATTTTAGATGTTCGTACTCCTGGAGAATTCAGAAGTGGACACATCAAAGAATCTATCAATATTCCTTTGGATGAAATCAAAACCAAGACAACTGAGTTGAAAAATAAAAACAAAGTAATCATTACTTGTTGCAGAAGTGGTAACAGAAGCGGCATAGCTAAATCAATGTTACAATCTGCCGGTATTGAATGTTACAACGGTGGACCTTGGAATGTACTTGATAATCAAATTTGATTCTATTAAAGTTGTTTTCGCTTTTGAAGAAAACAAATAGCAAATTCGTAATGAAAAAATCTGGTTTCCTGTTTATGGCTTTACTGTGTTTTTCTTTTTTAGCAAAAGCACAACACCAGGAAATTGATGAAGATCCTGAAATCTGGAAAGCAAGAGAGAAAGCGGGATTAGACACCAACTCTTTTCTACATGCTTTTAAACATGGCACCGCAAGCGGTCACTTGCGTTATTTTTTCATGAAAACCAATAATGAAAAGGGACTATCAGATTATTTTGCTAATGCAGCTGGTGGTGGTTTGAAATTTGAAACTGCAAAATTCAAAGGGTTTCAAATGGGCATCAGTGGATTCTTTACTTTCAATATTGGTTCTTCGGATTTCTTAAAACCAGATCCTAAAACCAGTCAGCGCAGTAGATATGAAATCGGACTCTTCGATCAGGAAGATCCATTAAATAAAACAGATATCGACCGACTAGAAGAATTGTATTTAAAATACAGCTTTCACCGTTCAACCATTACGCTTGGTAAACAATTGATCAATACTCCCTTCATCAACCTGCAAGATGGAAGAATGAGGCCGACCGAAGTAAATGGATTGTGGCTGGACCACAAGACGAAAAAAACAAGAATTGAAGGTGGCCTCCTCTACCAGATTTCTCCAAGAGGTACAGTAAAATGGTACGATGTTGGGAAATCTATTGGTGTTTATTTTACAGGCATCAACAAGGATGGTACCAAATCTGAATACGAAGGCAATACCCATACAAAGGGTTTGGCCATGGTAGGCATCACTCACAAACCCAATAAAGAACTCGCCTTTCAATTCTGGCATCTCTACACAGAAAATATTTTCAATGCCAGCTTCATCCAGGTGGAATATGAAAAACAACTGGAAGGCAAACATATACTTACTGCTGGCATCCAACTCTTCCAACAAAACAGAATTGGTGAAGGCGGAAACGAAGAAGAGGCGAAAAGATACATGCAAGACAAATCCTCTTTTGTGTACAGTAGTAAATTGGAATGGAGTTATAAAAAATGGAAGACCTCTTTCAACTTTTCCCGCATCACTGCAGCAGGTAGATATACCATGCCTAGGGAATGGGGAAGAGATCCTTTTTATACTTTCATGCCCAGAGAGAGAAATGAAGGACTCGCTAATGTTCATGCTTATGTAGTTAAGGCAGGAAGGAGTTTTCCAAAACAAAGTTCATCAATAAATCTTGCAGTCGGACATTATAGTCTTCCTTCAGTTTATGATTATGAAGCCAATAAATACGGACTCCCTTCATATAATCAATTGAATATCGACTACAGATACAGTTTCAAGGGTATGTTGAGAGGATTAGAGGCACAGATTCTTTACGTGTACAAAGGAAAGGCATCCAATGAAATCATTGACGATCGATACATTATCAATAGAGTAAATATGGGTCAATGGAATATTGTCCTGAATTATAATTTCTAATTTTTTTTACCCTCTTTGTCATTTGTGATATTAATCACATATGGTAAGGGGTATTTTTTTTATATTTAATCAACACAATTGGCCATATGCAAAAACAAAACTGGATCATCATTCTAATTGTGAGTGGAGTT
>CAZVYI010000046.1:0-13162 GCA_964631755.1 uncultured Sphingobacterium sp. | reverse complement strand
CAGCTGAGCTATAGGCCCTAGAACAATAAATGTTCTGAGGACTGCAAATTTAAGGAATAAATTGAAAGTTGACCTGTGTTTTGAGTTTTTTGGTAATGGATTATGACATTAATAAATCAACCTTTTTTATGCCTGACAGAATTAATTCAATTAATTTTGTAGCTATAACCACTGAACATGTCAAGAAAATTTGTAGATCTTTCTGTTGTCCATAGAAGAAATATGGGCAAAGAAGGGAATATAGATAATGGTTTTTGGCATGACAAATCAATTCCACAAAGACTTGAGGCTGCAATTACAATGATTCAAGTAGTCTATCAAGATATTAATTTCGTAAAAGGCAAGGTCAATCGTCAATTAATTTCAATGCGAAAGCAAGCCTAATGAATCTATTTAATGAAGATTTCATAGATTTTATAAATTTCCTAAACGAGAATAAGGTCAGTTATATTCTTGTGGGGGGTTATGCTGTAGTTATTAGGGGATATAGCCGAACGACAGGAGATATTGATATCTGGGTTGAGAAAAATGAAGAAAACTATCTTAAACTAAATAAAGCGCTTGAGTCTTTTGGACTACCCTCGAACGCAATAACCCTTGATAGCTTTTTATCTCCTGAATTTGATGTTTTTTCAATAGGAAAACCACCTTTTGCAATAGAGATTATGACTGCTGTAAAGGGGCTAAATTTTTCTGAGACCTATTCCAACTCAACTGTAGAAAATATTGATGGGATAGAAATTCGAGTAGTACATATCAATCAATTACGTCAGGCTAAAGAAGCAGCAGGTCGCTATAAAGATTTAAATGATTTAGAAAATTTACCTAGAGAATAATTATGAGAAAAAAATTGTTATTTCTTTTAGTCTTGATTATAAACCAAGCATTCGGCCAAGAAAAGAAAACCGATACTGCCATTTTCAAGTCCACCATCGATGAAGTTGTGGTTATAGGTACTCGCGGGGGTGCCAGAATCAGAACTGAATCTCCAGTACCAGTGGATGTAATTCGAGTCGGTGATTTGATTATGAATTCTGGTCGAATGGACCTCACCGCCAACCTTAATTTTGCTGCTCCTTCATTCAACTTCAATAAACAAACTGGTTCTGATGGAGCAGATCATGTGAACATAGGTACATTGAGAGGTTTAGGTCCGGATCAGACCCTGGTATTGATCAATGGAAAGCGTAGACACAGCATTGGTTTGGTTGCCTTGTTCGGGACAAGAGGTCGTGCTAACTCAGGCGTCGACCTCAGTAGCTTCCCTCAAATAGCTGTCGATCGTATTGAAATTCTACGCGATGGTGCATCTGCACAATATGGCTCTGATGCCATCGCAGGTGTTATCAACCTTCAATTGAAGAAAGGTACAAGCGATTGGAGTATTATGACAGGCATAAGTGGTCATTATGATAAGAAGTTCAATACTTACAAGTTCCGTAATGATAATGATTACTTGTACAAAGGACCAATTGATGGCGTTGCAAGTACATTCACTGCTAATAAAGGTTTTTCACTTGGTAGTCGCGGTGGTTTTTTCAATCTTTCTTTGGAAGTGGTTAACCAGGAAAGAACATTCCGTCAGGCAGCTTCAAATGATATCAATGATAAATATGGTTTGCCTTTAAAGAATACTATTCGTCAGGGTTTTGGCGATGCATCTTCTCTTTCTACAGGTGCTTTTTTTAATATGGAGTTACCTGGACAAAAAAATGGAAAATTCTATGCATTTGGTGGCATCAATAGAAAAAAATCAGACGCATATGCCTACACCCGAAACTGGAAAAGTAGTCCCAATCGTTTCCCGCGCAATGCAGATGGCTCAATCATTTTCGTCCCAGATATCATGTTTAGAACCGGATCAGGTGATACCAGCTACAATCCACGTATCCAGACAGAAATCATTGATCTATCTCTTGTCGCTGGTTACAATACCATTTCAAAAAAAGGTTGGAACTGGGATATCAGTAACGCCATAGGGTATAATAATTTTCATTACTATGGATACAAAACATTCAATGCCTCAATCATTGGAGATGCTTCAAAAACATCTTTTGATGATGGTGGTTTCAGGTTTTTACAAAACACATTGAATATTGATGCATCAAAACAATTTGGAAAAGAAAATGCAGGTGGTCTAGCAGTGTCTTATGGTGCAGAACTCAGGTATGAAAACTATACGATTCAGGCTGGAGAGGAAGCTTCTTATAAAGCATATCCGGGGGTACCTGGATTAACCCGCCAAAGTGCCGGCGCACAAGGCTTCCCTGGATTTAGTCCAGCTGATGTAACCAACGAAAACCGTCTTGTTAGTGGTTTGTATGGTGATGTTACCTATACGCCAAATAACAAATTGCTCATCACAGGTGCCATTCGCTTTGAAAACTATTCAGATTTTGGTGCATTAGCTACATTTAAAACTGCTGCTCGTTATAAAGTCACCGATAATTTTAATCTTCGTGGATCAATTAGTACAGGGTATCGTGCACCATCTCTACAACAAAAATATTTCAGCAATACCGTTTCATCTTTTGCAAATGGAGTTTTGGTTCAAAATAGAATTGCCAACAATGTTGACGAACTGACCAGAATTGCTGGCATTCCTGCATTGAAACAAGAGACATCATTAAATGGAAGTTTCGGATTTACTTGGATGCCTGCACCAGCTTGGTCGATTTCAGTTGATGGGTATAACATCAAGATGAATGATCGTGTTGTTTTATCCGGACAATTTACTGTCACTGATCCTGCCATATCAACAGCACTAAGAAATAAAATGCTTGATTTAGATGTAGTGGCTTCTCAATTTTTTGCTAATGCGGTGAATACCACAAACAGTGGATTGGATGTTGTTGTGTCGTATAAAAAATCGTTTAAAAAAGATCAGTCGCTTAATGTATTGTTCGTCGGTAATTTCCAAACCATTACTATTGATAAAATCAATGTGCCGACTGAATTGCAGAACAGTAAATATGAAACTGATCCATATTATACTTCAAGAGCAAAATATTTTTCAGGAGAAATTCCAAGTACATTCTTCAATACCCGTGAAATCTATTTCATGAAAGCTTCCGCTCCAAGAAGTAAATATGCAATCAGTGCTGACTATAAGTGGAAGAAAATAATGCTTGGAGCAAGAGTTACTTATTTTGGTAAAGTGGAGCTGACAGGCTTTGGCGATCCTGATTATGACGGCATTTATCCCATGGTGCCTGTCGATGACCCAACCACTTCTCCTAATGCTGTCGACTTTAACAATGGAAAATATGTACCTGAAATTTTTGCTTACACTGGTAAGTTTACTACTGATATATATGTCAACTATCAGATAATCAAATCATTATCTTTCGTTGCAGGTGTAGATAACCTTTTCAATATCCATCCCAACTTGGCAGTTAACCCACAAGCTAAATATTGGGCCGGAAACAATGAGACAGGAGGACCATGGGATGGTGTTCAGATGGGTTTCAATGGGATGCGAATTTTCACTAGATTGCAGTTCAGATTTTAACCATCAATCCATTTTTACATTTAAACTAACAACATGAACAGCTTACTTTCAAAAGTGACACTAGTGCTTCTTGTGCTGACTTTCACTTTCATTCAGAGCTGTGAAAAACCATCCAAATTTAAGACCCAATTACAAGTTGATGATCCGCGCAAGGTTTCAATTTATTTGACAGACGGACCAATGGATCTCAAGAATGTTTTTATTGATGTACAGAAAGTTGAAGTAAAAATTGATAGTGAAAGTTCATCATCAGATGATGACGATGATGACGATAAAGATGATGATGATCATTTGAGTGATCGCGACAAACATGGAGAGTGGAAAACTTTGGTTTTTACTCCTCAAGTGATTGATGTCCTAAAGCTCCAAAATGGAGTTGAAATGCTTCTTGGAAGTATTGAGGTTTTGCGTGATGTAGAAAAAGTTAGAGTTACGCTTGGCGCAAATAATTCTGTAGTAGATGAGAACAATGTTTCTCATCCATTAACCTTGAACAATGCGACCAATAATTTCTTGTATATCAAAATAGGCGATGATGATTGTGATAAAGATGATTCTAACAATACCGAAGAATTTAGAATTGATTTTGATTTGTCGAAGTCTATAAAATATCTAGCAGGTAAATATTATCTGAGCCCTAAATTACAGCCATTTAGTAATTCTGGTTATGGTGAAATTGAAGGCAAAGTATTACCCGAAGGCATTAAAGCAAAAGTGACAGTATCAAGTGGTCAGGGAGAACCTAAAATTGCCAATCCTGATAAAAAAGGAGAATTTAAAATCAGGGGTTTGAAAGAAGGAACTTATTCTGTTTTATTTGAAGCTCCCGGTAAGACTTCAAAAACAGTAAATAATATAGTTGTGAAAAAGGGCAAAGACGTTGAGCTGAAAACTGTCGTACTTAATTAATCCTTTTCTCCTCAACTTGTTCAAAGGCACTAATGTTTTAGTGCCTTTTTTTTGATCATACCCCCTTTGGTATCCTTAATGCTGTTCATCACCACAAACGCATGTGGATCGATGGTTTGTATTTCTGTATTCAGTTTATTCAACTCTAATCTTGTGATTACTGTAAAGAGAATATTGACATCTCCCATTTCTCCTCTTGTTCCATATCCTTTTTCTCCTTTGTAAACAGTGATACCTCTTCCCATTTTTTCAATTATCATTTGTTTGATTTCGTCGTAATGGTTTGAAACTATTGTAACGCCTACAAATTCATCAATACCATCAACCAGAAAATCGACCATTTTTGAAGCTGATATATAGGTGATCATTGAGAACAATGCAATTTCAACTGAAAGCAAGTAAGCTGCTGTAGCAAATATGATTGCATTGATAAGTAGTATAATATCGCCAATGGTAGTGCCCAGCCTTCTGCTTAAATAAATTGCCAGAATTTCAGTGCCGTCAATTACTGCACCACCTCGTACAGCTAGTCCAATACCTGTACCCAAGAAAAACCCGCCGAACACTGCTACTAGAATATTATCATTGGTGACATTTGGAAAATGAACATATGCAAGCACTCCTGCAAGTCCAATTATAGCGAGAACAGTTTTTACGGCAAAGGCCTTGCTGACTACTTTATATCCCATGAAGATGAATGGAGAATTCACAATCATGATGAGTATATAAAGGGGAAGCTTAGATTGTTTGGATATCAGCATCGAAATACCCATAGCACCTCCATCAATAAATTCATTGGTTAATAAAAATCCTTTTAATCCAAATGAAGCAGAAAATATACCTGTTGTAATCAGAAGAAAGTCCTTCAAATTTCTTTTTGAAAGTATCCTTAGCTCACGGTACGCTTTGGCATATGTATAAGGAGTTAAGGATGCTCCTTTTTTTTGTTTACTGCGAAGTGTGGTAACTGAAAGTATCTTCTTTAGTAAGTTGTTCATCTCCATATTTACTAAGTTATTACTTTAATATAACTTTATATTTCAATGAAAAAGGCAATAACAGATCAAGGGATACAAATTAACAAATACATAAGTAATTCTGGCTTCTGCTCCAGAAGGGATGCTGATAAATTAGTAGATGATGCAAGAGTAACCATCAACGATGAACTGGCAATTTCTACTTCAAGGGTTGTGCCTGGTGATGTAGTAGCAATTGATGGTGAAAAGATCAAATCGAAACAGCGACCTATTTACATTGCATTGAATAAGCCTGTAGGAGTTACATCAACGACTGATATGAGTGATAGGACCAACATCATTCGTTTTATGAATCACCCTAAAAGAATTTTCCCAGTTGGAAGATTGGATAAAGATTCTGAAGGTTTGATTTTACTTACCAATGATGGCGATATCGTGAATAAGATTTTACGTTCGAGTAACAATAACGAAAAGGAATATGTGGTGACGGTTGACAAAGAACTGACTCACGAAATGATCAGACAAATGGGAGTTGGTGTGCGTATTTTAAATGAAGTAACCAAGCCATGTTTTATACGACAAGAAGGGCAAAGAAGATTCAGAATCATTTTGAAGCAAGGGCTTAACCGACAAATAAGAAGAATGTGTGAGACCTTCGGCTATAAAGTTAAAACGCTAAAGCGAATTCGTATCATGCACATTCAATTGGGAAATTTGGCTGTTGGAAAATGGCGATACCTCACCCCTGCAGAAATGGATCAATTGGAAAGGGCATTGGAAAATGCAGTTGGCTAATTTTATTTCAAAAGGGTAATGTAGCCTGCTATTTTTTGTCGACCACTTTTCGGATCAATCACATAATAGTAGGTGCCGCTGGGCAATGGCTTTCCTTTATAAATTCCATCCCATTGTCTGTTGTTCCCAACATTTCTATAAACCAAAGTGCCAGAAGTGGTATAGACTTCAATTGTTGCCTCTGGATATTGTTCTAGATTTTTTACTACCCATGTATCATTGATGCCGTCTCCATTTGGTGTAAAAGTGTTGGGAGGTAGGGGCACGAACAAAGGCTTCATTTTTACGATATCGGATCGGATACATCCGCCTCTGCCCAGCACTGTAAGTCTGTATTCAACCTCTGTTTGTGGATTGACAACCATTGGTTGTAATATGTTTGTTGCACTTAAATAAGAAGATGGTGTCCAGCTGTAAGAAACAATTCTTCCTGTGGCAGTCGCATTAATTTTTACACTACCATCGTTGATCACAAATAAATCCGGACCAGCATCAATTTTTGGTGAGTCAAATATCTCTATGGTCTTTCTAATCGTATCTGTATAACAGCCTAAATCATTTTGTGCAAAGAAGACTACAGTTTCAATACCAGGATTTTTGTAAAAATGAGAAGTATTAGGCATTGTGTCGGTTCTTGAACCATCAAATCTCCAGAACCACTTATTGATGATGCCATCATTTGTTTTGCTGTTATCGGTGAAGTCGATTATTTCTCCAATACAAATAGAATCCTTGCTAAAAAATCCTGCCTTTGGTTGTTCGTAAACTGTCTCCAACAATTGCGTTAATGAATCCTTACAACCAGTAGCTGGGTTCAAGGCAATTAGTTTTACAGTATAATCCTGAGCACTGCGGTAAAAATGAAGTCCATCTTTAACTGCACTGGAAGTATTGTTAAAGGGATCTCCAAAATTCCAGTTGTAGGATAAGCTATTACTAGTAGAGGGAATAGTTGTATTGTTTATGAACAAGGCTCTTCCTTCTGGTAGACAAACTTTTGGTAAAGTGAAATTGGGTATTGGATTGGGGTTAACATCAATTGTCATTGTTTTAATCAGACTTATGCAACCATTGTTTGTTGTTACGCTTAAGTCAACATTATATGTTTGATATTGGCTGAATGTATAATCGAATGGGAGTCCTGTATTTCTTATCTGTGCAGGATTTCCATCGCCAAAATTCCAACTCCATTCATCAATTACTCCAACAAGTGGTTGAGATGTATTGGTGAAGGTGAGTGGTGTCTTTTCACATTGAATAGGTGCAATAGTGAAATTAGCTATCGGCCTTGGCCATACGATGATATCTTTTGTAGCCGAGTCTTTACATACAGTATTTTGCGAGGAAGTAAATACATATTTAATGCTATGCGTACCTGCACCAGCTGATGCTGGATCAAACAGTCCTGTTGCTGAAACTCCATTGCCTGTATATATAAAGGCGCCAGGCACTTGTGGGTCTGAACTTGCTTGAGTGATTTGACGAGGTGCAGTTTCAATACAGATGCCAGGCATGTCTAGGAAAGTGACTTTCGGACTTGCATACAAAGTAATTGGCTTTTCCAAATCTTTTCTACACGCCTCAGCTTCACCTGAATAGGCTATCAAACGAATGTTTAAATTTTTACTCGCCGGAGATTGGAAGTCGGAGTACTTAATTTGATAAGCTTTACCCACTGTTGGATTTTCATCAACAGTTCTTAACGTAGGATCTGTTGCATCCCATAAGATTTCTAGTCTGGTTACATCATCCAGATCAATAGTAGATTGATTGATGATAGATACAAAATCATTGCTGCACAAACCTGATTCTGCTATGATGTCAAAGCGGGGGATAGGATTAGCTCCATTTACTTTAAAAGAAATTGTTTTGGTAGCAATACATCCTCTCGAATTTACCGTTTGTGTGACATTGTATCTGCCGATTGCCCTATATTCTACAAAAGGATCTTTTGCCGTTGGTGCTGATGGATTCGGAATGGGTACAGGAGTAACTGGTGTAAGTCCATCATTGAAATTCCATTGGTAAGTAAAAGTGTTAAAACCATCAGGACTTTTTGTTGTGTCAATGAATTGTGCCATTGCATCATCAAGACAAATTTCCGGTAAAATAAATCCAGGTTCTGGTAAAGGATGAACTTTGAAACCACCAGCAATCCTGAATGTATCACTTTCGCAACCGGTTTGTGATTGAACTAAAAGTCGTACGTCTTTTGTGCCCCATGTATTGAATGATGCAGTAACGGGACTATTATCATTTTTTAATACAAAGCCAGATCCATCATCTGTATTCCACTTCCATTTGCTTAAGTTGCCACTCACAATTGAAGAAGCATCGGTTAGCGTTAGTAAGGAATCTACACAGGTGCTTGCTGGTAAATTAAATCTTGCCAATGGTCTGTCGGTTAATTCAATCAAAACAGTACTATCAGGTGAAAAACAACCACGCGGTGAAGCGACTGCTACCGATACAGGAACAAAGCCAGTCCTGTTTAAAACTATTCCATTTACAACTGGTTGTGTAGTTTCAAATGGAGCCCCCGTACCAAAATTCCATTTCCAGTTTACACCTGTACTTGGATCTGCTGTAAAATCAATGCCGTCTTCTGCGCAACCATTTGTTGTATAATTGAATTTTGCTTTAGGTTTATCAATTATGAGTTTAACTGTTTTTCTGGACGTACCACAACCTGCCCCACTTGCAGTAATGGTATATAATCCTGTATCTCTATTATCAAAGTTTGTCAGTTGAAGTTGTCCATTACCAATATTTAATCCATTAGGGCCGGTCCAGCTAAAACTTAATTCACCATCAGGGTCAACGGCATTGATTAGTGCAGTAGCGTTGAAGCAAAAAACTTTTTCATCTCTGATAAAGGTATTCGGATCATTCGGGTCTCTTAATAAAATAGTATTTGTGCCGAAATTTGAGAAATAGCCAAAACGTGCGGTACTAGTTGGTCCCCCTTGGATTGCACCCACATGAAATTTTCCAAAACTGTTCTTAATGTTAATTGCTGAACCAGATGGTACAATAGTAGATGGAATGTTAATCCTTGCAGACATCCACAATCCATTTGTACCTGGTACAACACGAAAGATACTTGCTGGTATTAGTGCATTAGAACCATTAATGGTGAAATCGTTGATGGCATCAATTTGTGCGAGCACATTGATGTAAAATTGTTCTCCCGTTGCTGTTGCCCTAACTACACTCACTTGAGTGGATCCGGTACATTTTAGAGATGGGATAACTGCACCGCCCATTTCACAACCAAAACCAGATACCTGGTATACGTGTACGGGTTTATCTGCTTTAACAAATACAGATTCATTATTGGATAGTAGTCCGCGATAAAATTGTCCATTGTTAATCGTTACTGTTGTTCCTTCAGATGTGGAAACAACAGTATTATCTTGAGTTGCAAGTACATAGTAAAAATCTGGAGAGCTTGTAAAGTAGCCTCGAAGTAATATGAATTCTCTTCCTGCAAGTCGGTCTGGTATGATTTGGTCACCAGCAGTATCTTGACAAATGCCTAAAGCGATAGAGTCGTCTTTGGTAGTTATGGCGATTGGTTTATCTGAAGTTACTTTGGTTCCGATTGGTTTACCAGAAGCACTTGGTGAACTTGCAGTAACAACATAAGTTTCGCCTCTGTTTAAAGTGATGGTAAATGCACCTGTGCCAATACCGACTAAAGGAACTGTAGGTGTAATGGTGACTACAGTTTCATCTTCTGTTGCAACAATGATAATATCGCAAGTATAGGTGCCGTCTGTCCTGTTTGAGGTATTTAGATCTGCCTGAAAGGGTACTGTGAAAGCAGTTCCCAATGCATTTGCCCCTTTTAGCGCATATAAATCACCATTAAAACCAGCAGCGATATCATAGTAGCAGTTGATAGGTTTGTCGGAGCGAATGAGTAACCCTCTTCTTGCAATAATATTTGTACTTCCATTTTCAATTCTGTTGATGAGTGTAGTAAGATCTCTTGAAACAGTCCCATTAGCAGGAACAAAAAATGAAATAATTGGAAAGGTCGGGTCAGCTGGTTGTGATATGGTAACAAAGGCTGGTTCGTCTCCGGCAGCAACTCTCAAAAATATAGGTCTATCGCCATGTGCCTGTTGTAAATCAGGTGCAGCAAACCAAAATAAGGTATCTGTCTGAGCTTTTGCTGAATAGAAGCTCAATAAAATAAAAAACCCAACTACTAACTTTTTCAGCAACTGCATCCACAGAAATATTGAAAAGCAATTTATGGAATCATCACCGAGTGTCATTGCTTTTTTTTATATTCGGTAGATAAAGCAGCCATCATGAAAAAACTTTTAACAATTCTATCAGTACTCACTTCATTATTAAGTATTGCACAAGATCATGCCGCACCTCCTCCGCCACCCTCAATTATTGGCAGGTGGGATTTGACAGTCGATCAGGGCGATAAAATTGTCCCCTCTTGGTTGGAAGTAGAACTATCTGGAATCAGGACACTTGTAGGTCATTTTGTAGCGGAAGGCGGAAGTGCAAGACCAATTGCAAAAGTCAATTTCAGCAATGGCAAAGTCAATTTCAGTATTCCTCCACAATGGGACATGACTGATATTGATTTGGTGATGAATGCAGAAATTAAAGATGGTAAACTTGTCGGCACCATAAGAAACAACCGCGGAGAAACTCATCCATTTGTCGGCGAACGCGCACCATCTCTTGTTAGATCATCAGCACCAGTTTGGGGCGCTCCAATTACTTTGTTTAATGGAAAAGATTTAACAGGTTGGAAAACGCAGACAAAAGACAATCAGTGGGTGGTTGAGAATGGTGTCATGAAGAGTCCTCGTTCTGGATCAAACATCATGACCGATCAAAAATTCAATGATTTCAAATTACACATTGAAGTGCGCTATCCAAAGGGAAGCAACAGTGGAGTTTATTTACGTGGTCGTTATGAAGTGCAGGTGGAAGACAGTTATGGGAGAGAACCCAATTCTCATTTGTTTGGTGGAGTTTATGGCTTTTTAACACCCAATGAAATGGCCGTTAAGCCTGCAGGAGAATGGCAGGTATATGATATCACTTTAGTAGGACGCAGGGTGACAGTAGTTGCAAACGGAAAGACCATTATCAATGATCAAATAATTCCGGGGATAACAGGTGGTGCATTGGATAGTAAAGAGGGAGAACCTGGTCCCATTTTCTTGCAAGGCGATCATGGTCCAGTTGAATACCGCAACATTGTGATTACGCCAGCGAAATAAAAGCTTAGTTTTTTATTTCCTCAAACTCGATATAGTCGTCATTATCGACTTTAGCCTGTTTTTTTTCAGGTGCAGGTTGTTGTTGCTTTTGGGTGAACTGTTCTTGCTGTTCTCTCATGGCATCAAACTGCTTCCTGACTTGCTTCGTAGTTTTGTAAACGGGCCATGCAAATCCTACAATGAAGCGATAGGCAAAATAGATGGCAAAGCCCAATAGAATGTACCGTAACATCCTGCAAAGTTAGCTTTTATCACCTTTTAAAACATCGCCAACTTTATCAGCCATTTTGGATACGATATTACTTACTCCTTCCTGGAGTTTCTCACTTTCCATAAATCGAGTAACGATATCTGCCCAAAAATTAGTGCTGCCTCGCTTCCCGCCAAAAACACTATTGAGTGTCATGTTGAAATAATTTCCTTTTAGGTTTTGAAAATTATGATCGAGAGAGGTTTCCAGGCTTTTCTGCTTCATTTTCAATTCCCTAATGGTCATATCGAGTTGATCAATTGTTTTGATACGTCTGTTCATCTTAATAAAATTCATCCTCTTCCTCCTGTGTTGATGTCTGAATAAACAGTCGGATTAAGGGGTTCAGAAATAAAGCTTTTCTAAATGCAACGGCTAAAAGAAGGATAAGCAGAAATACCCCTCCACCGCATAAAAATCCCATGGCAGCACTTCCCAGCAAATCAGACATGAACCAGGAGAAGGCAATTACCAGGAAAAGCAGAAAAAACAGCACCATGAAGCTGATCAAAGTAATCAGGATCAACATGCTTAGGGTTCTGGACAGACTTCTTACGGAAGTCAGCTTTAAAATTTGGAGTCTGGTTTCGAAATAATCTGCAACCAAACGCTTGTTTTCTTTGTAAAAATCGTTCAGGTTATCCGACATAGTTGGTCAGGTTAGGTGTTGGTAGTTGTCCGTTTTAACGAATGGTTGAAGTTATGGAATCCTTCCAAAGAAAAAATGACTGTCGTCACCCAGAAAGCTGATGGACAACTTTTTTGCCATTTCAGCCAATTTTTCTATCTTTGTACTCGAAACAGGAACAATTGAAGGGAACGGAATCGTTCCCTTCTTTATTTCTATACCATGTCGAACGAAGCAAAAACATTGATAATCAATTCTTTAGTAGAGAAGCTCCTCGAGCCGGAGACTGCTATTTTTTTGGTTAGGGTGCATATCCGCCCCATCAACAACATCTCTGTGTATATCGATGGAGATGAGGGGGTTACGATCGACAAATGTGTGAAGCTCAACAGGGCATTGTACAAATTGATTGTTGAGGAAGGTGTTTGCAATGATGGGGAGTTTGCATTGGAGGTTTCATCACCTGGAGTTGATGAGCCATTGACCATGCTTCGTCAGTACAAGAAGAACCTCGGCAGATTGGTTGAGGTTGAATGTGTAGATGGTAGAAAGTTGGATGGCAAGTTGCTTGAGGTCAGTGAAAATGGAATAGAGGTAGAAGAAGAAAAGGGTAAAGGAAAGAAAAAGGAGATCGTAAAGCACGAGCTTTCTTTTGCAGATGTAAAATCAACGGTTGTTAAAATAGTATTTTAATAAAAACAGACAAGAATAAAAAACGATAGGCTATGGCAAGTATCAATTTGATCGAGTCCTTCCAGGATTTCAAAGATGCGGAGAACATCGATCGTCCCACGCTCATGAAAGTACTTGAGGATGTATTCAAGACTTTGC
>CAZVYI010000045.1:0-13395 GCA_964631755.1 uncultured Sphingobacterium sp. | reverse complement strand
TAATCAGCTCTCCAGTTCTGAACAGCTTGCTTGATTTGCTTTCCAGATAAATTTTCCTCTGCAGCCTTAGCAGCTAAAGCTGGAAATTCTGCATCAGACGCAAATCTCAATGCAACGATTTGCCCTGTTCGTAATCTTGAATCCAATGGCTTACCTGTCAGCACAAAATGACGCAAACCCTCTTCAGCCCTAATAGCCCTGTCCTGTGCTTTCAAAGCATAAGTCCTTACCATTGCGCCAATAAACAACAATATTAGAAAAACAATAACCAACAACGCAGCACTATAATGACTACTTGCATCACTTTTTGCAAGATTAACAAGACTACCAATTAATCCCAAAAAGACCAAAGGCGCAGTAATGTAATGAAACAAAGGGTGCATTCTGGCGTGGTTGCTGAAATTTTGTTCTGTCATATGAATTGATTTTGAACTACAATTTACAATTATCTATTTGATTTTGTATGTTTAGATTACAAGACAAAGCAATGGTAATTTATGGATAAGCTTATTAATGATATTATTGACCATTTCAAATTTGAAATACTCCCTATAGAAGGCACCTTCTTTAAACAAACCTATCGTTCTCCAATTTTAAATGATGAGGGTGCGCCACTAAGTACAGCAATGATTGGTATGTATTGTAATTCACCTTGGAGTTATTCCAGTTTTCATAAATTAACGCAGGATGAAACCTGGCATTTCTATTGTGGAGATCCACTTACACTTTATCTATTGCATGAAAACGGGACAATACAAGAAATTACTATGGGTTCCAATTTCGAAAAAGGTGAACTGATTCAATATACCGTCCCAGCGGGAGTCTGGCAAGCTGGATGCACAAAAAAAGGCGGACAATTCTCCGTTTTCGGTTGTACCCTTTCACCGGGGTTCACATCAAGTTGCTTTGAAGCAGCAACAGCAGCAACCTTAATTGAAAAATTTCCCAATCAAAAAGACATCATCCTTAAACTGAGCACCAACAGCAATGAAACAAAAATGCCTGAAGGCTACTAAATAGCTGAATAACTAAAAGTCTATTTTTTAATAACTATCAATATAAATAATACACCTTCTCATTGTTAGGTATTAACAGCTCGCTGAATTTCACCTGATGTTCAATGGTGGAATTATTTCTATTAGAATATATTATATACTACTTGCACTTTTTGTATTGGCTAGTACATTAAGAACAATAAGTCAAGATATCGTCTACCTGGAAATACAAAATGATTTTTTGAACTACAAGGGCCATGGCACAGATAAATATTTTACTGGTGGAATTTCATGTGGCGGAATGATACACTTAAAAAATAACAATACACATTACCTTACTATTGCCTTAGTACAAAAAACATATACACCCAGTAACATTAGATTAATGCCCGAAGAATTAAGCCCATTAGATTATCCTTATGCTGGACTTACCTATCTAAGTATAGGATATTTGATTTTTAATGAAAACAATACATCATACACCAAAGGAATATTTTCGTTGGGCAATAATGGTCCTTCTTCTGGAGCGAACCTTATACAACGGGAGGTACATAAAATTATTGGCGACCGCGAGCCTATGGGATGGTCGTCGCAATTAGAACTAGGAAATTTTATGCAAACCCAAATTGAACATACCCATTCGTTTCTCAAAACCAATTGGTTAAAAGTGAATACGAATGCCACCATAAATGTTGGCAGCATATTCAATAATTTTTTTCTGGCAATGGAGTTAAAAATAGATCGCAGTAAAGATTCATTTATTGAATTTTTTAGCAAAAGAACAAATACATATTCAAAACCTCACATCAGTATATGGGCTAAACCAAAATTAGAATTTGTCATAGATAATCGAATCTTACAAACCAATCCGAATCCATCCGGTATTTTCCCTAGAAACATCAACAAATTCATTTACCATACAAGTGTTGGTATCAGCTTTCAGATTAAAAAAGTTTTTATTTCACTCGTACAACACCACAATAGTCCAGAATTCAAAACTGCGATGCCGCATGCTTTTGGAGAAATTGCAATTCAACTGAACTTATAAACAAAGAATCTGTTATGCTTTGTTAACTTTGCACCCGCATGAATGCAACCACTTCATTATATCAAAAGGCAACTTCATTTCTTGAACATGTGTATAAAGAACTCGACTTGCCTTCATTGGATCAAAGATTAGCGGATGTACAGCAAGAAATTAATTCGACTGGCACCTATACCCATACTTTCGAAGAACTTGAACATGGCGCTCGAATGGCATGGAGAAACAGCAATCGTTGCATCGGAAGGCTGTATTGGAAATCATTGGTGTTAAACGACAAAAGAAATGTTGCAAATACAAAAGAAGTTTTCGAAGCATTGGAAGAACATCTGCAAAAAGCGACAAACAACGGAAAGATTTTACCCCTGATCACAGTTTTCCCTCCACAGCATCAAAATGGAATAACCCCATTTCGTATCTGGAACAAAAACCTAATTAGGTATGCTGCTCATGAACAAGAGGACAGAACACTAGTGGGTGATCCTGATCAACTTACATTTACAAATCTTTGCAAAGCTTGGGGCTGGAAGGGAAACAATTCTGCATTCGACTTACTGCCCATCGTTGTCCAAGAAAATGGAAAACAACCCGAGTGGCATCCACTTAAGTCAGAACTAATTCTGGAAGTAGATTTAGAACATCCTGAACACGAATGGTTCACTGATCTGCAACTCAAATGGCATGCCGTTCCATTAATATCAGATATGGTACTCGAAATTGGTGGAATTCAATACCCTGCTGCACCATTTAATGGATGGTATATGGTCACAGAAATAGGTTCCAGAAATTTAGGAGATGAAAAACGCTATAACCAGCTTCCATTTATTGCCCATAAATTGGGATGGAAACAAGACAAATCAAACACCTTCTGGAAAGACAAAGCATTGGTTGTATTGAACGAAGCTGTGTTTTATTCATTTCAAAAAGCAGGAGTAACACTTGCTGATCACCATGCAGCATCTGAACAGTTTATGAAATTTATCAGAAATGAAGAAGCAGATGGTAGAGCAGTTAATGCCGACTGGAGCTGGATTGTTCCACCCTTATCAGGTTCAGCCCTCAAAGTATTTCACCATGAATACAAGAACGAAGTAATTAGTCCGAATTTCTTCTATAACCACAACGCCTGGGAATCCTCACCTCAAAAAAGTAAATGCCCTTTTCATAAGGACACTATTTAGAGACTACATCAAGAATGTATGATTAAATAATACAATGGCATTCCAATTGTAATATTAAATGGAAATGTTACACCCAATGCCATTGGTATATACAAACCGGGATCCGACTTAGGCGCAGCTAATCGCATAGCAGCAGGTACAGCAATATAAGATGCACTCGCAGCTAATATTGAAAAAATAAATCGATTACCCACATCAGCAGTAATACTTCCACTTAACAAAGCAACTACACATCCATTCAGTAATGGGATGAAGATTGCAAACAGAAAGACAAATAAGCCATGTTGTCTAAATGTAGAAAACCGCTTAGCAGTAATCATCCCCATTTCAAGCAAGAAGATGGCAAGAAATCCTTTGAAAATATCATTTGTAAAAGGTTTGATACCCTCTGCTTGTCGGGAATCTGAAATGATTCCAATCAATAAACTACCCATAATCATCAATACACTTCCATTTGATATAGCATGCCTGAGGATATTTTTAAAACTCACATCTAATTCATGTTGCTTCTCAAATTTCTTGATTAAAACAAAGCCCATGATAATTGCTGGAAATTCCATAAGAGCCATCACCGCTATCATGTGACCACCAAAATGCACTGATTGCATTTCTAAAAATGTAGCAGCGGAAACAAATGTAACTGCACTAACTGAACCATAAGAAGCAGCAATAGCACCGGCATTGCTAACCCCCACTTTCATCTTTAAGATAAAGAACGTATACAATGGAATTACAGTTGCTAATAAGGCACCAAAAATTAAAGAGTACCAGATTTCTGAAGTCAGCTCACTATGCTGCAATTCTTGTCCGCCTTTAAATCCAATGGAAAACAAAAGATACAATGAGATGAACTTAATGGATGGAGCTGGTATTTCTAAATCACTCTTAATCAGAAACGCTACAATTCCTAAAACAAAAAATAATAAAGTAGGATTGGTGATGTTCGATAACAATACTTGAAAATTCTGTGCTGCATCCATTTTATTTCTACCTGTTTTTTTCAAATTTTAATCGCTTCCCAAGAGAATCGATTTTTAATTCATTATTTGAATAAGCTTTGCATCCGTTTACAAAAACCTTGCTAATTGATGCATTGAACGTATAGTCAATGAAAGGCGACCATTTACACTTATAATTGATATTCTCTTCAGTAACCTTAAATTTTTTATTTAAATCGACTAAGGCCAGATCAGCAAAATAACCTTCTCTGATATACCCTCTTTCTTTTATACGATAAAGATCTGCTACCCCATTACTGGTTTTTTGTACAACCTGATTCAAAGTAAGTCGACCTTGAAAATAAAACTCCAATAAAGCAAGTAAGGCTTGCTGCACCATAGGACCCCCTGGCTTCACATTATCATACAATCCTATTTTCTCTCCGATTGCATGCGGTGCATGATCAGTAGCAACAATATCAATTCTGTTCTCATTCAAGGCATTTAATAGTGCTTTATTATCTGCCAATGATTTGACTCCTGGATTCCATTTGATCAGATTGCCTAGTCGCTCATAATCATCTGTATTAAAAAACAAATGATGAATTGTAGTTTCAGCAGTAATGCGCTTTGACCTTAAGGGTTCATTATTTTGAAACAGCTCAGCTTCGGCACCTGTAGACACATGCAAAAGATGAAATCTTGTATTGTGCTTTTTAGCCAAATCCACAATTTCTTTTGTTGAAGCATAACATGCTTCCGAAGAACGAATGATACTATGATAATGAGGAGGAATGAACTCCTTGAACTCATCTCTTGCTTTCTCATAGTTTTTCTTTATGATTTGATCTTCCTCGGAATGAAGCGCAATCAAATGTTCGGAAGAAGAAAATATTTTTTCTAAATAATTCAGCGAATTGCAAAGTGTTGGATGAGCTTCATCAAAATACAAACCATCATCAGTTAATCCACATACATCTTCTGTACTCACCTTCAAAGCCTCTTCTAAGTTGTCTTTCGACAAACCCATAAAAAAAGAATAATTGGCCAAGCTACTGTTAGCAGCAATTGCATACTTCTGCTCTAAAATATCAACTGTTAGTACACTTGGTACTGTATTGGGCATATCCATTATAGAAGTAATGCCTCCGGATACAGCCGCGGCTGATTCAGAGCGCATATCACCTTTGTAAGTGAGTCCAGGCTCTCTAAAGTGAACATGCGCATCAATCATACCAGGCATAAGCACCAGCTCTTCTCCATTGATTTCATCAACGGCCAGTGTTGGAGAAAGGGAAATGTTTGAGGCTATCTTTTCAATTCTTTCTCCTTTTAAATAAATGTCAGATATAAAATCTTTTTCATCATCAACTATCCTGACGTTTTTAATCAGCGTGTGTTTCATAATCATGGGTTACAGTAATCACAAAATGTAGGGTCTTCCTCTAATTTTAGGTTTGGATAATATCGCCTTTCTTCATGCCCGCATTTTTTACAAACGTACTGATGTGCCAAGGTGGATTTTGTTGGACGACCACACAATGAACATGGTAACCCACTCAGCACATCAGATACGTTATAACCTGGAGTAACACAGACTGGACAGGAAGACAGGATATTTTTCATAAGCTTATGGCAAGCTTTCTGAATGGTCTTCATTCTTGTTGGATTATACAGGGCGCGCATATCGGTTTGGACAAGTACCGTTTCAGTTTTGGATTTTAAATCTTGAAATACAGTTAATAATTCATCTTGGACAGTGATCCCCTTCACAAATACTGTTGAATGATCACCAACAGCAGAAAGAATAAGAGCATGTGAGGGGAATAAAGACTTCTCTGCAAATGCCAGCAGCTCTTCTTTTGATCGGACTTCAGCTGAACCAAAATTAGTATCAGTAGTAATCTCTCGGGCCACGATTTCTAAATCGTTTTTTTTATCCCTAAAAAGTAACACTTCATCTGCAGCTGGTACAAAAAAAACGGTAGGATGTGGGCCAAATGATCCCTCACTGGCTATCGCTAAATCTACACCAGATAACTCTAAACCCTGCTCTACCTTTCTCCTAAGCACATCAAGTGGGCTCCCCTCTCTTTTGACTTCTCCTGTAAATGTTCCGAAAACATCTGTATCATAATCGTCCAGCACAAATGAGTTCAAGCCGAGTGCCGATTCTAAAATAGGTGCAAGAACCTCTTCTTTTTTATGTTTTGTAGCAATCAATATTTTCCTGCCATGAAACATAAATTACCTTTTTAATCGCGATATCGTTAACAATAGGCCTATGAAAGCCAAAGCTGTAAATAATTCAACAAGTATGTTATCGCTCAGTTTACAGGCCTCATAAATAAATGCAGTCGTTACAATGAATAGAACCGATAGGACTATTTTGTTGATGCTGTATTTCATTGATTTTTATTGTCGCAAATTTGACTTCATATTTTCATATATTTTTATTTATATTTATAATATTAATCATTTATACTATTTATGAACTATACACTACACCAGTTAACAATTTTTCTGAAAGTGGTAGAAACACAGAGTATTACCAAGACTGCTGAAGCTTTGCATCTTTCACAACCTGCAGTATCTATTCAGCTAAAGAACTTTCAAGAACAATTTTATATACCACTTGTAGAAATCATTAATAAAAAGGTTTACATCACCGAATTCGGATTTGAAATTGCAGAATCTGCAAGAACAATTTTGAATGAATTAAATACAATAGATCAAAGACTACACAAATACAAAGGACTACTGGCTGGAACCATAAAAATTGCATCAGTTTCAACCGGGAAATATGTCATCCCTTATTTTTTATCTGACTTTTTAAAAAAACATGAAAATATTGAGTTGAGACTTGATGTGTCTAATAAAACAAAAGTGATTGAATCTTTAGAAAAAAATGAAACAGATTTTGCACTGGTCTCTGTACTACCAGATCATTTACAACTCAATAAAATTGAACTGATGCCTAACCTTTTATTTCTGGTAGGTAATACAGATGGATTTAAAGAACATGCATCAGCCAATAAATTAGTGTTGGAATCATTACCACTTATTTACCGAGAAGAAGGATCTGCCACGAGAAATGCGATGGAAAAATTCATCGAGAAGAATAAAATCAAAGTAAGAAAGAAAATACAGCTAACCTCAAATGAAGCAGTAAAACAAGCAGTTATTGCCGGAATTGGCTATTCCATTATGCCATTAATTGGAATTAAAAATGAATTAAAGAATAAACAACTT
Organism: uncultured Sphingobacterium sp.; assembly: GCA_964631755.1. GTDB lineage: Bacteria > Bacteroidota > Bacteroidia > Chitinophagales > Chitinophagaceae > Pollutibacter. The sequence continues at coordinate 5,987 of CAZVYI010000045.1, read as the reverse complement.
CATATCATCCCAGTAAAAGGACTCCCATTAAAATCGACATGGAACATAGTCTGGTTAAAGAATAAGAATTTGTCACCAATATCCAAAGCTTTTACTAAAATGCTAAGTGAAAATAAAACAGATATTATCAAAGAGCATTTTTTATAAAATTGAAAATACCAGATTAATTAACCTAATCTAAATCATCTCTTTAAGGACTTAGAAGTTTGATCTTTGGAATACAACGTTCAAATGTTCAAACCAATTCCTATACTAGCACTGTTTTCTTTATCATTATCACTGCATGCTCAAACAGCAAAAGAAATCATTGAAATAACAGAAGACAAAATGAGAGGTAAAACCTCTCAGGCTACAATAGTGGTAAAAACGATAAGGCCAGGGTGGACAAGAGAAATGCGTCTGAAAACCTGGATGAAAGGAAACGAATACTCAACTATTTTAATAACATCTCCGGCACGCGACAGAGGAATTGTTTTTCTGAAAAGGAAAAAGGAAGTGTGGAATTGGATGCCTTCCATCGAAAAGATTATTAAGCTCCCACCCTCCATGATGAGCCAGTCTTGGATGGGAACTGATTTTACTAACGACGACCTGGTAAAAGAATCTTCATTGGTGACTGATTATGATCATCTTTTCACAACTGATACAGTAATCAATTCCAGGAGTTGCTTTCAAATTATCATGATACCCAAGCCAGATGCAGCTGTGGTTTGGGGAAAACTAATTACCTGCATCGACAAAGAATATTTGGTTCAACTGCATGCCAGGTTTTACGACGAAAGCAATGAATTGATCAACACCATGAATGCCTACGAAGTTAAAATGATGGACGGAAGATTAATCCCCACAAGATTTGAAATGATTCCCGCCAACAAAAAGAACCAAAGAACTGAAATGCGTTACGAATCCGTCATCTATAATCGATTAATCGATGAATCTCTTTTTACAACTGATAAAATGAGATACATCACAGAAATTCAATAACCGCTATGTGGATCTTTTCTCTTGCATGGAAAAATCTTTGGAGAAATAAGGGTAGAACCATGATTACCATTTCTGCAGTTGCCTTTGCAACTCTGATATCGATGATTGCTGCAGGCTTAAAGGAAGGAATATTTTCTAACCTGATTCACAATATTGTAAGTAGCTATACAGGACATATCCAAGTGCATCTCAATGGCTACCAAGAAGAACAGATTCTTGAAAATGGATTTATCCCGGAAGAAAAAATAAAAAATAAAATAGAAGGCCTAGGGAAACTTGATATGATCACGGCAAGATTGGAATCTTTTGCTCTTATTTCTTCTGGAGAAACAACGAAAGGATGTATCATCATGGGCATAGAAGATGCTGAGATACATAAGTTCTCTGCCATTGGAAATAAATTATCACAAGGCCGACTATACCAAAACAAAAATGAATTGTTGATTTCAGAAGGCTTGGCTAAGAAATTGGGCAAAACTAAAAAAGATACCATCATTATTATTGGACAAGGCTACCGAGGCACTTCAGCAGCTGGCAGGTTTATTATCAGTGGAATTATCCAATTGGCCTCTCCAAAACTAAACGACAGAATGGTAGTAATGTCATTGGCCGCAGCACAACAATTATTTGCTGCGGATAACATTGCAACATCATGGTGTATTCTACTCAAAGACAATGCAGATGTAGATAAAATGACTACCCAAATCAGAAATCTATCTGGTACTAAATACGAGACACTTTCCTGGGGAGATTTGATGCCTGACATCAAACAACACATTGGCACCGATTCTGAAAATATGCAATTTGTACAGCTGATCTTGTATATCCTGGTAAGTTTCGGCATTTTCAGTACACTCCTTATCATGATGTCTGAAAGAAAAAAAGAAAATGGGATGTTGCTGGCTCTGGGAATGACAAAGTTTAGACTGCAGGTGGTATTAGCAGTAGAATCCCTAATGACAGTCATGATTGGATCATTGGTTGGCTTACTCTTGAGTTCACCATTCGTGTTTTATTTCAAGTCTCATCCATTAAGAATATCTGGCAAAGTGGCCGAAGCCTACAAACGTTTTGGTTTCGAACCAATTTTTCCGACCTCTACTGATGCAGGTATATTTCTTAAACAAAGCTTGATTGTATTTATCATAGGCATAATACTATCGCTTTATCCTGTTGCCATCATCTTCAAAATGAATGCACTCCGTGCAATGAAAAAATAAAACAATGATTGGGAATCTCGCATGGAAAAATATTTGGCGAAACAAGTTGAGAAGCTTGGTGATTATCACATCGGTGGTAGCGGGACTATTTGCAGGTATGTCTGTTCTTGCATTGTATGAAGGCATGATGAACGGAAGAGTTAGAACGGTTATTGATTATGAAACCGGGCATTTTCAAATTCACCACACAAATTTTCAAAGCGACCAAGACCCGCGTTATTTTATTAGCGATGCAAAAAGTATTTCTGAAAAATTAAAACAGGACAAAAAAATAAAGGGTTTTGTAGAAAGAACAATTGCAACTGGAATGCTTGCTACACCTTCGGGAAGTTCAGGGGTGAGTATTATTGGAATCGATAATAGGGTTGAACAAGATGTATCTGGACTCAAAAAGAAATTGAGAATTGGCGAACTAGACTGGGACAATCATACCAAAGGAATGCTCATCGGGAAAAAACTTGCGAAAAAACTAAAACTGGAAGTTGGAGGAAAAGCCATTATAACCACAACAGATACTGCCGATAACTTGATATCATCTGCTTTTCGGATAAAGGGAATTTACCAATCTGCCAATGCGCCACTGGATGAAATCAACATCTATATAAAAAATAAAGACCTGCAAGACTTACTGGGCATGGAAAACCAAATTCATGAATTTTCTGTACTTCTAAACCAAGATCAACTCTTGGATCAAGAACTAATCGCATACCAAAACTTTTTCCCAAATAGCAAAGTGGAATCTTGGAAAGCACTATCGCCAGAAACAGAGTTGATGGTAGAAACTATAGACATTTATTCATTTATCATTTTGTTGATCATCCTCATTGCACTTTCATTTGGTATCATGAACACCATGATGATGTCTATCCTGGAAAGAAGACATGAAATAGGAATGATGATGGCCTTGGGCATGAATAAATTTCGCATCCTATGGATGGTTTTTACGGAAACCTTTTTACTCACTACTATCGGTATTCCCATTGCAATAGGCATTGGCTTTGTCATAATCCAACACTACAAAAAAACAGGGCTCGACTTAAGTGGGATGGGAAAAGATTTGATGGAAAGTTTTGGCTTTGATCCTTTGATTTACCCATCCCTTCCCAATGAAAAGATTTCCTATATCGTATTACTTGTTTTTTTGACAGCATTAGTCTCTTCTATTCTTCCAATTTGGAAAAGCCTGAAACTTGACCCAGCCTCTGCACTTCAAAAATAAAAAAATGGAGATAACAGTAATAGACGCCCACAACATCAGCAAAACCTACAATCCACAAGGGATTCCTGTTCCTGCTGTGAAAAATGTACACCTGCATTTGCATAAAGGTGAATTTGTTGCTTTGGTTGGACCCTCCGGATCTGGAAAGACAACTTTACTAAACATGATTGGAGGGTTGGATCATCCGGATACTGGAAATATCATTATCAACGGTACAGACATCACTACATTAAATCAGTCTGCATTGGTAAAGTTTCGATTGCACAACATCGGTTTCGTATTTCAATCCTTCAACCTAATACCGGTATTGACTGCAAAAGAAAACGCCGAATTCATCATGTTGCTGCAAAAAACACCCAAAACAGAAAGAGAAGCAAGAATTAATAAGTTGTTTACGGAAGTTGGATTGCTGGATAAGATGAATGTCAGACCCGCACAATTGTCTGGCGGACAACAACAAAGAGTTGCGGTAGTTAGAGCGCTTGCATCCAAACCCCAATTTGTATTGGCAGACGAACCCACCGCAAATCTGGATTCTGCTTCTGCGTTTAACCTATTAGACATCATGACCAAATTAAATAGAGAAGAAGGAATGACTTTTATATTCTCCACACACGACCAAAGAGTAATCGAAAGAGCCAGAAGGGTTATAAAATTAGAAGATGGAAAAATTGTATCCGATAGTGGTATTTCGCAAGAATGAAACAGAGAGCTTACCTTATTATCATTTTTTTATTTGCTTTACCCAATTGTATATTGGCCCAGTCCATCGATTCTCATACTGAAAAAAAAACTGCGTATACATTTTCTTTCAATGGCTACGTAAAAAGCTTGAGCAGCTTCAACATGCCTATCCTGAACAAGCCACTGTATTACGGACACCTGTTGCACAACCGACTCAATTTTAAAATTGAGTCCACGCATTTAAATGCATCCGTAGAAATAAGAAACCGACTGCTTTGGAATTATAACCCAAAAGCTGTTTTGTATGCAACAACAGAAAGAGCTTGGTTGGAATACAAAACAAATCAATGGAGTATCAAAGGCGGTAGACAAAGAATCAATTGGGGGATGAACAACACCTGGAATCCCAATGATGTTTTTAACACGTACAACCTCTTTGATTTTGATTATGAAGAGCGGGCTGGGACAGACGGCTTAAGAATACATTACCAAAAATCTGGCATGAGCGCATTGGAATTTGCAATTGCAAAAGGTACCAAAGAAAAGAAACTGAAGGGTGCAATCAAGTATAACTTCAATTCTTCAAAATACGATTGGCAGTGGATTGCAGGATATTATCGCGATAAATTTACAGCAGGAATGGGATGGCAGGGAAGTATAGGCGAAACTGGTTTCAAAGGCGAAGCACAATATTACTTCAAAAACAAAAACACAAAGGGACACCTGAATGCTAGTATTGAATTAGACTACATCACAAAAAATGGATGGTATTTCCACCTCAGCGGATTATACAACCAAAACGGTTTTCTTGAATACCCAAAGCAACCAATAATAGTAAAGTTTGATACTAGTCCTGAAAATCTAATGCCTACAAGATGGAGTATACTTGCAGGATGCAGCAAGGAAATCACGCCCATCATCAATGCCAGGCTAAATTATATTTATTCTCCAGTCAGCAATTTGATGGTACTCTTCCCGTCGCTCTCCTTCAATATCATAACCAACTTTGATCTGGATATTTTCTGGCAAACTTATTGGGGCTACTATTTTGAAAGTTCAAGACCCTTAAACCATACTGCATTTATAAGGGGTAAATTATTCTTCTAATATATGCATACAGTATTAAAATTCAACAATAAAACCAATTGTTGGAAGTAGCGTTCCATCAAGATTATTTAGCAAAACAGGTGTTGCATTACTTCCATCCATTTTAACAGGCTGTCCGTCAGTAGACTCAAACGATGCATTATCCGCTGTTCTTTTGAAAGTATAATTTGGAATTCCTGCACTCTTAGATGAATAAAAATTGGTAACGTCCAAAAATAGATCAAGCGTTAGCTTTCTATAATTCCACTTTTTATCAATACGGATATCACCTGAATGAAATGCTGGTAGTCGCAATGTGTTCACCTGACTAAAATCAAACACACCTGTTCCCAAGGTCAGATAATTCAAACGACTCTGCTCAAGATTGTATGGTGTATAAGGAGCTTCTCCCTGGTACCTGAACTTGACACCCAATTCCCAGTTGCGCTTAAACTTGTAACCCAAGGTGGCACTGATCAAATGGCGGTTATCCCAATTGGCTGGTACAAATATTCCATCTGATCCACTGAATTCGCTTCGGTAAAAAGTATAACTGAACACACCAAAAAAACGTTGAGTCAATTTTTGCTGTGCGAAAAATTCCAACCCCCATACTCTTCCTTTTCCATTCTGCACAACAGGCTCATTGCCAATAGCGCCAAACTCTGTACCCTTGTTTCCCAAACTGATTCCATCAATTACACTAACAGGATAATTGTTGTAACGCTTGTAAAATCCCTCAATGGTAAATCGGGTTGCTGATGAAGGCAAATATTCAAAGCCGGCAACCCAAT
>CAZVYI010000044.1:1708-13645 GCA_964631755.1 uncultured Sphingobacterium sp. | reverse complement strand
GCAGATTCTATAACACTTGGTGTTGGACAGTTTTGTACCAATCCTGGTATTATTGTTGGACTTGATTCGCCTGCATTGCTACAATTTACTGAACAGCTTGCAGATAGAATATCTGCAACAGTTACAGGAAAGATGTTGCACATAGGAATTGCTCAGGCCTACGAACAAAAAGCCAAGAGAGCGATAACGCAAAAAGGAGTAAAAATTAATTCTGATGCAAGTAAGCATCCAAGCAAAGAGAATTCTTCAGCCATGGTGGTATCTGTCACGGCCTCAAATTTTCTTGCTAATCCAATTCTTCGTGAAGAAGTTTTTGGTCCTTTTTCAATTGTAGTAATCTGTAATGATTATTCAGAAATGAAGCGTGTAGCAGAAGTTATGGACGGTCAACTTACATCAACTTTAATTGCAACGCAACAGGATGTAAAAACACATCAAGATATAGTCGATATCGTTACAAGCAAATGCGGCAGAATAATTTTAAATGGAGTTCCAACAGGTGTTGAAGTTTGTTTGGCAATGCAACATGGTGGTCCATTTCCTGCCTCAACAGACTCCAGGTATACATCAGTAGGACCTGATGCCATCAAGCGTTTCGCAAGACCAATTTCTTTTCAAAATTTCCCAGACGATTTATTGCCTGATGAATTGAAATCAGAAAACCCTTTATTGATCAATCGAATTGTTGAATAATGAAAAGAATTTTCTTTTTTGTTGTGCTGTTTTCTTTGCAACTGGTGTATGGACAACAAGCGCCTGAGCCATCTCATCCTTTATTGAAACAGGCTTTGAGAAAAATTGCGGCATTCAACAACGAGGAAAGAAAAATTGATTCGGTGAGCAATTATCCTCTTGGTTTGCATGGGGAAGCTGAAGCAAAAAGACGGTTTGATTTTTTCCTAACATTGGATCAGGAAATCAGAAGCATCAATAAATCTGAGCTTTCCTTTGAAGATGAAATCAATGCAGAGTTATTGCTTTATAGTTTTGAAGATGACATCTCTGATTATCGGTTCAAATCCTATTTGAATCCAATTTTATCTGAAGGTGGATTTCATACGAACATCACAGGTATGTCTGGCACCATACTCAAAAACCGAAAAGATGTGGATGCTTACCTGGCCAGGTTAAACGACATCCCGCGTTACATGGAAGAGCATTTTGCTTTGATGCGTCAAGGATTAAAAATTGGAATTGCACAGCCATACGATGTGGTGAAAAGTTTCAATAACACTTATGAAATTCATATTGTAGATGCTCCACAAAAATCTGTTTTTTGGAAACCTTTTTCTAAAAAACCTCCTGAAATCAGCGATGCAGAATGGCAGTCAATTCTCGTCATAGCAAATGATGCTGTGATGAACAAAGCTGTAGCTGGCTATAAGTCGGTAAAGTTATTTTTTGAAAAGGAGTACTTACCTAAAGCACCAACCAAGCCTGGTGTTTTATATTTTCCAGCTGGGTTGGCTTTCTACCAAGACAGGGTTTCTCATTTTACTACAACGGATTTGGGATATGATTCTGTTTTCAATATTGGCTTACAAGAAGTGGCTCGTATCAAAGCTGCTATGTACAAAGTGAAAGATGATGTAGGTTTCAAAGGAGACATGAAATCTTTTATTGAAATGTTGCGCACAGATCCAAAATTCTATCCCAAAACCGGTGAAGATTTGTTGAAAGAAGCTTCCTTTATTGCGAAAAAAATCGATGGTAAATTGCCAATGTTGTTTGGGCGTCTTCCTCGCCAGCCCTATGGTGTTGAGCCAGTGCCAGAAGCAATTGCTCCCACTTATACTGCTGGTAGGTATTCTCCTGCGCCAATCAGAAGTACGCGCTCTGGTAACTATTGGGTGAACTTGTACAATCTTCCTTCAAGAACCTTGTATACGCTTGAAGCACTCACGTTGCATGAGGCAGTTCCTGGACATCATTTACAGATGTCGCTTACACAAGAGCTTGAAAATCTGCCAACATTCAGAAGAAATTTATATGTAAATGCTTTTGGAGAAGGATGGGGATTGTATGCGGAATCCTTGGGTTATGAAATAGGGCTGTATAAAGATCCATATAGTAGATTTGGTCAGCTTACTTATGATATGTGGAGGGCTTGCAGATTAGTAATTGATGTGGGCGTACATGCAAAGGGTTGGTCGCGTCAACAAGCCGTAGACTACCTGGCGGAAAATACAGCACTTTCCATGCATGAAGTGAATACAGAAATCAACCGTTATATCGCTTGGCCGGGACAAGCATTGGCTTACAAAATGGGTGAACTCAAAATAAAAGAGTTACGCAAACGAGCTGAACTTGCGCTGGGTGACAAATTTGATGTGCGAAAATTTCACGATACCCTGCTTTCTGAAGGCACACTTACATTGCGTTTGATGGATAAGTTGATCGACAAATACATTGCAGCCAACAAGTAGAGTAGAACTATTTGTGGCACATAGGTAAAGTATTGCTCTACACCAAACCATCCATTTGTTTTGTAGATCAGATAAATTCCAATGGAACATTTAATTCCCTCCCAGACATAGGCATATTTGCCGCCATCCATCAATTCTGTCATGGCATAGATGTAGGCAAAAATGAAAAGGCCGTACCAGAAAATACCTGGACTCCCTATTGCTGCCAAATTTCCAAAGAGGTAAGAAATGAAAAACAACAGCATAAACAATTGAACAAGCGACCAGGTTTGAAGCGCCTTGCTGGTAGCAGGATTGTATTTTTCAAAATGATATACATCCTCAATTTTATATACCGGATATTTTTCAGCAACATCTGCTGGTCTCCAGCCTGTATGCATGAACCATATTCTGAATTTATCTCCCCAGTTTTTTGTTCTCCAAGCATCAGCAATCAATAAAAACATGTGCTGAAAATTAATTTTTATAGGATTCCAAGTCGCAACTGGCCTTGTGATACCATAAACAGGCGGGATGTGTTTCTGCTCTTCTTGAAAAGTCCCAAAGAGTTTATCCCAAATGATAAATACCTGCGAATAGTTTTTATCGAGGTACTCTGGATTAATGGCATGGTGCACCCTGTGGTGAGATGGAGTGACAATAATTTTTTCTAAAAATCCCATTCTGTCAATCAATTGAGTGTGATACCAGAATTGGATGAAAAGATGCAAGGGGGCAACGACTGCAATTACATTGCCAGGTACACCCAACAAGGCCGCTGGCAATAAAAAGAAAGTAAATATTCTGAAAAAAACTGAAATGCTTTGTCGCAATGCACAGGCAAGGTTAAACTCTTCACTGCTGTGGTGAATGATGTGCGCATTCCAAAAAACATTGGTGGTATGCTGAATGCGATGTATGCAATAACCAGAAAAATCGAGTGCAAAAAATGCAATGATGTAAACCCAAATACTTTCTTTTATTTGTATAACAGCAAGGTTTTTATACATCCAGTCATAGCTAATGATGGCAATACTTAGTCCCAGTACATCTTTAGTAACATTCGTAACACCAGAGGAAAGAGAGGAGATCATATCCATTACCCTCACCGTATCTTTTCCAGTTCTAATTCCGTACCATTTCTCAAGCAAAACGAGGATTAAAAAAATGGGCATAGCAATCAATAAAATCTTGCCATAGGTTTCCATATCTAAGCGATTTATACTACCAATTTCGTTCATTTTATTTAAATTGTAGAATCATGGCAACAAATCCTCTTTCTCTTCCTCTTTCTAAGGTTATTCATGAATGTACGGGACATGTTTTTGAATGTATAGATGCACATACCTGCGGCAATCCAGTCCGTTTGGTGGTTTCTGGCGGACCCGCATTGGAGGGAAACAACATGAGTGAAAAACGTCAGCACTTTCTAAAAGAATACGACTGGATCCGAAAGGGTTTGATGTTTGAACCGAGAGGGCACGACATGATGAGTGGAAGTATTTTGTACCCACCGCACGATCCGGAAAATGATTTTGCTGTTTTATTTATTGAGACCAGTGGATGCCTGCCCATGTGCGGACATGGAACTATTGGTACCATTACTGCTGCAATCGAATCGGGCTTGGTCAAACCCAAACAAGCAGGTAAAATAAGAATGGAAGCACCTGCGGGATTGGTTGAGATAGAATATACAATGGTCGGCTCAAAAGTAACTTCTGTAAAACTCACTAACGTACCAGGTTATTTAGACCAACAAGATTTGGAAGTGGAGTGTCCCGGACTAGGCAACATCAAAGTGGATGTAGCTTATGGTGGAAATTTTTATGCTATCGTGGATGTGCAAGAAAATTTTAAGGGACTTCAATTTTTTACAGCAGATCAGCTGATCAGCATGGCAAGGCAATTGAGAAAGAACATCAATGCAAAATACACTTTCGTTCATCCTGAAAATCCTACCATTCATTCTTGTTCGCACATACTTTGGTGTGGTGAAGTAATTGATTCAACATCAACAGCAAGAAATGCTGTTTTCTATGGAGATAAAGCAATCGATCGTTCTCCATGTGGAACGGGTACAAGTGCAAGGATGGCACAATGGTACACCAAGGGAAAGCTAAAAAAAGGAGATGCCTTTGTTCACGAGAGCATCATTGGCAGCAAGTTCATTGGAAGAATTGAAGAAGAGACTAAAGTCGATGGTAAACCAGCCATGCGTCCATCTATAGAAGGTTGGGCTAAAATTTACGGACACAATATTATTTCGATTGACCCCAACGATGATCCATATGCACATGGATTTCAAGTGATTTAAACCTATATAATGAAACGATTGCTTTTTGTTTTTCTCCTTTGCACTTTTCAATTTACACAAGCACAAAAGGGAAGTCCAGATTTTATTTGGTACGATAAGCCTGCAAAAGTTTTTGAAGATGCACTTCCATTAGGGAACGGAAGAATTGGTGCAATGGTATATGGTGGAATTGAAAAGGAAAGAATCTCATTGAATGAAGCAACATTATGGGCAGGATATCCTGTAGATCCAAACATGAACCCTGCTGCAAAGAATTATTTGCCATTGATTCGAGAGGCCTTGTTTGCAGAAGATTACAAAAAAGCAGATAGCCTCACCAGATTTATCCAAGGCAAATTCTCTTCTTCTTATGCACCACTGGGCAACTTATATATTGAATTTGGAATAAAGGATGCCAACAATTACAAACGCAGATTAGACCTCAATACTGGTATGCACCAAGTGAGTTTTGATGCAGATGGTACCCATTATACAAGGGAAACATTTGTTTCGCACCCAGATCAAATGCTCATGATGAAGTTGAAGTCGTCTGGCAAAAACAAAATGAACATTTCTCTCTCGCTCAATAGTTTACTCAACCATAAAGTGGAAGCAGAGCTTGGAGCATTCTTGATATCCAAGAACAGGATACAAATGAAAGGAATCGCGCCTTCTGTGGCGGAGCCCAATTATCGAGGGAATATAAAAGATGCTGTACAATACGATTCCACCAAATCCATGCGTTTTGTGGCTGATGCTGGCATTTATCAAACTGATGGAAAAATCAAAACGGTTGGCGACAAGCTAATAGTTGAGGGCGCAACAGAAATAATCTTGTTTGTCTCTCTGGCCACCAGCTTTAATGGGTTTGATAAAAATCCTGCCTTACAAGGAAAAGATGAATTGGCAATATCATATCAACATCTGAAAAAATTAGCAGATAAGAAATACGAAGAGATCAAATTGAAACACGTGCAAGATTTTTCATCTTATTACAACCGTGTTCAATTGAATTTAGAAAACAGAGATAGAAGGTCCATTGCAACCGATGAAAGACTTAGGCAGTTTGCAAAAGGAGCAGTTGATAATGATTTGGCTTCCTTGTATTTTCAATTTGGACGTTACCTCATGATCAGTGCATCACGAACACCGGAGGTCCCAATGAACCTTCAAGGTATTTGGAACGAACAAGTGAGGCCACCATGGAGCAGCAACTACACCATCAACATCAATACCGAAATGAATTATTGGGCCGCTGAAACAGCGAACCTTTCTGAGTTTCACAAGCCGCTGTTTGGTTTCATCAAGAACCTGAGTAAAACTGGGGCAGTGACTGCCAAAACTTTTTATGGAGTAGATGGATGGGTGGCACACCACAATTCGGATATCTGGGCCATGAGTAACCCTGTAGGTGATTTTGGCAAGGGTGATCCTGTTTGGGCAAACTGGACAATGGGTGGTGCCTGGCTTGCAACCCACTTGTGGGAACATTTTTTATTTACAAACGACACGGCTTTTTTAAAAAATACCGCATATCCAATTTTAAAACAAGCCGCTGTTTTTTGTCAGCAGTTTTTGGTGAAAGATGCCAATGGAAAATGGGTGACGGCTCCGTCAACATCACCTGAAAATGTATTCATCAACAACAGAGGATTCAAAGGAGCTGTTTTGTATGGCGGTACTGCAGATCTTGCAATGATTCGAGAATTGTTTTCGAATGTGGTAGACGCAGAAGCAGTATTAAAGAGTGATAAAAATTTTTCATCGCAGATAAAGCAAATGAAAGCTGATCTGTATCCCTATCAAATCGGACAAAAAGGGAATCTCCAAGAATGGTATTACGATTGGGAGGATGAAGATCCCAAGCACAGGCATGTATCTCATTTGTTTGGATTGTATCCTGGTACATCCATCACTTTCAAAAAAACACCTGTATTGTCTGATGCTGTGAAAAGGTCATTGGAACTCAGGACAAACAATGGCACGGGTTGGTCGATTGCATGGAAGATCAATCTATGGGCAAGATTACACAATGCTGAAAGAGCGTATGATGCGCTTCAAACAATATTGACCTATTATCCTGCCGACAAAAGTGAAGTGAAAATGTCTGGTGGAGGAACCTATCCCAATTTATTTGATGCCCATCCTCCTTTTCAGATTGATGGAAATTTTGGTGCAACTGCTGGTATCATAGAAATGTTGGTGCAAAGCCACGATGGTGAAATTGAATTGTTGCCAGCCTTGCCTGCACAATGGAAATCAGGTTCCATCCAAGGAGTCAAAGCAAGAGGGGGTTATACTGTCGATATTACTTGGTTGGATGGTAAGTTAAAAAAAGCAGTCATCAAGGGAAAACATCCATTGGGCGCCCGCGTTTCTTATCAAGGAAAAACCTGGCAGGTGAAACCCAATCAACCTTTGGTTATTAGTCTATAGTTATAAATAAGATGAATGTAGTAATGCTAATTAAAAGTTGATATTTTTACAAAGTGCGTATTAATTGATATTTAATTGAAATTAATGGGAAAAGTTATTGTTGCTGGAGGTGGTGTAATTGGACTCTGCTCTGCATATTACCTGAGCAAGGCAGGACATAAAGTCGTTGTAATTGACCAAGGTGATTTGAAACAGGGAACCTCTTTTGGGAATGCAGGTTATATTTCACCAAGTCATTTTATTCCACTTGCTTCTCCTGGTATAATCGCCCAAGGATTGAAATGGATGATGAGTTCCAGTTCTCCATTTTACATCAAACCGAGATTGGATTTGGATCTGATCAAATGGGGATTGACCTTTTGGAAAAGATCGGGTAAGTCAACCATGGAAAGAAATGTACCGCATCTCAACAACATGCTTCAGTTGAGTAGACGACTCACTTCAGAAATAAGAGACGATTTGGGTAACCATTTTCACATGAAGGAAATGGGTTGTTTGATGTTGTACAAAAGTGCAACGACAGAAAAACACGAAATTGAAATGGCGCACGAAGCTGCTGCATTTAATATTGAAACACGTGTTTTGTCTGCAAAAGAAGTGCAGGAAATGGAACCAGAGGTGCAGGTGGATGTAAAAGGCGGTGTTTTGTATCCGATTGATGCACATTTACATCCAGGAGATTTGATGAAGACCATACACGAGCATTTGCTGGCCAGTGGTGTGGAGTTTCACTTAAATACCAGTATAACAGGTTTTGAGAAAGAGGGTAGAAAAGTTACAAAGGTGTTGACCGACAAAGGAGACTTCGAAGGAGATGAAATTGTTGTAGCAACTGGATCTTGGATTTCATCTCATCTCAAACACTTGGGGATTCATCTTTTGTTGCAAGCTGGTAAGGGGTACAGCATGACTTTTGAGAACATTAGCAAGAATCTGCATTACCCTTCTATTTTAGTGGACGACAGGGTAGCCATGACGCCTATGGGAGCAGATTTGCGCATGGGTGGAACAATGGAGATAAGCGGTATAGGATCAAAAATGTTAATCAAGCGGGTTGCTTCAATATACAAAGCAGCAAAAAGTTATTTTCCAGATTTACCTGTGGAGTTTCCGGCAGAAGATAAGATATGGTATGGTCTTCGTCCATTGAGTCCGGATGGTCTTCCTTATTTGGGAAGGCACTCTAAATATGATAATCTTGTCATTGCGGGTGGTCATGCCATGTTGGGTATTTCATTGGCTGCAGGATCAGGTAAGCTGGTGGAAGAAATTATCCGTGGTGAAAAGCTTTCCATGGATATATCTGCATTTGAAGTTGAACGTTAATTAATACATATAAAATGAAACAAATTATTTTAGCAGGTGCTTTGTTATTAGGACTCTCTGTTGCCTCAAATGCACAAAGTCTTGTTCCTTTATGGTCGACTGATTCTACTTTGCGTGTTCCTGAATCAGTGTACCATGATGCTAAAACAGAACGCATCTATGTATCCAATATTGAAGGCAAAGGTGCATGGGAGAAAGATGGCAAGGGTTCAATCTCCATCATCACATCATCAGGAAAAATCATAAGTCCTTATTGGGTTACAGGCTTACATGCTCCAAAGGGTATGGGCATGTTTCAGGATTTTTTAATTGTTGCAGATATTGATTCTGTTGTAATCATTGAACCTGTGCGCGCTCAGGTGGTTAAAAAAATATTCATTGAAGGTGCCCAAGCATTAAATGATGTTAGTGTTGATAAGCGAGGAAACATTTATGTTTCAGACTCCAAAACAAAGAAGATACACTTGATTGATGGAGTAAATCTCAAAGTGTCACTTTATCTGGAGGGACTGAAAGGCCCAAATGGTGTTTTATTTGTCGACCGTACGCTTTACTATGTAGATGCAGGTGGGTTTTATAAAGTAGGCAAGGATAAGCAGAAAATTTTAATTGCAGACGGATTAGAAGGAGGTACTGATGGTATTGAACAAATCGATGAAGAGAATTTCCTGATTTCCTGTTGGTCGGGAACTATTTACCATGTTAATCTCAAAGGCGAGAAGAAATTATTACTGGATACTAGAAGTGGTCAAGTTAATGCTGCTGATATAGGTTATGATAAGAAAAAGAAGATTGTATATGTTCCAACATTTTATAAAAACAGTGTGATGGCGTATCAATTAGCACAATAGTTTCATTGACTTTCAAAAAACAGTTTAATTAAATACTACGGGCGGCAGAGAATCTGCCGCCCGTAGTATTTGTAGACTTAGGAATTAATTTATTTCATTTTACTTTCAAGGTAATTTATCATTTCAGTATTGCCATTGGCTTTTAGTTTGGTCATGATCCCTTGCAGGATAAATCCATTGATGTAAGGATTGACTTGTTCTTTAAGTGAAGCAGGGATTTCATCTCTGAACTGAGTAATCAAATCAATTGAAGTTTTGATTCTTTCATTATTTTTCATGCTTCCTGCCATATCAGCAATTTGTTGCATGAGCATGAATTTATCATTTGATAAGCCCAGTGAAGAAAATTTAGTTGTCAACTTTGTAAATATTTCTTCATTACCTGAAGCAATAAGGATTTTATTGATTGCAACATCCAGATCGCCTTTGGTCGTTGTTTTAGATAACTTACTTGCCTCATCAAGTGCCTTAAGAGAATCTACTTTACTCAGTGCTATCAGAGCTGCACCTGAAACAGTGTAAGAGGAATCATTTACAAGAGAAAGGTAAATCTTGCTGTATGCATTGTTGTTGGTATTTCCGAGTGCTGTCAGCATACTTGCCTTAACAGGACGATTCTTCTCAGAAGATACCAGCACTGCAATCTTTTTTTCAAATGCTTCTCTTTGGATTTCTTTCTTTAAATCTATTTTTGATAACGCTAAAGCCCTAATACCATGATAAGGGTCTGCAATTGCATCGAGAATTAATGCCCTTGCTTTGGCATCATCTAATTTTCTTCCACAAAATTCAATCGCCTCTCTTCTGTCCATATAATTACCCGCTTGATAATATTGGTGAATGTAATTATCGAGGTTCTTGTTTTCTTTTTTCTCGCATAACAATACTTTATCGCCATCAAAATTGATCAGGTCTGGTTTGGTATCACTTGCTAGATAGAAGGTATCAGTTGCATTTTCAATCCAAACCCAATTTCTGGTTTTAGATTTACCATTATAGACATCAATATATGTAGGTATTCTAAAGATCTTACCAGTGTTCTGGGTTTGTTTTACCACGACCATTGCTTGTTTTTTATCAGCCTGATAACTGTAGTTGATATCCAGTTTAGGGTGTCCACTTCCGAAATACCATTGGTTAAAATACCAGGTTAAATCTTTCCCACTTACTTCTTCTAAGGCAAGTCGAAGGTGATGCGCTTCAGCAGATTTAAATTTATTGGTTGTTAGGTAGAGGTTCAATCCTTTATAGAATGCACTGTCGCCAAGGTAGTTTCTAAGCATATGAAGAATCCTTCCGCCTTTTGAATAGCTAACAGCATCAAACATATCTTCTCTGTCGGAATAAAAAAATCTTACTAGATCTTTCTTTGCATTATTTCCTCCAAGGTATGCCCTCATGCCATTATAGTTTTCTTCATCGCCTGCATCTTTTCCATATTTGTATTCAAACCAAATTGTTTCGCTATAGTCGGCAAAAGATTCATTAACCGTGAGGTGGCTCCAGCTTTCAGCTGTTACATAGTCGCCAAACCAGTGATGAAACAATTCATGTGCAATTGTTCCTTCCCATCTGTTTTCATCGGTAAGTTCCCTCGCATCTTGTTGAGAAAATTCCTGATGCAGTGTTGCGGTTGTGTTTTCCATGGCTCCTGCAACATAATCTCTTGCAGTCATTTGACTGTACTTTACCCATGGGTAGTCCACTCCTGTCAGTTTTGAGAAATAGGTCATCATTTCCGGTGTGTTACCAAATATTTTTTTGGCGACTGGTCCGTATTCAGGTTCAACATAATAGTTCACTTCCTTTCCTCTCCAGCTATCCTTTACAACAGCATAGTTGCCAACACCCATAAAAAATAAATATGGAGAATTTGGCAGGTCCATTTTCCAGTAATCGGTTCTGGTGCCGTCAGCGTTCAATTTCTGGCTGATGAGTTTTCCATTGCTCAGCGAAACATATTTAGCTGGAACAGTCATATAAATCTCCTGTGTAGTTTTTTGTTGTGTTTGGTCGATTGTTGGGAACCATACAGAACTTGATTCTGTTTCGCCTTGTGTCCATATTTGTATGGGTTTGTTTTTATCTTCTCCTTTAGGATTAATGAAGAACAGACCTTTTGTTCCTAGTATGGGATCTCTTCCAGATTGTTTTTCGTATTCATCAGGTTTGGCAGTGTATTCAATATAAACCGTGTATTTTTCACCCTTCTTGTATGTCTTGTTCAACTGAATATTCATCTGCTCGTTGTTGTAGTCGTATTTTAAAGGAATACTATTATTGTTGCTAACAAGATTGAGTTTCTTAATTTCCATTCCCTTTGCATCTAAGGTCAGTCGAGCAGTAGGAGAGAAGTGCGGTGTTAATGTAATCCAAGCCTTACCATAGAGATATGATTTATCATAATCAAATTTCACATCTAGTTTGGTGTGAACAAGATTGTTAACTCTTTCCGGTGTAAAGCGAGGTGATTTTTTCCAGCTGGTATCTTCTGCAGCTTTTTCCTGAGCAAAGGATACAGCTGAAAGTACAACTGTTGCAAGGAGTAGGACTAGTTTTTTCATGTTTTCAAATTTGATCTTCAAAGATATTATATCGCAGATCTCCATCATTTTTAATTGTATGA
>CAZVYI010000044.1:0-1608 GCA_964631755.1 uncultured Sphingobacterium sp. | reverse complement strand
TCAAGAGTAAATCTACTTCAACTGTAGTCAAGGGTCAGACCAATCCTAAACAAATCAATAAACCAACTGGTTTAGGTGTGATTCGTTCCTATATTCAGTCAGACGATAGTACCGCATTGAGAATAGCTTATTTTGATAAAGGTGCAAAGGAAAACTGGGATACAATTTATGTAGAGATAGAGAGGATGCTGGAGAAAGCTCTCCCTCAACCTTTGGTGAAAACAGATTCGAATAGAAATCCAGAAATGAATTTGCAAAACCCGGAAAAAGCGTCCGCCAATCCTGTTACAGCATCGAGTGTGAATGAAAATATTGTATCCGATTGTGTAAATCCAGTTGCACTGCCAAAGGACATTAGAGAGTTGCAAAGAAGAATTTCGAGATCGTCAACAGTTGATGAGCAAATTGCTTTGGCAATAAAATCAATGAGTGAAAAATGCTACACGACTAAACAGGTAAAGGAAGTGGGTACTTCTTTCTTAGAAGAGCAAAGCCGGTTAACATTTTATTCAAAAGCGAGAAAATGGGTAGTTGATCCAGCTTTATTTGGAGAGCTGGAAAAAAGTTTCTTGCAGGAAGGTAGTATAAAAGCCTTCCGTGATATGATGAAAAAGCAGTCAAAATAATGTAACCATCCTATGCATACTTACTTTTTAGCGTTAGGATACAAAGGGACCAGGTTTGCAGGCTTTCAGATTCAAGATAATGCACAAACAATACAAGGGGAGGTTGAAAGAGCCGCCTCTGTTTACTTACGATCTTCTGTTGCATTGACAGGATCATCCAGGACTGATGCAGGTGTACATGCCAGGCTTAATTATTTTCATTTTCAATCAGATAGGTTATTAGGGGAGGATTTTATTTACCACGTTAATGCTATTCTGCCAAGAGACATTGTTTTAAAGGGAATTTATAAGGTACCTGAAGGCAGCCACTCCAGGTTTGATGCAATTGCCAGGCGATATGAATACCATATCTACACACAAAAAGACCCCTTTAAAGACGATAGGGCATGGTTCTATCCATATCCAATGGATGAGGAAAAACTGAACAAAGCAGCTAGCTCTATATTAGGAGAGCACGACTTTACCAGCTTCGCAAAAAGGAGAACACAGGTCTATACCCACATGTGCAGGGTTGATCAATGTTATTGGAAACTTACTTCCGAAGGTTGGATTTTTACCATAGAAGGCAATCGTTTTTTACGTGGAATGGTAAGAGCATTGGTTGCAACAATGGTTAAAGTAGGACGAGGAAACATTGATGCAAATCACTTTGAATACATCAGAACTGCGATGGATAGTAAGCTTGCTGATTTTTCTGCGCCTGCACATGGTTTGCATTTAGATTGCGTAATCTTTCCTGATCACTTGCAACAACTTTTTGTTTAATTTTATATTTCCTTTAAAACCCTTGCTGGCACTGTATTTCAGAAATAAATTGAAAAAAGAATCAATTTATTTTGAACGAATGAAAAAAGCGTCCTATATTTGCACCCCGCCACACAAAAAGCGGAGTTCTTTAAAACGATTTATCAGAATATTTTTCATCAGTTTTTGAAAAATTATTTTGTCAAATAAAATTAACCAGTTAACTTTGCACTCCCAT
>CAZVYI010000043.1:0-13720 GCA_964631755.1 uncultured Sphingobacterium sp. | reverse complement strand
TTTTAAGAATGAAAAAAGACAGTGCAATTTGGGTATCTATCATTGCTGCTTTAAACATTGAAGCCTATCGGGTAATTATTACACCAGATAGTATCACCATCATGGATAAGATCAACAGAACAATTCAGCATAAGCCACTTTCCTATCTACAGTCAATTACTCAAGTGCCCTTTGATTATTCAACGCTTGAGGATTTGATAATTGGCAATCCGGTTTATTTGGATCGTACAATAGTTTCATTTACTGATCAGGGGGAAAAAATATCACTTGCAACCATGGGGGCTTCATTCAAACATTATCTGACTGTTGGAAAAAGTGATTTGCATGTGTTATTCAGTAAATTGGATGACGTGGATATGGCAAGAAGCCGAACTGCGAACCTTGCCTATACGGCATATCTACCAGCAGGAAAATGGATGTTTGCCAGTAACAGAAATATAAGTCTTTCAGAAAAAAACAAACTTGATATCTTGTTGGATTTCAAACAAGTTGATTTTGATAAACCACTTGCATTTCCATTTAGTATTCCTAAGAACTACAAGGTCATAAATTAACTTTTTGTAAGTAAATAAAATTGAATATTTATTGATGAAAAACATGGGAGTGAAGCGATCAATATATTTGGCCTTAGTTGGATTCATGGTGTTTGGATTTGCCATGTTTTCAAATGCTCAGTCTAAAGAAGAACTTGAAAAAAGACGAAGAGAGATTCAACAGGAAATTGCTTCACTGCAAAAGGCTCAATCTGATATTTCAAAAGACAGAAAAGCCAGCCTCTCAGAATTAAAATTGCTAGAAAGAAAATTGAGAAGTCGATACGCTGTAATTGATAATCTGAATGATGAGGTGAGGTTGATTGATAATACTATCTTCAGTAACAACAGGGAAATTTACAGGTTGCAGAAACAGCTGGATACTTTGAAACAACAATATGCCAGAACAATCGAGTATGCGTATAAGAACAGGAGTAATTATGATATGTTGAATTTCATATTTACTGCAACCAGTTTCAATGATGCTGTAAAAAGAGCCACTTATCTAAAGAGTTATAGAAAATACAGGCATGAGCAAGTTGATAATATCAACAGGACTCAAAAGGAGATGAGTGATCGTATAAATTTGCTGACACAGAATAAGCAGGAGAAATCTAAAGTAATTGAAGAGCAGCAAGAACAAAAAGAATTGTTGGAGTCTGAAAAGAAAGAAAAAAATCAATTTGTTACCAAGTTAAAGGCGAGAGAACAGGAAATTGAGAAAGAAGTAGCTGCAAAAAGAAAAGTTGAAAGAAGTCTTCAAAATTCAATTGCAGCAATCATCAAACGTGAAATTGAGGCTGCTAAAAGAAAGGCTGAAGATGATGCAAGAAAGGCAGCAGCTGCAAATATTACAGCTCCAGCTGCAAAACCTGCTGCAAGTACTACAACGGCAAGTGCTGCTCCAGTAAGAAAAACCAATGTATTGGAGAATACACCTGAGGTAACCAAGGTGTCTGTAGGTTTTGAAAATAATCGGGGGAATCTTCCTTGGCCAGTGGATAAGGGGACAATTACTTCTAGTTTCGGGCGACAAAAAATTGAAGGAACTAAAATTGAAGAGGACAATGGAGGTATAACCATTCAAACCGTGAGTGGATCAGCTGTTAAGGCTGTATTTGAAGGTATAGTAACTACAGTATATGATGTTGCAGGAAGCCAGACTGTTACAATTAAGCATGGTAAATATTTCACTACCTACTTTAATATGTCCTCTGTAAATGTATCAAAAGGTGCGAAAGTTAGTATGGGACAAGTAATAGGGCGGGCAGGTGAAAATTTTGATGGTGAAGGTGAAATTGTGTTTATGGTAAATGAAGAACTCAGATTTGTCAATCCTGAACTTTGGTTGAAGCGTAATTAGTAATTACTTGTTTAAGACTTCCGAGTATAATTTTTCATATTGCGGAACTATGTTTTCAATGTCAAATTTTTGGGCTTGTTCAATAGCAGCCTTACCAAATTGTTTAAGGAGTGTAGGGTTTGACAACAATGAAATTGCATGCTTGCTCATGCTTTCAACGTCACCGATTTTACTTAAAAATCCATTCGTTCCATGTGTTATTATTTCAGGTAAACCTCCTGCTTCAGTTGCAATAACCGGTGATCCGGCTGCCATAGCCTCAAGGGCAGAAAGTCCAAAGCTTTCATATTCTGATGGCAATAAAAATAAATCGGCAATTGCATAAATATCTTCCATGTCTTGTTGCTTACCAACAAAACGGGTGTTTTCGAATATGCCCAATGATCTGCAGAGTTCTTCAGCTGCTGGCCTTTCAGGTCCGTCACCCACCAGCAATAATTTTGATGGGATTTCTTTTTGGATTTTATTAAATGTAAAAATAACGTCTGCTATTCTTTTAACTTTTCTAAAGTTCGAGGCGTGTAAAATGATTTTTTCATCATTGGGGGCAATCACTTTTCTAAAGGCGTCAATTGGTTTTTTTGCAAAACGGTGTGTGTCTACAAAGTTGTGAATGACGTTGATGTCTCTGCTTATGTTAAAATTGGCCAGTGTTTCTGATCTAAGATTGTCTGAAACTGCTGTGATAGCATCAGATTGATTGATGGAGAAAGTAACAACTGGTGCATAGGTTTTATCTTTACCAACCAGTGTAATATCAGTGCCATGTAAGGTGGTGATAAATGGAATATCCCTACCTTCCTGTGCAAGAATTTGTTTAGCCATATAGGCTGCAGAGGCATGTGGGATAGCATAATGAACATGTAGTAAATCAACATTGTTATTTCTAACAACATCAACCATTGTACTTGCCAGTGCTGTTTCATATGGTGGAAAGTCGAACAAAGGATAGGTAGGAACCCTCACTTCGTGGAAAAATAAATTAGCACTGAATCCTGTAAGTCTTACAGGTTGCTGGTAGGTTATGAAGTGAATACCATGACCTTTATCGGCCAATGCCTTTCCTAGCTCAGTAGCCAAAACGCCACTGCCTCCAAAGGTTGGGTAACAAACAATTCCAATGTTCATCTTCATATATTTCTATTAACGAAAGTAGGAATAATAAAGTTCAATAGGACTTACCGGATACTTTGAAAGCGACAAAAAATCTGTAGTTTAGTGAGATAACAACAGTCAATTGATATGAAAAAAAGCTTTTTATTTCTATTTGTCACTTTACAAAGTTTTTTATCTGTGTTTTCACAGGGTGATCAGGACAATGTGATGATCAAAAAATTATCTGATGAAATATTCATGAATGGAAAGGCATACAGCAACCTGAGGTATCTCTGTAAGCAAGTTGGTCAACGCTTATCTGGTTCCGCAGGAGCCGCCCTAGCAGTTGAACAAACTGCAAGAATGCTTAGAGAAGCCGGAGCGGATACGGTTTATTTACAACCCTGTATGGTGCCCCAATGGATCAGAGGAGCTAAGGAGATAGGGACCGCATCATTAAGCAATGGCAAGTCAATGCCGCTTAACATCGTAGCATTAGGTATGTCAGTCGGTACCCCTGCCAATGGAATTACTGCTGCTGTTGTCGAAGTAAAAAATTTTACTGAATTAGAGGCAATGGGTGCTGATCAGGTAAAGGGAAAAATTGTCTTCTATAATTTTAGAATGGATCCCAGACATATCAATACTTTCCGCGCCTATGGAGAGGCGGGTATTTATCGTTCTCAAGGGCCGTCCAAAGCAGCAGCACTTGGCGCAATTGGTGTAATTGTTAGAACACTTTCTCCGGTAATTGATGATCATCCGCATACGGGTGCAACAAGGTATGATGAAAACTTGCCAAAAATTCCAGCAGTTGCAATCAGTACATGTGGTGCTGAAGAATTGAGTAAAGCAATAGCTGAAAAAATGGTGAAACAAGTTTATCTTAAGACAAACTGTAAGCAACTTGAGGATGTACTTTCTTATAATGTAGTAGGAGAATTAAAAGGATCAGAATTTCCTGATGAAATAATTACTGTGGGCGGACATTTAGATAGCTGGGATCTTGCAGAAGGAGCTCATGATGATGGTACAGGATGTGTGCAAAGTATAGAAGTACTGAGGTCGCTTAAAGCGGTAGGGGGAAGACCTAAGCGTACTGTTCGAGCTGTAATGTTTATGAACGAAGAAAATGGATTAAGAGGTGGAAATAAATACGCAGAAATTGCAAAAACAGAAGGAAAGAAATTTATCATGGCCTTGGAGAGTGATGCCGGTGGATTTACTCCCAGAGGATTTGGATTTACCGCAAATAGTCTCCAGAAAGAAAAGATATTGAGCTGGAAGCCTTTGTTTGCTCCATATGGCGCACTTGAGTTCAATGAAGGAGGGGGAGGTGCTGATATTGGACCATTAAAGGTACTGGGAACAGCCTTGATTGGATTAAATCCCGATTCACAGCGATACATGGATTTACACCATGCAACAACGGATGTGTTTGAAGCAGTAAGTGAAAGAGAATTGAATTTAGGAACAGTTGTTATGACAGCTATGGTTTATTTAGTCGCCCAATATGGTTTGTAAGCCGATTTCAAATATTTTATTTTAAGTTCCAATTAAAAAGATAGCAGGTTGTTTGGGTAAGTCCACAACCTGCTTTTTCCATTCTGCAATAGTTTTGGTCATGATCCATTCATCGGATGAAGTAATATGATAAGCAATACAGAGTTTTGTTTCATTTTGTAATCCACTGATCAGTGATTGAAACATTTGGTTGTTTCGATATGGTGTTTCAATAAAAATGATGGTATTGTTTTCAATCCTGCTCTTTCTTTCCAGTTCTTTTATTTTTTTATCTCTGTCGCCAGGTGCAATGGGTAAATAACCTACAAACTGAAATTGCTGACCATTTAACCCACTTGCCATTAATGCCAACAGAATTGAATTTGGACCTGTAAGCGGATGAACTTTATTTCCGTTTTCTTGTGCAGCTGCTATCAATCGCTGACCTGGATCAGCAATACCCGGACAACCTGATTCACTTACAATGCCAATATTTTTTCCTGTTTGAAGAAGTTGTCTGAATTCTTTCAAATGCATCTCTTCTTTGTTTCCTATTTCAAACCAAACTCTTGCATCAATATCAAATTGTTTATCAATTTTTTTAAATGCCCTTCTGGCTGTCCTGATGTTTTCTGAAAAGAAAACTTCACACTGGTTGAGTCGGGTCTTGATTAATTCTGGTAAATGATCAAATCCATCTTCAGCAAGTGCTATGGGGATCAAGAAAATCTCGCCTTTTTTTGTTTCCATTTTATTGAAACGTATTGTCTTTTTTAATTTCCTGCATACTGATGGTGGCAGCAATCACTGCATAAGCTGGAGCCAATATCCATCCAATAAAAATGATGCAATGCATCAGGTAAAAAATCATTCCATTACCAATAGCCAATCCTTTGTGCCGGCCAATAAAATCGATGCTTTCTTCCATTTTCATTTTGTTCCGTTCGCATGAATAATCCAGCATAGAGAAGCCATAATAATAACATTCAATTAGAACTGCTATAAAAGGTGCTATCCAGCCTATAAATGGAATTAGAGATAATATGATAATTGAAAAAACATATACAGATTGCCAAATGGTATTTCTTACTGCTATTTTTATTCCCCTCGCAACGTCTGAGAGGTATTGTTTCATTCTAAAATCAAAAGCTTTGTTTTCTATAATTGAAGCAGTCTTTTCACTGAGGAAAGAGAAAATGGGAGATCCAATAATCAGCCAAATGTATTTAAACAAAGAAAAATACAAAAGCATCAACAGAAGCCACAGCATAATTCCTCCCACTGTAAATAAAAAACCAATCCAGCTGTTTTCAAGTTTGTTCAGCCATCCTTGCAATCCCGTTTCTATTGTTAGCCATTCAATAGCTGCGTTAGCTGATTTGGAGAAGAAATACATGCTGAGCGCGAAAAGAATAGCATATACAACCCCAGGGATTATGATCCACTTCCATAATTTATGCTTTCGTATAAAACGATGTGCCTCAAAATAAGATTGGATTGATATGACAATTTCTTTCAGCAAAGGATTGATTTGGTTATAGCAAAATACACAAATGATTTATCTTCACCCAAATTGTTCCTTTGGAAAAACTGGTATATTCTAGATGGAAGTCAATCATGGCATTGTTAAGCGGACCATTATTGTTTGCCTTAACACTTTTGTTGAATCCATTCGGATTAGATGATAGTGCAAATAAAGTAATGGCTTGTGCTTTGCTGATGATTTCCTGGTGGATATCAGAAGCTTTACCAATGCCTGCTGTTGCGCTTATTCCGTTGGTTCTTTTTCCTCTTATGGGAATTGCAAAAATCAGTGAAGCTGCAGCACCTTATGCAAACGAGGTCGTATTCCTTTTTATGGGTGGATTTATGATTGGATTGGGCATTGAGAAATGGAACCTGCACAGAAGAATAGCATTGTCAATAGTTCAGTTTACTGGAACCAATGGAAATCAAATTATTCTTGGATTTATTTTGGCAACAGGCTTTATCAGTATGTGGTTGAGCAATACCGCCACAACAATGATGATGTTACCCATCGCAGCTTCTGTAATTGCTGTTGTTGAGTCTAAAAATCAACACAATCCTCAGATGAGATTTTTTGCTGTTAGTATGATGCTGGCAATTGCATATGCAGCAAATTTTGGAGGTATTGCAACCATCATTGGTACGCCACCTAATGTGGCTTATGCTTCGTTTGTAAGCAAGCAATTGAATAATGATATTTCTTTTTCAGCTTGGATGTTGATTGGATTGCCAGTTTCATTGCTCTTACTTTTTTCGCTTTACTTCGTTTTAATTAAACTTTTTCCAAGCAGAATTGATTCTAATGATGAAATGAGACTGTTGATCAAAAACGAATTGAGTGCATTAGGCCCAATGACAGTCCCAGAAAAAAGAGTTTTGTATATTTTTATAACAACTGCCTCACTATGGATCTTTAGAGATTTAATCAATAAGGCAGAACTTGTTAAATTAGACGATAATATGATTGCCGTATTTGGCGCATTGCTCATGTTTATCGTCCCTTCCGGTAATAGTATAAAGGAAAGTGAACGTATTCTGGTTTGGTCTGACACTTCAAAAATGGCCTGGGGCATATTAATTCTATTTGGTGGGGGGATAACCTTGGCTTCGGCTTTGGAGAAAGCAGGCCTGATTAAAATGCTTGGTACTTGGTTGTCGGGTTTCTCTGGAAGTTCAGTTGTCTTTTTGGTTATTGCCATAACTATCATCTCATTATTTATCAGTGAGGTGATGAGCAATGTTGCACAGGTCATTGTTTTTGCTCCTGTTGTTACAGGTATTGCAACTGCAACTGGAGCTGATCCTTATATGCTGGGAATACCTATGACATTAGCGGCCAGTTGTGCTTCAATGATGCCAATGGGAACACCGCCCAATGCAATTGTTTTCTCTACAGGGCATTTAAAATTAGGTGAAATGATGAAAGCCGGATTGATCATGAATCTCATCAGCATACTGCTGATTATTTTGGCAGGCTTATTTTTGGTGCCAATTGCAATAAAGTATTTATAAAGCTTATCAGGACTGAGATTTATCGCCGTAGGCCAAATCTCCAGCATCTCCCAATCCAGGTACAATATACCCTTTTGCTGTAAGCTCTTCATCAATTGCCCCACACCAAATTTTAACATGTGGTTCATGTCTTCTTAAAAAATCAATACCCTCTGTACATGCAATTACACAGGCTACATGAATTTCCTTTATATGACCCTCTCTTCTCAAATACTCAATGGTTTTGACAAGTGATGCACCTGTAGCCAGCATGGGGTCACACAAAATAAGGGTTCTATCTTCTAAAGAAGGGGAAGCTAAATATTCAAGACTGATTTCGAAACTGCCATCACGATGATGCTTTCTGTATGCTGCTATAAATGCATTATCAGCTTTATCAAAATAATTCAACATCCCAATATGCAAGGGTAAGCCTGCTCTTAAAATGGTTGCCAATACAGGCTGTTGATCAAGTACTTTTGATTTGGAAATACCCAATGGTGTAGTTGTATCTACCTCTTTACAGGATAACGTCTTGCTGATTTCATAAGCGATGACTTCACCAATTCTTTCAATATTTCTTCTGAACCGCATTTTGTCAGCTTGAACAGTAACATCACGCATTTCTGAAATCCAGTTGCTAACAAGAGAATGCTTTTCACTTAAGTTTATGACCATACAATGCTTAATTTCGGGTATTGAACAAAAATAATCAATATATATGTTATATCGAGTGATTGGGGTCATGAGCGGTAGCTCGCTGGATGGATTAGATCTTGCATTTGTAGAATTTGAAGAAAAAGGGGGGAAGTGGACTTTTAGTATTAATGCTTCAGCTTGTTATACCTATGAGGAGGAGTTGAGCAATAAACTAAAATCGGGACATGATTTAAATGCTATTGAGTTTGTTGAACTGGATGCTAAATATGGCCATTATTTAGGGGAACAGATCAATCGTTTTATTCATGAATACGAGCTGGATTACAAAGTAGGATTGATCGCTTCACATGGACACACTTTGTTTCATGCTCCTGGAAAATATTCTGTCCAGATTGGCAATGGTGCTGCAATAGCAGCTGAAACATCCTTACCCGTGGTATCTGACCTAAGATCACTTGATGTGGCTTTGGGGGGACAAGGAGCGCCGATTGTTCCAATGGGTGAACAATTGTTGTTCCCTGACTATAACTACTTTTTGAATATAGGAGGTATAGCCAATATATCATTTAAGGGCAATGGCTTTTATGATGCCTTTGATGTTTGTCCCGCTAACCGTGTACTCAACATGTTAGCAGCCAAAAGAGATTTATCCTTTGATCAGGATGGTGTATTGGCATCAGCTGGGAGAATAAATGAAGATTTGCTTGAGCAATTGAATCAACTGGGTTACTATAAATTAGATTATCCCAAATCTTTGGATAATGAATTTGGAATAAAAACGATTTATCCTTTATTAGCAGCAAGTGGACTATCTATTGAGGATCAATTGGCAACCTATGCTGAACATATTGCTTTGCAAATTTCATCTTCCATTGAAATGATATTTGCTAAGAGAAATTTGCCACAAAGTTTTGAAAAAATGCTGGTGACTGGCGGCGGCGCCTACAATAACTATTTGATTTCAAGAATCAGTCAACATGTGCTACCATACGGACTTGATGTTGTGCTACCAGCAAAAGAAATAATTGATTTCAAAGAGGCTTTGATCATGGCCTTACTTGGTGCACTGAGATGGCGAGAGGAAGAGACTGTCTTTAGTTCAGTAACAGGCGCTAAGCGGGGTAGTAGTGGAGGAGCTTTTTGGATGGGACAAAACTAAAAGTAAAAAGCCCCGAAATTTTTCGGGGCTTTTGTATGGTTGGTTATTTGTAACCCCATTTCTTCATGATCTCCAGATCTTCTCTCACACAATCCATTGGAGATTTTCCTTGGTAGGATTCTTGTTCGATAATGAAATGTTTTGTTCCCCACTTCCTTCCCAAATCAATGATTTCTTTAACTGGAACGATTCCCACATTTAAAATAGTGGATTCATATTTTTCATGCCCTGCCTTAGATTCAATTTCGGCTTTCACGTGCATGGATTCAAATCTTCCCGGATATTTTTGCATGATATCCAATGCTTTTGCACCACCATTAATCATATTTCCAATATCCAATTGTTGCATTACGAGCTTAGGATCTGTTTCTCCAAGAATGATATCAAACAATGTTCTGTCGCCCAGCTTTTCGCTGAATTCAAAATCATGGTTATGGTAGCCGAACTTCATGCCATACTTTTGACAGAGCTCACCAGACTTATTGAAAATTTCCATCATCGCTTTCAATGCATTGATGTCTTTTCTGACCGTCTCTTCCATCCATGGACTGATGACAAACATTTGTCCCATTGTGGCCGCATCTTCCACTGTATGTTTCCATGTATCTGTAAAATCTTTTTTCGATGCATCCCAATGTTTGGATGTCATAACAGTATGTCCGCTTGGCATGGTCATACCAAGGTCTCCTAACAACTTTTTAAATTCTGTCGGGGCCCATCCGTAAAACTTTCTATTGACATAGTTAGCATGTTCAACATGCTTGTACCCCATCTTGGAAAGAGCAGTCAAGGTTTCCAAGGGTTTTTTATTCATATCATCTCTGATAGAATAAAGTTGTATACCCGTTAGCTCGCCTTTTTTAGCTGCTGCAAACAGGTCACTGCTAAAAAATACAGCACCTGCAGCTGCAAATGCGCTGTTGCGAATAAAGATTCTTCTTGATTGGTTCATATGGCTGTTTTTTAAATTACTGGTCAAGTAATTTACATAATTATTTTGAAAAAAGGTAGGTGATAACTTTTTATTCCTCTAGAATCTACTGGTCAATAACAAGCGATTTTTTAAGTGTCATCTTTCAAAGAAATGGGGCAGTCCTGCTTTCTTTGCATTTTTTCAAATCTTTCGGGGTACCTGTATAAACAAGTGAGCCTCCGTTTTCTCCTGCTTCTGGACCAAGTTCAATAATCCAGTCAGCTGCCTTGATTACATCAGTATTGTGTTCAATTACCAAAATCGTATGCCCTTGTGCAATTAAAGCATTAAAAGAGGTGAGTAGTTTTTTGATATCATTGAAATGTAAACCTGTAGTCGGTTCATCAAAAATGAACATGATTTTGTCGGTATTGTTTTTTCCTCTTCCAAGAAAGCTGGCCAGTTTGACTCTTTGTGCTTCACCACCAGAAAGTGTTCCACTGGATTGACCAAGCTTTACATAACCCAGTCCTACATCCGATAAAGGTTTTAACCTTGTAGAAATATCTTTTTCATCCTTAAAGAATTCTATTGCCTCATCTACAGATAACTCAAGTATATCAAAAATGCTCTTGCTTTTGTATTGGACTTCTAAAACTTCATCTTTGAATTTTTTTCCGTTGCAGCTTTCACATGTAAGCCTCACATCTGCAAGAAATTGCATTTCAACAATTTGTTCGCCTTCACCTTTGCAGGTATCACATCTTCCGCCATCAACGTTGAATGAAAAATGTTTGGGCAGATATCCTCTGATTTTACTTAATGGTTGTGATGAAAATAGATCGCGTACACTGTCCCACGCCTTTATATATGTTACAGGATTGCTTCTGGATGATTTACCAATTGGATTTTGATCCACCATCTCTACCTGCTTGATACTATCAAGTGCTCCCGTTATTTCACTAAATAGCCCTGGTCGATCTCCAACTCCTGAGATATGTTTAATGAGGGCAGGATAAAGTATTTTCTTTACTAAAGTTGTCTTACCGCTTCCGCTTACACCACAAACGACAGTAAAAATTCCTAGTGGGAAATCAACGTCGACCGACTTTAAATTATTTTCAGCGGCACCTTTTATTGATATGTGTTGTTTACTGGTTCGTACTTTTTCAGGAATATCGATTTTTAATTCACCTTTAAGGTATTTAGCCGTCAGGCTCTTAGGTGATTTAATTAGTGTTTTATAATCTCCTTCTGCAACCACCTCTCCACCTTGATGGCTTGCTAATGGCCCCATATCAATAACATGATCCGCTTCTCTCATCATCATTTCATCATGTTCAACAACGACTACGGTATTTCCAAGATCCCTGAGATTTTTCAAAACCTTAATCAGCCTTTCTGTATCTCTACTGTGCAATCCAATTGAAGGCTCATCTAATATATAAAGTGAGTTGGTGAGGTTGCTGCCTAAGCATCGGGTAAGTTGTATACGCTGACTTTCACCACCACTCAAACTGTTGGCCAGACGATCCAAAGAAAGATAGCCTAAGCCTACATCCAGCATCGTATCCAAACGCTGATTGATTTCCAGTAAAACGCGTTTGGCAATTGAAATTTCATGTTGAGTAAGATTTATCGATTTGAACCATACGGCCAGATCTTTAACTGGCATTTTACAAAGTTCACCAATATGCTTATTGTTGATCTTTACATAGAGCGCCTCTTTTCTCAACCTGTATCCATCACAACTGGTGCAAGTGGTTCTTCCCCTGTACCTCGACAACAATACCCTGAATTGAACTTTATAGAGGTTTTCTTCTACTTCTTTAAAGAAATCATTTATACCATATGTTTTTTTCTGTCCCTTCCAGAGTAATTCTTTCTGTGCGGAAGTCAGTTCTGCATATGGACGATGAATGGGGAAGTCGAGCTCTTTTGCTCCTTTAATGAATTGATCTTTCCACCAGCTCAATTTTTCACCCTTCCAGGGTGCAACGGCTCCTTCATATACACTGAGTCTGTGATTAGGGATGACAAGATCCGGATCAATGCCAAGGATTTGCGAATAACCTTCGCAAGTGGGGCAAGCTCCATATGGATTGTTGAATGAAAACAGATTTGGTACAGGTTCTTCAAATCTCATTCCATCCAACTCAAACAAGTTGGAGAATTTTTTTGGAGTGTCATTGTTCTTTTTTAGAAAAAGATTTCCCTCTCCTTCATAAAATGCAAGTGTGAGAGAATCAACAATTCTGTTTTCCTCATCTTCATCGAAAGCTTTAGCAACGAATCGGTCAATCAATAAATAATCTTCCTCCGTAGGCTTCCATTTTTTTTCTTCAATGAGGTCTTCTATTTGAGTAATCTGAAGTGATTGACTATTGATCAGTCTTGAAAATCCTTTCTGCATCAAAATACCCAACTCTTCATTAGGCTTTCTGTTGGCATGTGTTTTGAACTTGCACAACAAATAAAGTTTATCTCCTTGTTTTGCTTTCTTCATAAAAGCAAGAACATCTTGTACATCTTGTTTTTTTACTTCCTCACCAGAAACTGGTGAATATGTTTTTCCAATACGTGCAAAGAACAATCTAAGGTAATCATAGATTTCAGTCATGCTGCCAACAGTAGAACGAGGAGTTCTTGTAATTACTTTTTGTTCTATTGCAACAGCTGGACAAAGTCCGGATATATGATCAACATCAGGCTTGTCCATTCGCATCAAAAACTGTCTTGCATATGCACTTAAACTCTCCGCATAACGTCTTTGACCCTCTGCAAACAGCGTATCGATGGTCAAAGATGATTTTCCGCTACCGGAAACTCCCGTAACAACAGTGAGTTTTCCCCTAGGTATTTTTACGAATACGTTCCGTAAGTTGTGCACACGGGCACCTTGTATAAATATCGGGTCATTTTTTTCAGCATTTTTTGCTGATCCTTTCTTTTCCTTTACTGATGAGGGTTTCGACATATTGTACTGCAAATATAACTTCTAAATGAATCACGTAGATCTACGAACGTGTTAACAATGCTTTGACATTTTAACGCTTACCACGCCTACAATTATTTACGTAATCGCGAAAAATAGATTCTTCAAAATTTTGCTCACCTCACGATAATTCTAGTTTTGACATGTGATATCGCAATAACGACGTCACAAAAAAAATCCAATCCATTCTAAAAAAACCATTTTATGAGATCCAATTCCAACCTAACTGATCAACAACTGATTCAGCTTTTTGTTAACGGTGATTCCAATGCGCTGGAAGATCTGATCAACAGACACAAAGACAGAATTTTTACTTCTATTGTTATTCTACTTAAGGATAAAAGTCTGGCTGAAGATATTTTTCAAGAAGTTTTCATCAAAATAATCGATACCCTCAGAAGCGGAAGCTATACCGACGAAGGTAAGTTCTTGCCTTGGGCATTGAGAATAGCACATAATATGTGTGTAGATCATTTCAGGA
>CAZVYI010000042.1:0-13984 GCA_964631755.1 uncultured Sphingobacterium sp. | reverse complement strand
TGTTCCTTATTTTGATCATTTATTTAGGTGCATTTGGAAAGCTTCCATCTATTGAGGAACTGGAGAATCCATCCATGATGTCCTCTTCAGAAATTTATGCTGATGATGGTACTTTGATGGGTAAATTTTACCTGAAAGACAGGATCAATGTAAAGTACCAGGACATATCCCCAAATGTCATCAAGGCTTTAATTGCGACAGAAGACGAAAGGTTTTACGAACATTCAGGTATTGATATTAAAAGTTTATTGAGAGCAGTCGTTTTCTTGGGAAGTGAAGGTGGAGCAAGTACCATTACCCAACAGTTGGCAAAAGCATTACTTGGACAACAAAGCAGCAAGAGCATTACCCGTGTAATTGAGAAATTAAAAGAATGGATTGTTGCAATAAGATTGGAAAAGAATTTTACAAAAGAAGAAATCATCACCCTATACCTTAATATGGTCAATTATGGTGATGAGACCTATGGCATTAGAAATGCGTCAAAAACTTATTTCCAAAAAGAACCAGGTCAATTACAAGTTGAAGAAGCAGCGGTACTTGTGGGATTACTAAAAGGAAGCACCCGTTACAACCCAAGACGAAATCCCAAAGCAGCAATGGCGAGAAGGAATACCGTACTTGATCAGATGGTGAGAAATGATTATTTAAGTGAGGAGGATGCGAAATCATTAAAGGTTCAGCCCATTGCACTCAACTATTTAAAGCTTGATGAAAATTCTGGTATTGCTCCTTATTTCAGAGAAGTGCTGAGAGATGAGATCAAGAACTGGTGCAAAGAAAATGAAAACCCAAAGACTGGAGAGCCCTATGACATTTATAAAGATGGTTTAAAGATTTTTACAACCATCAACCCCAGAATGCAAGAGTATGCAGAAATTGCTGTTTACCGACACATGCAGAACTTGCAAAAGGTTTTTAGCAGCCAGTACAACATCAAAGATGGCTCTGTGTGGAAGACAAAAGATGGTAAGGCAATTCTCGACAATGCAATGAAGCAAACAGATCGCTGGAGAAATTTAAAGGAGGATGGCCTCACTGATGATGAAATCAGACAAAGTTTTGCAGAGCCTGTTAGAATGAAAGTTTTTGCCTGGAATGCCAACAGGGAAACTGATACAACCATGTCTCCCTTGGATTCTATTCGCTACCATAAACAAATCATGCAAATTGGTCTGCTTTCAATGGATCCACTTACTGGAGATGTTAAGGCATGGGTGGGAGGAAGCAGCTTTAAAAGATACAAATACGACCACGTCAACATCAAAACAAAAAGACAAGTAGGCTCAACCTTCAAACCTTTGCTATACACCTTAGGAGTTATGAATGGCTATACACCTGAAACCAATATGCCAGGTGGTCCAATTGATATGGGTGGAAAAATGATCGATGGCAATGGTGGGCCGATGGCCATTTGCCTGGCTTTCTCTAAAAATCCGGCTGCTGTACATTTGATTAACCAACTGGGTGTTCAACGCACTATAGATTTTGCAAAACAGTGTGGAATTGTGAATGATATTCCTCCCTACCCTTCTATTGCTTTAGGTTCTGCCGATCTATCGTTATTTGAAATGGTACAAGCCTTCAGTATGTTTCCTGGAAGAGGTTTTAATGTTAAACCTAATTTCATCAGCAGAATTGAAGATCGAAATGGCAATGTACTTGCTTCATTCAGAGCAGAAACCAAAGAAGTGATCAGCGAAAGCGAGGCATTTATCATGACAAAAATGTTGCAGGGTGTTGTTGATTTTGGAACAGGAAGAGCTTTAAGAGGTGGTTATGCTGTACCTGGACAAATTGCAGGAAAAACAGGAACTACAAATGATAATGCCGACGGATGGTTCATCGGATTTAGTCCACAACTTCTATCCGGAGTTTGGGTAGGATGCGATGATCCTTTCCTAAGAATGCTCTACACAGCGGGTGGTTCTCAAATGGCAATGCCAGCCTGGGCTTATTACTATCAGCAGGTTTTTAACGACAAAAGTTTAAATATTGATCCTGAAGCTGCTTTCATTCCACCAGCGAACATGCAAAATGAGATCATATTCGACTACCAAGAAGCAAACCAAAACGAGTTATTACCAGCCGAAGGCGATGAAGGTTATCAGTCGAATGAATACATAGAAATTCCAATTAGTGATGGAAGAGAAAAAGTAGTATCTGAATCTAAAAAATTTGAAGAAACTTCAGCCCCAAAAGAAACACCCAAAAAAGAAATTCCTAAACCAACTCCCGTAAAAGAGAAAGAAGTTATTCTCAATGAGAAAGACACAGCAACAAAACGAAAAGGATTACTGAAAAGAGTTTTCGGGAAAAAAGATGAATAAAAAAAGGGCATGAAAACATGCCCTTTTTTTATTGGAATATTTTAACGCTTACTTCCCTAAAGTACCTTGAATACCGAAACTATAGAAAAGATTGTGTGAAGCATTTACAGTAACAGGCATTCTGTATTGTGCTTGAATTACAAAGAATGTTTGATCAAACAAATTAACCTGAAGACCTGCACCTGCTGGAATATATGCAGCATAATAACCCCTCCATGCAGAAGCACCTGCACCTAAAGACAAGAAAGGAGATACGTAATATTGATCAGATGTCAACTTCATGAAAATGTTAGCATCAGCTTCAAAGTATGGTTTTGAACCAACACTAGCTGCGAAAGGTTGATTGGTGAGATTGTACTCCAAGTAAGAGAAACCTAATCTTGCATTGAAATCAAAATGATCATTCAACCCTTCAGTATAGTTGACAGCCAAACCAGGTCTCATTCTACTGAGCTTGTTCCACTGTTGTTTAGTCAATACCTGGCTCATTCCACTATTTCTGATTTCAGATGCTGTTTTGAAATCATGCAGAGTAAACTGTATACCAAATGTTTTTCCCTTGGTATACATGTTCTTGGTATCCTGGGCATTTGTCGCTGTAAAAGAAAGTGCTGTTAAGGCAATTAGAAATATCCTTTTCATAAACAATTCTGTTTTGAGTGTAACAAAAATAATCCCTGAAGGTTGAATGTTAAAATATTTATTGGTTTTTGGCCAAGTTTTCTTTTTCAGGGTTGACCAATTCAACCTTTACCTTAATTATACCCGACTTAGCAAAGCCTAATTTTGCAGCACCAGCGCGGGTTAGATCGACTAATCTGGGATTTCTGTGGTGGAGTCTGTCGTTTACCTTTAAAACAACTGTTTTGCCGTTTTTGAGGTTGGTCACCCTTATTTTTGACCCAAAAGGATAGGTATTGTGGGCACAAGTGAGCTTCTCCTGACTAAAAATCTCTCCGCTGGCCGTCCTTTTACCAATAAACTTATCCGCATAAAAGCTGGCATGTCCAACTGCAGTATCTACCACCGGAACATTTCTGTAATTCTTCTTTTGTGCAAAAACACCCATCCCTGAAAGAAGCACAGACAGAACAAGTAGACTTTTTAATAAATAGGTGTTTTTGAAAATTTGCATAAGTTGACAAAATTACCCCTTATAGTGGAGAAATGGAAGTCTTTAGTACAATTTTCACATTTTAAATATATTACTATATTGATTTTCATTATATTATAAATAGTACATTATTGTAATTTTATATAAAAAACAATATAATCAAGTTACTGGTCTTTCTTATTATCTTAGACAATAGAACCAGTTTTTCAACATTGCTTCATAAAATGTATCCGATAAAACTTACTTTATTACTATTGACTGCCATTACCCTATCAATGAAAGGTAGATCTCAACCTCCATTGAAAATTATTGAAAGTACCGCTGAATTCAAGCAATCAACAATTATTGAACCAAAACTGAGACTGGTCGAACTCAAATCTATCATTCCCCATATTCAATACGACCTTAAATACGCAACCAAAGATAATTTCACCAAGGTTAGGCTATACCCTGCTCTTACGAAACACACTTACCTGAGAAATGATCCTGCTAAAGCACTCGCCAGAGCAGCCAAAGAATTAGAAGAAAAAGGACTGGGCATTTTGGTCTGGGATGCCTATCGCCCCTACCATGTTACAGTCAAATTCTGGAATTTAATCAAAGATGAACGTTATGTTGCTCATCCAGCGAAAGGAAGCGGTCACAACCGCGGAATTGCAATCGATATGACAGTTTATGATTTGAAGACTGGGGCTTTGCTGGAGATGCCGACAACCTTTGATGATTTTTCAGAAAAAGCACACCATGGATTTGAAGGCATTACAGCTTTACAAAAAGCAAACAGGGAAATGCTAAGAACCATCATGGAAAAACACGGTTTCATCAAATTCCAAACGGAATGGTGGCATTATTACTGGCCGAATGGCGAACAATATGATGTACTTGATTTCAGCTTTAACCAAATCAAAAAAATAAACAGTGATACTTCAAAATAAAAAAATCATCATCATGGGTGGTACTTCCGGAATGGGATGGGCCGCTTCAAAAAAATTTGTTGCTGAAGGTGCACATGTTCTGAGTGTTGGGAAACCACAGGAGACTGATTTAAATGATGACCAGATTTCGATCTTATTTGCAGATGCAAGGGAAGAAGAAACCATGTCAAAAGCAATTCAACTTTGTATAGAAAAGTTTGGAAGCTTTGATGGCTTATTCCATGTTGCAGGTGGAAGCGGGAGATCATTTGGTGATGGTCCACTACATGAAATGTCAATCGATGGCTGGAAACAGACCCTTGATTTAAATGCTACTTCAATTATGCTTTCCAACAAAGCAGCAATCAATCACTTTCTCAAACAAAAAAAAGCTGGTGCTATTGTCAATCTTTCTTCAGTACTGGCATTGCATCCTGCTCCTTCGTTTTTTTCAACACATGCCTATGCGGCAGCTAAAGCAGCGATAATTGGATTGTCTATTTCAACAGCTTCTTACTATGCAAAAAACAACATCAGGGTTAATGTTATATCTCCCGGCCTTGTTGAAACTCCTATGTCTGTTAGAGCAAGAGAAAATGACAATATCATGTCGTATATCAAATTCAAACAACCTTTGGATGGTGGTAGGATTGGTAATGCAAATGATGTAACTTCCATGGCAGCTTTATTGCTATCAGACCAAGCATCATTTATTACTGGGCAGAACATTGCCGTAGATGGTGGATGGTCAATTTCAGAGGGTCAATATGCAAAATAAATAGTCGAACGGATGGAAGAGATAAAAAAATACATTGATAAAAGCAGAGCAATTTGTGATGCAATAGAATCTCAATCAGCTGAAATTGAAACAGCAGCCCAATGGTTTACCAAAACAATTTTAGCCGGTAGAATGGTCCATGTTTTTGGATCAGGACACAGCAGAATTATGGTTGAAGAAATGTGGCCACGCTATGGATCATTTCCTGGCTTCAATCCAATAGTAGAACTCTCGCTCACTTTCCACAACCTTGTTGTGGGTGCAAACGGTCAAAGACAAGCAATGTTTTTGGAGAATGTTGCTGGATTCGCAGAAAGAATACTTCGCAATTTCACCTTGTCAGATCAAGATACTGCACTGATTATTTCTTCAGGAGGAACAAATATTGTACCCATAGAAATGGCTGAATTGTTTCAAAAGAAAAATATTAAGGTGGTAAGTATTCTCACTAAAGCCCATTCTCTTGTCAGCAAAAGCAAGAGAGCTGATGGAAAAAAATTAGGTGACTTTTCTGATCTGATTTTAGATACTGGCGCACCTGTTGGTGATGCCATGATCGAAATTCCTAACCTTGCTACACCAGTAGCCCCTGGTTCTACTTTAGGCGGCGTGCTGTTGATTAACAGTATCAAAGCGAGGGTCGCTGCTTTATTAACCGAAGCAGGTCAGCCGCCAACTGTATTGTCTGCTGCAAACGTTGTTGGTGAAAAAGAAGCAGTGCGACTCTTTGAATCAGCTTATGATCAGCATGCTGTTCGACTTACTCAACTTTATCAATTTTAAAATACCCTTATGCAACCCATTCCCATTAGAACAACTGTAGTTGGTAGTTATCCTTTCCCTGGCTGGCTAGAATATGCCACACAAAATCTTTCTGCTTTTGGTGCAGCAGACATTGAAGAGATGGCAGAAGATGCTGTTGTTGCAGCAATTCACGACCAGGTAAATGCAGGATTAGATGTCATTACAGATGGTGAACAAACCAGATTTGATTTCAACCTTTCATTCTATGGTTTTATCAAGGGCATTCAACCCAACCATACAGAGACCAGAAAATTCGGACCACCAGCACATGATCAACGTGGCAAACACAGCATTGTTGATGAACTTACTGCACCTCATGGTCTAGGATCCATCAAGGAGTTTTTAAGATTGAAAAAACTTGCACCAGCTGGTCCTGTACTGAAATGCAGTCTACCAGGACCTTACACATTAAGTGGAAGATTGCTACCCAACAAACAATATAAAGACAGATGGGAAATCACTGCTGCATTAACACCCATCATCAGAAAAGAATTAGAAGACCTTGTTGCAGCAGGTTGTACAGAAATCACGCTTGATGAACCCTCAATGAGTTGTTATGCTTATAAAGAAGACACCAAAAAATTTGTAGAAATATTCAACAATACAGTTTCGTCTATCAAAGGTAAATGCAGATTATCGACACATCTTTGTTTTGGAAATTTCAAAGGAAGACCTGTTGGTTATAGAAGTCTGAAACCAATGCTGCCTGATTTCCTGGATCTGAATGTTGATGAAATGCACATTGAAATGGCCAATCGTGAATTTGCTGAAATTGAACTGCTGGCCAACTTTGCAGAGAAATTGGATGTGTCTGTTGGAATCATCGATGTAAAAAATTATTACGTTGAAACAGTTGAAGATGTGAAAGAGCGTATAAAAAAATGCTTGCAATATGTACCCGCAGAAAAACTTTCTGTCGCACCCGACTGCGGATTGAGCCAGACTGCAAGATGGGCTGCAAAGCAAAAATTAATCAACATGGTAGAAGGTGCTCGTCAAATGCGGTAAACATGATCAAAGCCATAAGAAAGGATCAGTTATTGGTAGATGATATCTTATCAGTGGAAGATTCAGAAGACCTGCATATGTGGTGGCTGGGACAAAGTGGTTATCTGATTCAATACAAAGGAAAACGACTTTTAATTGACCCCTACTTGTCTGATTCACTTACTAAAAAATATGCCTCAACCGAAAAACCTCATGTAAGAATCAGTGAACTGGTCATTGATCCTGCATTGTTACCGCGTATAGATTTCATCACATCAAGTCATAACCATACAGATCATCTTGATGCAGAAACCATAATTCCAATTCTTACCAATTCTCCTGAATGCAAAATCATTATTCCAGAAGCCAACCGTGACTTTGTATCAGATCGTTTAAAAATTGATAAATCAACTCCAATTGGTTTGAACGATGGTGAATCGTATGCAGATAATGTATTTAGTATCAAGGCAATTCCAGCAGCTCACAATGCAATCGACAGAAACGCAGAGGGGAAATGTCATTATTTGGGATACTTCATCAGAGCAGGAAACCTAAGAATTTATCATAGCGGTGATACATTATTTTATGATGGGATGAAATCGCTCATCAGCGAATTTGCGCCACATGTAGCACTATTGCCCATCAATGGTAATCTGCCTTCAAGAAAAGTTTCAGGTAACCTCAATGCAACCGAAGCTGTTGATCTCGCTAAATCATGTAATATACCTTTTGCTATTCCATGTCACTATGATCTGTTTGAATTCAATACAGCTGATGTGAATGAATTTATTTCAATTGCAAAATCAAAGGAACAATCTTATTTGGTTTTAGACCTTGGAGGAAAATGTTGCGGAAAAGAATTGGGGACAATTTAATAAGGCTTTATGTCTGTTACTGCTTCAAGATCAATAGGTCCATATACATGCGGGAAAGTGTCCTGAACAGATGGAGACCATTCAAATATAACCTGACTTGTAAGTTTATCTGTATCTATTGAAAGCAATAAAAGATCATTTCTTCCAGCATAGTAACGCTGTTTAACATCTGCTAACTGAGATTCCTGGCTACAATGAATAAATCCTTCATCTTTTAAAGAAGGTACAGTATACTGCCCAGCCTCTTTGGCAAAATTCCATGCAGCATTCGTAGTAATGTGATAAATAATTGGCATAATTATTTATAAATATACTCTTTTAATCCTTTGTTCGCGCAACATGAGATCAGCAAGTACCATTGCAGTGATACCTTCAAGTACTGGCGGAACTCTTAATGCAATACAAAGATCATGCCTTCCTCGAACAGCGAAGTTGTCCATTTGATCTGTCTCCCAATTGTAAGTATGCTGTTCCTTAGGAGTAGAAGATGTAGGTTTGATAGCAATTCTAAATACCAACTCGTTACCATTGCTTATACCCCCAACAATTCCACCTGCATGATTGGTTTTAGTTTTACCTTCTTTATTTTCAATAGCATCATTATGCTCTACACCAAACATCGATGCTGCTTTGAATCCAGTGCCGAATTCAATACCCCTAACAGCAGGAATTGCAAATGCTGCATGTGCGAGTAAAGACTCAATTGATTCAAAAAATGGCTCACCCAATCCGATAGGTAAATTTTCTACTCTGCATTCAACGATACCTCCCACTGAATCTTTATGATCGATTGCTTTTTGCAATCCCTTTTCAACATCAGACTCCCCTCCTATTTCAGTAATAGTAGATACAATTTTTAGCGGTGACAACATTTTCTTTGCCACTACACCTGCAGCAACCAAACACAAAGTTAATCTTCCACTGAAATGACCTCCTCCTCTGTAATCTTCAAATCCTCCGAATTTTTCATGCGCTACAAAATCAGCATGACCGGGTCGAGGTACAGCCCTTTGCTTTTCATAGTCACCCGACCTTGTATTTTTGTTTTCAAACAAGAGCGTTAGTGGTGCACCAGTAGTCTTTCCATTGAACACACCACTTTTAAACAAAGGCAGATCTTCTTCTTGTCGTGGTGTGGTACCCTTTTGCATACCACCTTTTCTTCTCTCCGTATCCTCTATAAAATCTTCTACGGACAAGGGCATACCAGCTGGACAACCATCGATAACAACACCTACACTTTCACCATGTGATTCACCAAAAATAGTGACCGTAAAAAGTTTTCCAAACTGGTTCATAAAACGAATTTAATGTGTTTCCCTATCTACACGAACACCTAATTGTATGAGGTCGTTATAAAAAGCAGGATAAGATTTATCAATAGCTTCAGCATCTGCAATCTCAACGGGACCATCTGCGCCCAATGCTGCAACAGCTGCAGCCATTGCTATGCGATGGTCATGATGTGAATGAACCTTGGCACCTTTGGGTTGAGCACCTCCATGCACCAACATCATATCACCCTCAAGCTCAACCAAAATACCCATCTTTCCAAAAACATCTTGCAAAGTTAAACCTCGGTTACTTTCTTTATGTGTTAACCGATTTACTCCTTTAATTTTGGTAATACCCTTGCAGTATGCAGCCAATGCAACCAATGGAGGAAATAGATCCGGACATTCAGTGGCATCAAACTCAAATGCATACAATGGTGCGGGCGTTACTTCGTATCTTTTCCCTTCATGACTCAATAATGCACCTGCAT
This sequence comes from uncultured Sphingobacterium sp., assembly GCA_964631755.1. Lineage (GTDB taxonomy): Bacteria > Bacteroidota > Bacteroidia > Chitinophagales > Chitinophagaceae > Pollutibacter. The sequence goes on along the minus strand of CAZVYI010000042.1, from coordinate 4,417 downwards.
CTTTTATCGCTTCAAGTATTTTCATATCTGCCTGAACTGAATCAGCACGCATCCCTTCAATTACAATCGGATTGTTAATAGCACCTGCAACAAATAAAAATGCAGCACCACTCCAATCACCTTCCACATTATAAGAAAACGCTCCTTTAGGATGATTATGATCCTCAGCAGAAAAGGTAAAGAATTCATGATCTTTAACAACAGGAACCTTCATGCCAAAATCATGCAACACACGTAAGGTTAAATCAATATAGGGCTTACTTTTTAAGTCTCTTACTTCAATTGTAACATTTTTTGCATTACTCGCCGAATAAGCCATCAACAAGCCAGTTAGAAATTGACTACTCAGACTTCCATCTACCACAATATTTTTGGGAACAAGTGGGCCTTTTACATGCAAGGGAAGTTTACCCGACTGTGTTGATACAGCAATACCAAGTTGTGGAAATATATCATCAAAAAAATCCATTGGCCTGTTCACCAATGAACCCTTTCCAATAATCGTAAGCGCTGCGCTAGACAAAGCCGCAATAGGAGTAAACATTCTAATGCCCAAACCACTCTCACCGCAATTGATTTCATTTTGATGTGGATGAACACCTTTGCTTGTTACAATAATCTTATTTCCACAATCCTGAACGACTGCACCGAGTTTGGCAATAACATCCAATGCAGCCAAATCATCATTGCTTCTGCCTGGATCAACAATTGTAGTACTTCCCTCACGAAGCAATGCCGCAGCACAGGCCCTTTGCATATCACTTTTAGATCGGGGACTTCTGATGCTGCCTTGAATCAATGAGGGATATATGGTTGCAATCATTGTTGTTGCTTATTTAAGGTATTGAATACAACCAACTGCTTTTTTAGTGTTGTCAATGGAATTTCAACAATTTGTCCCTTTCCTAATTTTGACAACAAGACAAATCGCATGTTTTTATTGTCACGCTTTTTATCCATTTTTAATATTTCAAAAACACGATCAACATCAAACACCGAACGAGTAGGCAATCCATATTGCATCAGCACTTGTTCTACTGTTGCAGCATGCTTAAATCCTAGCAATCTTTCTGAAAGCCAGGCTGCAAAAACCATTCCTAAAGCAACTGCCTGACCATGGGTTAGTTCATACTGTGTTTCCAATGCATGTCCGAGTGTATGACCAAAATTTAATAATTTTCTGTCGCCTTGCTCAAATTCATCCTGCTTCACAACAGACGACTTCAACTCAACATTTCTGCGTATGATTACAGCTAATAGTTTTTTATCTTCTTTTAGATCTTTAAGATTTATGGCAGACAATTGTTTAAAGAGTTTTGCATCAAGTACTGCGCCATGCTTAATGATTTCAGCAAAACCATTAACCCATTCCTGTCGAGGTAAAGTGGAAAGAAAGTTGCTGTCGTAAAACAAGAAAGAAGGTTGTCGAATTACCCCTACCATATTTTTATACTCACCAACATCTATACCATTTTTACCACCAATAGATGCATCAACCATAGCCAGTAAACTGGTCGGTACAAACCCAAATTGAATTCCCCGCATGTAGATGGATGCAACATATCCTGTTAGATCAGTTATAACACCGCCACCGACTCCAACCAATACAGAAGAACGATCCGCCTGAAAAGCAATAAGCTGTTCAACAACAGCATCAGCAGTTGGCTGTATCTTGTAGGATTCACCTGCTTTCAGCGTAATAACATTCCAGTTTTTAAACTTGAGCTTATGCGCTTTAAAAATATTTTCATCTGTAATGAGGATTGCTTTTTTTCGATCGACAATCTTATTCAACTGTGTGAAAGATGCATCGAAAAAAACATCAACCTTACCAGAAGAATAAGCGTATGTTTTTTTTGTCATGGTGTTATTCGTTGTTCATGATTTTATTCTGCCTGTTGATACTTTCCATGTGGATAGCATCCATATAGCGGGTAATGAACTCTTCGCTCAAACCTACTTTAGAGGCCTTACCCAAGGCTTTTTCCAAAACCTCATTCCACCTGCCCTGCTGGAAGATGGTTACGTTATTGTTCTTCTTGTACTCACCAATTTTTTCAGCAATAGACATGCGCTGTGAGATCAACTGCATCAATTCATCATCAATATGATTGATCTGTTCACGCAATTTATCAAGTGCGGCATGAAATGATGGAGAAGGAACATTTTCATTTCTCCAGCTGATCGCCTCAAGCATTTCAGCTAACCGTTCAGGAGTGATTTGCTGTTTTGCATCGCTCCATGCATTATCAGGGTCGATATGACTTTCAATCATTAGACCATCGAAATCAAGATCGATTGCTTTTTGTGCAGTGGACTGCAGAATATCTCTTCTTCCACAAATATGAGAAGGATCATTAACCATTAACATACCAGGCATTCTGCGCTTCATCTCAAGAGCCAGATGCCACATTGGAGCGTTTCTGAATTCAGTATTGCCATAAGAAGAAAAACCACGGTGAATAAGTCCAATTTCTTTTATACCCGCTCTCGATATGCGTTCTACAGCACCCTGCCACAATTCAAGATCAGGGTTAATTGGATTCTTGATGAGTACAGGAACATTTGCTCCACGCAAAGCATCTGCCACTTCCTGAACACTAAATGGATTGACAGTCGTTCTGGCCCCAACCCAAAGCACATCCACATCAAAAGTGAGCGCATCTTCCACTTGCTTACCAGTAGCCACTTCAACAGTGGTTGGCAGACCTGTAATTTTTTTAGCCTGCTTTAACCAGGGCAAGCCCTTTGCACCAATACCTTCAAACATCCCAGGCTTGGTCCTTGGTTTCCAGATACCAGCCCTTAACATGTTTACCATTCCCGTATTGGCCAGGCGTTGAGCAGTCTCAATTACTTGCTCTTCTGTCTCTGCACTACACGGTCCGGATATGATCAGGGGACGCTTATTCCAGGCGGTTTGAGCTGCATTTTTTTGTGATTCGATCGTCTTCTCCATGTTACAAATTTAATGATTTAAATAAGGGTTATTTTATTGTATTATTCGTTTAATTTGATTTGCATGAGACATCAGTTCATTGAGGTATTCCCAGTTTTCTTTTTCAAGACAGGCTTTGAATTTTTTCAATTGTGTGATGTGTTCATTCAAAACATCAAGTACATTTTCTCTATTGTGCATCAAGATGGGTGTCCACATCTCTGGACTACTCTTGGCAAGACGCACGGTACTTTCAAAACCTGCACTTGCCATTTCAAAAATAGCATCGTCTTCTTTTTCTTTTTCCAATACAGTATTGGCAAGAGCAAATGAAGTGATGTGTGAAATATGACTTACATAAGCAGCATGCAAATCATGATCTGCAGCGTTCATTTTAATCATCCTCATGGGCAGTGAAGCAAAAATTTCTTTTGCGATTGAAATAGCATCTTCATCTGTTTTTTCAAGGTCGCATAGAATAACTGCTTTGTTTTCAAATGCATTTTCTACGGCTGCAGCGGGACCAGAATATTCTGTGCCCCACATCGGATGGGATGCTACAAACCTACCTCGCCTGGGATGGTTTTCTACAACTGCACTGATATGACTTTTGGTAGATCCCATATCGATAACCACTTGCTGATCAACCAAATCAAGAATCGAGGGAAGCAACACAGACAAAGCGTTCACGGGTATTGATAAAACAATTACATCAGATTGCTCAACTGCAGATGCCAAATCAGTCATCTCATCTACCAATCCCAATTCAATTGCTTTGGTTGCATGATCAGCATTATTATCGACACCAATTATACGATTGGACAATCCTTCCTTTTTGCATTTCAATGCAAAAGATCCTCCAATCAAACCAACACCAACAATCGCAAAATTCTTTTTCATATGCTTAGACCTATTTCATTTACGCGTTCTCAAACATTTTCCCAACTCTTTCAATTGCATTTGCCAGAACTTCTTTTTTACTACACAAGCTGATACGCACAAAGCCATCACCTGCATTTCCAAAAATTCCTCCAGGGGTAATAAATACATTAGCACTGTGCAATACTTTATCACTTAATGCAAATCCATTTTCATATTGACTGGGAATTTTTGCCCAAACAAACATGCCGACTTGATCTTTGGCGTAACTGCAATTGAGTAGATCAAGTAACTGGCAGGCCAATTCTTTTCTTTCTTTATAAATAGCATTGACTTCCTGGTGCCATTCATGACCCAATGCTAATGCTTTTGCAGCAGCAAGTTGTACAGGAAGAAACATACCAGAATCCATGTTGCTCTTGAACCTCAAAATGGCTTCAATGTGTTCGCCCGAAGCGACTATCATTCCGACTCTCCATCCTGCCATGTTGTGTGACTTACTCAAAGAATTGAGTTCGATAACCACTTCTTTTTCTGGGTCAAACGACAACAAACTTGTCGGCGTATCATTTAAAATAAAACTGTATGGATTATCATGCA
>CAZVYI010000041.1:0-14266 GCA_964631755.1 uncultured Sphingobacterium sp. | reverse complement strand
AAAACATGGATCTTTTATTACCTGGTTTAGGTCTTTTGGTGTGGACCCTTGTTGCATTCTTGATTGTTTTCTTCATCTTGAAGAAATTCGCATGGGGAATCATCATCAAATCATTATCAGAGCGTGAAACTGGTATCGCTGAGTCTTTGGCTTCTGCTCAAAAAGTAAAAGCAGAAATGGCGCAGTTGAAAAGTGAAAATGAAGCTTTAATGGCTCAGGCACGTGAAGAACGCACGCAAATGTTGAAAGAAGCAAAAGAGACCAAGGATCGTATTGTGAATGAGGCAAAAGAACAAGCTAAGGCTGAAGCTTCTAAAATCATAGCAGATGCTCAAGCTGCAATTCAAACTCAGAAGATGGCTGCTTTAACAGACGTAAAGAACCAGATTGGTAATATGGTGATTGAAGTTGCTGAGAAAGTAATTCGTAAGCAATTGGATAATAAGGCAGAGCAGGAAAAATATATTCAGCAAATGGCTGGTGAATTGCACCAGTTTGGTAACTAATGATAAAAAATCATGGGTCAATCTAAAGTTGCATATCGTTACGCAAAAGCTTTGTTTGATCTTGCACTGGAAACAGGCAAGGTAAATGAAGTGCATGCAGATCTGAGTACCATTCAGCAGGCTAACCACAATGAATTGAAATCTTTGCTGGGTTCACCTGTTATTGGCAGTGAAAAAAAGACAGCCATATTTGAAGCTGTTTTTGCTCAACATGTTCAACCAGTTACTGTTTCTTTTTTCAAATTGATTTTTCACAAAGGAAGAGCAGTAGCTATCAAAGATATTATTGAAGCTTATTTTGATATGTATAGAGCTCACAAGGGTATCAAGGTAGTTGAAATGACAACTGCTGTTGCTGTTTCTGATGAAGTTAGACAAGCAATAGTGAAGCAATTGCAGCAAAACAAAATGCTCTCTGGTAAATCCATTGAGTTGAAAGAAAAAGTGGATGCTTCAATTTTAGGCGGACTTGTATTGCAAGTGGATGATAAATTGTTTGATGCTAGTATCAAGCATGATCTTCAATTTATCAAGAAGCAGTTCATCAAAAACATGTACGTTAGTCAAATTAAATAACACAAGAATCATTTTTTAAATCATCAGATATGATAGACATTAAGCCCGATGAGATTTCAGCTATACTTCGTCAGCAGCTGAGTAATTTCAATACCTCTGCTGAATTGGAAGAAGTGGGTACCGTTCTTCAGGTAGGTGACGGTATTGCTCGTGTTTACGGATTGAACAATGTAAAATCCGGTGAGCTTGTTGAATTTGAAAATGGTGTAAAAGCCATTGCCTTGAACCTTGAAGAAGACAACGTGGGTGTGGTATTGATGGGTGAAGGTACAGGCATCAAAGAAGGTTCTAAAGTAAAAAGAACAGGAATGATCGCATCTATCAAAGCCGGTATGGGTTTGGTTGGTCGCGTAATCAATACATTAGGTGAACCTATCGATGGTAAAGGTCCAATTACTGGTGATTTGTATGAGATGCCAATTGAGCGCAAAGCGCCGGGGGTAATCTTCCGTGAACCGGTAAAGGAGCCTTTGCAAACGGGCCTCAAGGCTATCGATGCTATGATTCCAATTGGAAGGGGTCAGCGTGAGTTGATCATTGGTGACCGTCAAACGGGAAAGACAGCAATTGCAATCGATACCATCATCAACCAAAAAGAATTTTACAAAGCTGGCAAGCCAGTTTATTGTATATATGTTGCCATCGGTCAAAAAGCTTCTACCATCGCAGGTGTGATGAAGACTTTGGAAGACAATGGTGCAATGGATTATACCATCATCGTCGCTGCTCCTGCAGCTGATCCAGCTCCTCTTCAGTTCTATGCGCCATTCGCTGGTGCTGCGATTGGAGAATTCCTTCGTGACACAGGTAATGCAGCATTGATCATTTACGATGATCTTTCTAAGCAAGCAGTTGCATATCGTGAGGTTTCATTGTTGTTGCGTCGCCCTCCTGGACGTGAAGCATATCCTGGTGACGTATTCTACTTACACAGTCGCTTACTTGAGCGTGCTGCAAAAGTAATTGCGAAAGACGAAGTTGCAGCTAAAATGAACGACTTGCCAGAATCGATCAAGCACCTGGTTAAAGGTGGAGGTTCATTGACCGCTTTGCCAATTATTGAAACACAGGCAGGTGACGTATCTGCTTATATTCCTACAAACGTAATCTCCATTACTGACGGACAGATCTTCCTTGAATCTAACTTGTTCAATGCCGGTATTCGTCCCGCTATCAACGTGGGTATCTCTGTAAGCCGTGTGGGTGGTAATGCACAGATCAAGTCGATGAAGAAAGTATCTGGTACTTTGAAACTTGATCAGGCACTTTACCGCGAATTGGAAGCCTTCTCTAAATTTGGTGGCGACCTTGATGCTGCAACAAAGTCGGTTATCGACAAAGGCGCACGTAACGTGGAAGTTTTGAAGCAAGGGCAATATCAACCAGTTGCTGTTGAAAAACAAGTAGCCATCATCTACCTTGGTACACAAGGTCTTCTGAAGGATGTCCCTGTAAAATCTGTTAAAGATTTTGAAGAGCAGTTCCTTTCTGAGATGGAAATGAAACATCCAGAGATTCTTGCTGAATTCAAAAAAGGAAATCTTCCAGAGGATGGTATTAAAACAATGGTTGAGTTTGCAAAAACAATCATTGCACAGTACAAATAAAATCTACAAAAGACTCAATAAAAAAACGCCGGTATTCACTGGCGTTTTTTTATTGAACTTATCTAAAAGATTTATTGTTTAAATTGTGTATGGCTAGCTCATACACACAAAATCAATATTGGCTATCATGATCCTGGAGGTTGCACATCTAAAAAAGAGTTTTGGAAGTTTTGTTGCGGTAGATGATTTGTCGTTCTCTGTTCAGCAGGGTGAAGTGTATGGCTTTTTAGGACAAAATGGAGCGGGTAAATCCACTACAATCAGAATGCTACTATCTCTTATTACTCCTACCAGTGGTTCAATTCAATTGTTTGGAAAATCAATCAATCAGCACAGAGAAGAAATCCTCAACCAAATGGGTGCGGTCGTTGAAAAACCAGATCTTTATAAATACCTCAGCGGATACGAGAATTTGAGTTTGTTTGCCAAGATGAGTGGAAAGGGAATCTCTAAAGAAGAAATCAATCGAACGCTGACTTTAGTGGGACTCGAAAAAAGATGTCATGATCCGGTAAGAGTTTATTCTCAAGGCATGAAACAAAGATTGGGTATTGCAGTAGCCCTAGTTCATGATCCCGCTTTTATTATCTTAGATGAACCCACAAACGGTCTCGATCCACAGGGTATTGCTGATATCCGTAATCTGATTTTATTGTTAAGTAAAGAAAGAAAAAAAACTGTTCTGGTCTCATCCCATCTCTTGTCAGAAATTGAGCAAGTGGCTGATAGCATGCTCATCATTAATAAAGGCAAGAAAATAGTAGAGGGGAAAGTAAATGAATTGCTCAATCCTAATCATGTGAGACTTGAGATAACCGTTGATGATCATCTTGGTGCTAAACAACTCATTGAAAATAGTGCTTGGTCAAAGGGACTTAAACATGCACCAGATGGCAAGTTGATTGTAGAGACAGAAGCTAAAGCAGTGGGACAATTAAACAAGCTGCTTGTAGAACATAATATGAATGTAACCAGCCTCCGTTCGATGAACTCTTTAGAGGCTTATTTCCTATCCTTAACAACTGGCAATGAAGTTTAGTACAATAGTATATCTCGAACTCTATAAAATATTTAGAAAGCCCAGAACCTATATTGCTTTTGGGGCTATTGCTGCAATTGTTGGACTCATTCAGCTTGGTTTTTATGCAGATGGTAAAGCCTACATGCAATTTGGGCTACAATCGTTTACAGATTCTTTTGATATCAATGGTAATATCATGAACGGTTATTTGCTGGCCTACATTATGTTACAATTGATGCTTGTTCATGTTCCGTTATTGATTTCACTTGTTGCTGGTGATATGATTTCCGGGGAAGCTGCTCAAGGTACTTTAAGAGTATTGCTCACTAAGCCCATCAGCAGAGCAAGGCTTATTGCAGGTAAATTCAGTGCGACTGCCATTTACACGATAGCCCTCTTGTTATGGATGGCGATTTGGGCACTAGGTATTTCAATGATTGTTTTTGGTGTGGATGATATGCTGATTTTGAAAAGCGATCAAGTAACACAAATTGTAAAGTCTGATGTTGTCTGGCGTTATGCTGCAGCATTTGGTTTTGCTGCATTGGCTATGACAACTGTTGCTGCGATGAGTTTTTTCTTAAGCCTTTTTGCAGAAAACTCTATTGGTCCCATTATGGCCACAATGAGTATCATCATTGTCTTCACCATACTCAATACACTGGATCTTCCCATCTTTGATAAAGTAAAACCCTTCCTGTTTACCAGCCACATGTTAGGTTGGAAAGGCTTTTTTGATGTTCAAATCAACGAAAACAACGAGCAAATTGTGGGCTCAATTGAAAATCTACCAGCGGTTATGATTTCCGCAGGGATTCTATTGCTGCATATCATTGGTTTTTTGACTGCATCAATAGTGATTTTTAAAAAGAAGGATGTATTGTCTTAGTGATTAAGCATTACCTGTTACCACCAATAATGAATAAATCATTCCAGGTAACCAAAAGATAAATGTCAATAAAAGCGAAATCCAGAATTTGGTAGTCACTTTATTTTCATAAAGTACAACACCAACTGGTGGAATCAAGATCGCGAAGATGATTGCCAACAATTTGTTGTCATCCATACTCTCACCATTTTTCAAATTAGCTTTGTACTGCTGTATTGTGGATTTAACTTTTGAAATTCTGTTCTTTTTTTCAGCTTTAGACAGACTATTGAATTCATTCACTGCTTCCTTAATCTGAGCTTCAGTTTTATCAGTTGTTGGTGGTAAGATAGCAGCTTGTATTGTAGTGCTAAAAAGAGTGATTGCTGCTAAAAAAATAATGGTGAATATTGATTTTTTCATGGTAAATGTCATTTATGCTGTAAAGGTAAAACTGTTTTACTTAATCTCATTTGGATAAATTCATTATTTTCAGATTGTAATATTTGCCAAATGAAAAAATATTTCTTGCTGACTTTAGTTCAATTTATAATTGTAGTAGCCAAAGCTGAAGTTAGGCTGCCATCAATATTGGGTTCTCATATGGTTTTGCAACAACAATCAAAGGTCAAACTTTGGGGTTGGTCGGCTCCAGCTGAAAAAATCACAATATCAGTAAGTTGGGATACTACGATTTATACAACAAAAGGTGACAGGGGAGCGAGATGGGTGTCTGAAATTACAACACCCAAAGCAGGTGGGCCACACAGAATAAAAATAAATGGAGCTAATGAAATCATATTGGATGATGTGATGATTGGTGAAGTTTGGGTTTGTTCTGGACAAAGTAATATGGAATGGTCTGCTGATCAAGGACTTCAGCAGTCGAAAGATGAGTCACCAAACGCCACCAATAAAAATATCCGATTCTTTTATGTTCCTAAATCGACATCCTCAACACCTCAAGATGATGTGAGGGCACGTTGGGTAGTATGCAATCCTGAGGACATGTTGCATTTTAGTGCAATTGGCTATTTCTTTGGAAAACAAATTCAAAACACAACAGGGTATCCAGTCGGCTTAATCAACAGCAATTGGGGAGGTACTCCTGCTGAAGTTTGGACTCCAGCTGATGTGGTATTGAGTGACCCGGATCTTCGTAATGCTGCTACCAAAATACCAGCATTTGATTGGTGGCCCTATAAAAGTGGAGAGGCATACAATGCCATGATTTATCCGCTGACAAACTATGCTATTGCAGGTGCTCTATGGTACCAGGGTGAAAGCAATACCGATACACATTACGGATACAAAAGATTGCTTACCAGTATGATCGACAGTTGGAGAAATGTATGGGGTAAAGAGTTTCCTTTTTATTATGTGCAGATCGCACCTTTTGCTTACAGTGATGCACACATCAATGGTGCTTTATTAAGAGAGGCTCAAACTGCAGCAGCAGCACATCCTAAAACAGGGATGGTTGTAATTAGTGATTTGGTGGATAACGTAAAAGATATACATCCAAATCTGAAAAAAGAAGTTGCCGCACGATTGGCTGCATATGCGCTATCAGAAACTTATGGAATGAATGTTGGAGCTTATAAAAGTCCGGTTTATAAAACACATACAATAGAGAAGGCTGCTATACGAATTCATTTTGATCACGTACCTGTAGCGTTGGTATCCAAGGGCGGTGATCCCACTGATTTTTACATCGCTGGTGAGGATGGTAATTTCATGCCAGCAAAAGCAAGAGTAGAAGGCAAGACAGTTATTGTCTATCACCCTTCAATCAAACAACCCAAGCATGTTCGTTTTGGTTTTACCAATACAGCCATGCCCAATCTTTTTTCTGCTGAAGGATTGCCTGTGAACTTATTCAGGACTGATAAATAGGGAACAGGGAGTAGGGAATAGCGAACAGGGGATAGGGAAAAATACTAATCCCTATTCCCTAATCCCTATTAATAAAACTTCGTTACACCGGGTACTGCAATCTTATATTGACCATTTGCGTCTGGTAATGATTTTGGTAAAGTATCCCAAGTATAAGCAGTTGGTTGTAGATTTAATCCACAGTTAAGCGCCTTGTCCCATTCCACCAATTTCCCACTGTAGGTAGCCATTCTTCCTAAAATGGAAGTCATGGTACTCTTAGCTCCATTTTCTGCATCAGCAAATTTATATTCTCCTCTTGCAATTGCTGCAAAGAGTTCATCGTGTTCAGATTGGTAAGGATCGTTTTCTGTTTTTCTATCGAACTGATAAAGGAGTCCACCTTTGTGGTCTCTGATATTTGCTGCACCACAGAATATTTTACCTTTTGTCCCAATAATCAACTCATCTACTTTAGACATGGTATTTTTGATGTGACGGCATTGGCTATTTAAAATAGATCCATCAGCATAATGAAATTCCACATAATGGTGGTCGAATATCTCTCCATTGTCTTTCCCCTTCCTTACTTCTCTTCCTCCCATTCCTTGTGCTTTCACTGGGTATGCACCTTTGAACCAGTTGACTACATCAATATTGTGGATATGTTGTTCCGTAATGTGATCGCCACAAAGCCAATTGAAATAATACCAGTTGCGCATCTGATATTCCATCTCTGACTGTCCCTCTTTTCTTTGATTTACCCAAACGCCATCGTTGTTCCACCATGCTTGCGCAGAAGTTATTTCACCAATCATGTCCTTTCTTTTGAAAAGCTCACGGTAGGAGTTTTGGTAATGTCTTTGCAGGCCGACAACTACATTCAGTTTTTTTGATTTTGCAACAGCTGCAGCTGCTAAAACTTTTTTAATCCCCTCTGGATCAGTTGCAACGGGCTTCTCCATGAAGATGTGTTTATTCTGGTTGACTGCTTCTTCAAAATGAATTGGTCTGAATCCGGGAGGAGTTGTAAGTATAACGACATCTGCTAAAGCAATCGCTTGCTTATAGGCATCAAAGCCAACAAATTTTCTTTCTTCAGGAACATCAATCATCTTGGTGATATCCCCACTGATACCAGCTTCAGTTAAATCACCTGTAATTGCTTTGTATGCAGAGTCTATACGATCTTTGAATGCATCTGCCATTGCTACCAGTTTCACATTTTGCTTGCTTCTTAAGGCTTGTACAGCTGCACCTGTACCTCTGCCGCCGCAGCCGATCAGCGCGACTTTTATCACATCTGAAGCACCTGAAAAAAAGTTTGCATTGCTCATCAAAGGGGCAGTTAAAATTGCACCAGAAGCTAAGCCTGCGGTTTTTACAAACTCGCGGCGCTGGTTACTGTTCAATGGCTTGGAATTTTGCATCGTTGTTGTTTTATGATTAGTTACCTAAGTACAATTTATAGAATTTTTCGGCTTCTTCAGCTGTGGGTTGGTTGATTGGTCTTGCAATTCTAAAGCCGACAAACATACCATCTGTCAGCCACCACCTGCTTTTCGGTATCTGGGGATCTCTTTTGTTCCAACCGGGAACAGAAAAACTCCTGCTGCTTGCTTTTAAAGCTGCTGCATCATCCATATAAGATCCTCCACGAATGCTTCTTGGATACCTGCTCGTTGGAAATGAAACAGGGTCTAATTGTCCAACAGTCAGTTTACTCAACAAAGAGGAATCGTATTGATCCATTGTCCATTCTGCAACATTACCATGCATGTCGTACAGTCCCCATGGGTTGGGTTTTTTCGTTCCTACTTTTTGGTATTTCCCTTTGCTGTTGCCTTTGAACCAAGCATGTTGTGCCAGCAGTTTTGGATCATTTCCAAAAGAATAATTACCATTGCTTCCAGCTTTGCAGGCATATTCCCATTCTGCTTCAGTAGGTAGTCTATAAAATACTCCTGTCTGTTGCCAAAGCCATTTGCAAAACATCATGGCTGCATCCACACTCATGCTGTTCATCGGAAAGCCGCCTTCTTTTCCCATGTTCCAGCTCAAGTCAATATATTGTGCTGTCGGTCTTGTTACGGCATCCACTTTTGAACCTTGCGATAAATTTTCATCCCGGAAAAACACATTGTATTGATCGTGTGTAACTTCATAAGCACCTATCCAAAATCCAGATACTTGAATTTGCTTTGCCGGCTTCTCATTGGCTTTTCCAACATTGTTTCCCATTGTGAAACTGCCGCCAGGAAGTTGAACCATTTTTAATTTTTGTGTCGAACCTGGTAGAGTGATTTCTTCAACGATTATTGTATTGTTTTGAGCCATGCACAAACCATGCACAAGTAGAGCTGTTGCAATAAAACCGAATAATTTTTTCAATGGCTATGATTTCATGCAATTTTAGTTAAATTGTAGTTATCAATAACGATTTCATCAAGCCAATTTTCACAACATGGAACGTAGAGGTTTTTTAAGAAATTCTGCACTTGCGGGTGCAGCTGTTTTACCGGGTATGTCTTTGTTCGCAAATTCAAAATTACCTGAACCACAGAAGCCGTTTAATTTGAATTATGGGTTTCACGATGGTATGTTTGCAGCGCATGCCGGAAAGGATTTTATTGAGCAAATAAAATTTGCACATGAGCAGGGTTTCAGGTCGATCGAAGACAATGGCATGATGGATCGTTCTCCAGAAATGCAAGCTAAGATTGGAGATACATTGGCGAAGCTGGGAATGCAAATGGGTGTGTTTGTAATTACCACCAATGGGTGGCATTGGAAAATGAGTTTGGCAACAGGCAAGCAAGAGTTTAAAGATACCATTGTGAGGGATTGTAAAACTGCCGTAGAAGTAGCCAAGCGATGCAATGCAAAGTGGATGACTGTTGTGCCTGGTAATTTTGACAGAACGCAACATTTGGATATGCAGACGGCTCATGTGATTGATGGTTTGAGAAGAGGAACAGAAATTCTGGAAAAGCATGGACTGGTCATGGTTTTAGAACCTTTAAGCGACAACCCAGATTTATTCCTTCGTTATTCTACGCAGACCTACATGATTTGTAAAGCAGTTAACAGTCCCTCTTGTAAAATTTTATTCGATATGTACCACATGCAGAGAAATGAGGGGAACATCATTGCCAATATCGATAAAACCTGGGATGAAATCGGCTATTTCCAAATAGGAGATAACCCAGGTAGAAACGAGCCTACAACTGGAGAAATGAATTATAAAAATATTTTCAAACACATCTACAATAAGGGGTATCGTGGTATCATGGGTATGGAGCATGGTAATTCTATCAAAGGCAAAGAAGGAGAATTGGCCTTGATCAAAGCATATCGAGAATCTGATTCATTTTTGTAGCATTAGCACCTGAACATTTAAGTCACCTTATTGTTTTTATTCCATGAGGAAGTATTGTCTTTTTTTATGCTTGTTGGTTTCTTATCAGTTTTCTTTTGCTCAAACTGCAGATGAAATTGTAGCCAAGTTGAAAGCGAAGTTGGTTTCGGTAAAAGATTATGAAGCTGTTGGAAAATTAAAGACCGATGTTGCCTTTTTGAAAATACCCATCTCGGCAGTGCGTATTTTTTATAAGTACCCTGATCTTTTCAGAATCAAAAAAGATGGGGGTATTTCTGTATTACCCAAAGGAGGTATAAAGATCAATATGAGTGCCATGATTGCAGATGGAAATTATACTGCACTTTTAGCAGGTCGTATTAAATGGAAAGAACAAGATCTTGCTATGGTTAAGTTAATTCCAAACGACATGAATTCAGATGTTGTGATTACAACACTGTATGTAGACGATAAAGAAATGCTAATTAGGAAATCAATTACCTCTACCAAAGAAAATGGCACCTATGAAATGGAGTTGGATTATGGTAAATATGCAAAATGGGGATTGCCGGATAAAGCGGTGATGATTTTTAACACCAAAGATTATAAACTTCCTAAAGGAATTACCTTTGAATACGATGCAGGAATTGCTAGTAAGCCAAAAGCACCAAAACCATTGGGCAACAAAGGAAGAATTGAAATTATTTACAATCTTTATGAGGTGAACAAAGGGCTAAAGCCAGAAGTATTTACAGCAAAATAATCTATAGTTAGAAATCAAAACCTAAAGAGATAGCTGTCCTTAATCCAGCCCAGGGGCCTGATAATCTCAGAGTTGCTTCGGTAGGGCTAACCGAAACATTTTCTCGCCCAAATGGTATATTAATATCTTTAAGTGCGTTTTCTAAATTTGTTCGTTCAGTTATACTTAGTGGTACAGTTGATTTGCCTATAATTAATCCTGTTGCTCCACCATAATGTGGTCCAATTATTTGCCAGTCCAGCCAGAAGTTTTTGCTCAATTTCCATTGTGCACCCATCAAGAGTCCAAATGTATTTGCCTTTATATTTCCTTCCATGTTGAAAGTAGTGGTTTGTCCGTTGTCCAAAGTAAAATCAATACCAATACCTTTACCACCAAACTTTGCATTTCTAAAAAATGGAGCAAGATAAAAGCCTTGTCCATATCCTTTTTTTCCTAAGTAAAACCTCACTTCAGGTGTAATCGCTGAATTTGATAAAGTTAAATTGTCGAGTGATTCTCTTGCCTGTGGGTCATTTGTAGGGATCAATCCTCTGAATAAAAATTTTCCATTTGGAAGTATTTTGTATGAAAGGGCTATCGATACTCTTTTTGAAAGTATTCTTTCATATTGTCCATTGATTGAAAAGCCAATTAGATTGATCTTGGCAATATTTTTATCAATTTTCTGAATTGAATCTTTTTTGATTTCTTGTGCAGAAATGGTTTGAACTGCTAAAAAAAAGAGGATGAGAAGGAGGTTAAGGGATTTCATATTATAACAATTAGGCTAAATTTATTCTTCAAGTTTTTCGTCGACTGCATTGGCTACAACATGTGCAGATATTTTTCTCAAAGGATTTCTTGTTCTATCTGCATATCCCATTCTAGTTTCATAAATATCGATAGCGGTAAAAATAGCTTGTCTGAATGATGCTTCATCTGCCAGGTTTTTGCCTGCAATATCAAATGCAGTGCCATGATCTGGGGAAGTTCTGATTACAGGTAATCCAGCAGTAAAATTGGTGCCTTCACCAAGTGCAAGTGATTTAAAAGGGATGAGTCCTTGGTCGTGGTACATGGCCAGGACTGCATCAAATTTCTCATGTATTCCTCTCGCAAAAAAAGCATCTGCGCTATATGGACCTAAAACAACACAGTCATTTTTCTTTGCTTCAATAACGGCAGGTCTTATGATTTCTTTTTCTTCTTTGCCAACCAGGCCTTCATCTCCTGCATGTGGATTGAGTCCGAGTACTGCAATTTTAGGACGGTCTATACCAAAGTCTTTTTTCAAACTGTTTTTGAGCAGGTTGATTTTTTTGATGATTTGTTCTTTGGTAATATTTTTTGCAACATCTCCAATTGCCACATGTTCTGTGAGCAAGGCAACCTTCATGTTTTCTGCTACCATTAACATAACCACTTCATCAGCTTTGAAAGCTTCTTTCAAATAAGGGGTATGGCCAGTGAAATTGAAATCACCACTTTGCATGGTATGCTTGTTGAGTGGAGCGGTTACCAATGCGTCTATTTCATTATTTTTTAATGCTTTCACTGCTGCTTGAAGGGAGAGTACCCCGTATTTTCCACCGGTTTCATTTGCTTGTCCCGGTAAAATTTCAACATCTTCTTCCCAGGCAGAAAAAACGTTCAACTGTTTGGGATTGGCTTTATTAATTTCTTTTATGTTGTTGTAATTGATGTTTATTTCAGGCATCAACTTCCTGTAATGGTTTAGGATCTTGTTTGATCCAAAAATTATAGGGGTGCAAAATTCTGAAATGCGACTATCTGCAAAGGTTTTGAGTATCAATTCAATTCCAATGCCGTTTAAGTCGCCTACAGAAATACCAATAACTGGCCCTTTTTTTACACTCATCGCTGCAACATTTATTCAAAGTGTAAAGGTACAATGAAAACGGGGATCTTTGTCTTAAATTTGCGACACATGTATACACTTAAAAAGTCGCTTGGACAGCATTTCCTCAAAGACGATAGTATTTGTGAGCGGATTGTAAAGGTATTGCAGCAATCTCCCTTTCAGCGGTTACTCGAGGTTGGTCCGGGTGGCGGGGCGCTCACCAAATTCTTAATTAAAATTCCTGATATTGAATTTAAATTGGTAGAGATTGATAAGGAGAAAGTTGAGTTCCTTAGTGCGACATTTCCTGAATTAAAAGAAAAAATAACCGAAGCCAGTATACTTGATGTTGATCTACCATATGATCAGCCTTTCACGCTAATTGGCAACTTTCCATATAACATCTCTACACAAATTGTATTTAGGGTTATAGAGTGGCGTGAACAGGTTGAAACAATGATTGGGATGTTTCAGAAGGAAGTTGCTGAACGAATTTGTGCTGGTCCGGGTAACAAAGAATATGGTATTTTAAGTGTGCTTTCTCAAGCTTATTTCAAAACAACCTATCTCTTTGATGTTGATGAAGAAGCTTTCAATCCTCCACCCAAAGTTAAAAGTGGCGTAATTAAGTTTGAATATATTGGAAATCCTTTTGGGATTGAAAGCCATAGAAAATTTTTGGTATTGGTAAAGGCAGCATTCGGACAAAGAAGAAAGCAATTGAGAAATCCCTTAAAGCCTTATTTCAAAAAAGAAGTATTGCAAGACGAAATTTTCACAAAACGTGCTGAACAACTTTCTGTTGCAGATTTTGTTGGATTGTTAAATAAAATGAATTGAAACCTAAAGTTATCATAACAGCCTATGCACATTCTTGTTTGCAGGAAGATTTGATCCAGCGTGGATATGATGTGGATGTGCGTGAGGAAATCTGTTATGATGAATTGCTTGATCAGATTCATTTGTATCATGGGTTGGTAGTAACAACTCGAATCAAAGTCGATCAGCAGTTACTGGATGCTGCATCTAAACTAAAGTGGATTGGAAGGTTAGGGAGTGGGATGGAAATCATTGATGTAGATTATGCAGAACAAAAAAATATACTCTGTATAAGTAGTCCCGAAGGTAACAAAGACGCAGTTGCCGAACAATGCCTTGGTGTTTTACTTTCTATGATGCACAATGTTTTCAAAGCGGGTTTGCAGGTAAGAGAGGGGAAATGGTTAAGAGAAGAAAACAGGGGAATTGAATTGAGTGGAAAGACTGTCGGTATTATTGGATATGGTAACACAGGTTCAGCTTTTGCGGCTTTACTGGCGCCATTTGGGGTAAACGTTTTGGCTCATGATAAATACAAAACTGGATTTGCAAAACATCATGTGCAAGAAGCAAGTCTTGAAGATCTGCTCATCATGGCTGATGTTATTAGTTTTCATTTGCCATTGAATACTGAGACTTATTATTTTGCCAATAATGATTTTTTTCAATCCCTTCAAAAGCCAGTTTTTCTTCTAAATGCGAGTCGAGGTAAAATTGTAAACACCCAAGCATTGACACAGGCCATGGATGAAGGAAAAGTGATTGCTGCTGGACTCGATGTAATTGAAAATGAAAATATAAATTCCTATACAGAAGAAGAGCTCAAACATTTTTTAAATCTGGCCAATCGGGAAAATGTATGGATTACACCACACATAGCTGGATACAGCAAAGAAGCGCTTGAGAAAATGGCTAAAGTGTTGATTTTCAAGCTGGATGAGGCTGGAATGGAGTAATTTCAAATTTTTCTTAACTTTGCAATACAGCAACGCTTCAGATTTTTCTGGGGCGTTGCTATTTTTTTCAAATC
>CAZVYI010000040.1:0-14394 GCA_964631755.1 uncultured Sphingobacterium sp. | reverse complement strand
CCTCCTAAGCCTATCAATACTGACCAAATGATTATTGGTAGCAATGAAGCCATCATCCTAAAACACCCCCTGCCCGGTGTAAAGATTAAATACACTTTGGATGGCAGTATACCTGATTCTGTAAATGGACTGACATATAAAGATCCTATTAATGCTTCTCAAATTACAAGAATCATAGCAATTGCTACAAGAGATGGCTGGATCAACAGTACTACTTCTGATTACACCTTCTTTAAGCAAGGAATTAAAGTCGATTCTATTCAATTGATCCATCAACCTGATAAAAAGTACAACAAGAATGGAAAAACAACATTAACCGACCTTAGAAAAGGTTTTCCTGAGATTTTAAATTTAAACTGGTTAGGTTATAAAGAACAAACTTTTAAAACAGGTTTTTATTTTAATGATGAATCCATAAAATCAACAATCGTTTTAAGTGCAGCAGACAACACAGGAGCATATGTCTTTCCTCCTACCAAAATAACAGTTTGGGGAGGCGATCATCCTAAAAACCTAAAGAAAATTGGATTTTCCCAACCCCCAATGCCTTCAGCCTACCGTTCAAATGGGGTACTTCCTTATCAGGTTTCTATTGAAAAAGGAAAATACAAGTACATTGAGATTGAGGCTCAGAATATTCAATCTCTTCCATCCTGGCATGGAGGAAAAGGCGAAAAAGGATGGGTTTTTGTCGATGAGGTCTTTTTCTATTAATTTCACCTGTTCAAGTAGAACAGTTGATCGCAAAAGAAACCATACAAGAGATACAGAACAGGATTGATATTTACGATATCGTTGGATCCTTTGTGAAATTAAAAAGAAGAGGTACCAATTATATTGGGAACTGTCCTTTTCACAATGAGAAAACCCCTTCATTTACCGTTTCTCCCAGCAAAGAAATCTACAAATGTTTCGGTTGCGGGAAAAGTGGTAATGCCATTGGTTTTGTCATGGAACATGAGAAATATTCTTATGTTGAAGCATTAAGATGGTTAGCCAACAGGTACAATATTGAAATCATTGAGACTGAAACAAGTCCCGAATATAAAGAACAACAACAGACTGCAGACAGTCTTCATATCCTCAACCAATTTGCAGCTAAATATTTTGCTGCACAATTAACAACCAATGAAGAGGGACAAAATATTGCGCTGAGCTATTTGAAGGAAAGAGGTTTTACTGACGCAACCATTGAAAAATTTCAAATTGGATATTGTCTAAATCAACGTGATGGTTTCACCCGTGAAGCCTTGAAAAACCAGTACAGCGAAGAAATTTTAAAAAAGAGTGGACTCTCCGTAGAAAGAGATGGACAACTATATGATAATTACAGAGGCAGAATAATTTTTCCCATTCAGAATCAAAGTGGAAAGATAATTGGATTTGGCGCCAGAGTAATTGGTAGTTCCGATAGAGGTCCTAAATACATCAACACTCCAGAAAATGAGTTGTATGTTAAGAGCAAAATTCTCTATGGCTCTTATTTTGCAAGGCATCCAATCGACAAGTTCAATGAGTGCTATCTGGTTGAAGGATATACTGACGTAACAGCCATGCACCAGGCAGGAATTGAAAATGTGGTTGCTTCAGGAGGGACTGCATTGACGATAGATCAACTTCGTCTGATTAAGAAATACACAACCAACCTTACAATTATATATGATGGTGACAAAGCGGGAGTAAAAGCTGCTTTAAGAGGTTTGGACTTGGCTATTGAAGAGGGATTAAATGTCCAATTGGTTTTGATACCAGACAACGAAGATCCGGATAGCTATGTTAAAAAAGTTGGGGCTGATGAATTCAGAAATTTCATCAACCAAAACAAAAAGGATTTCATTTTATTTCAATTGGAAGTCGCCTTAGCAGATGCAGGAAACGACAGCACCAGAAAGGCTGCAGTTGTAAACCAGATTGCTGAATCCATCTCCAAACTCAGCAGAGCAGAGGATTTTACCAGGCAACAAGATTATATAAAAAGATGTTCTTCCATACTGAGAGTTGATGAGCAAGGGCTTACCGCCTTGGTAAAAAAACTTACCATTGAAAAATTAGGTAAGGAAGAAAAGAAGTTCCAAAGAACCCAGGAAGATCAGCCAACTGAACAACAAGAACAAGAGAAAGAGGAACAAACATTAGACCTGCTCTTCAAAGATGAAATGAATGAGCAAGCAGTCGTAAGATCCTTGATTGAATTCGGACATCAACCCTATGAAGAAGCTTCCAGTGTTGCTGATTATATTTTTTTAGAAATAGAAAAAGACGGATTAGAAGATTTATTTGATAATAAATTGCTCGTAGGAATTATCAATGAATACAAGAACGCATTAGGTAATGGAGGTCAACCTGATGAAAAATATTTCTTATATCATACAAATCCCCAAATTGGTCAGATGGCAGTTTCACTGTTGACAGAGAAACACCAGATTAGTCCCAATTGGGCTAAATTTTACCAGGGTGATATTTTGGGGAGAGAAGATTTATATAAAGAAGAGGTACGCTCTAGCATGACTTACCTCAAATTAAAAAAAGTTAAGCGCCTTATTATTGAAAATCAGTTTGATCTAGAAAAAGAGCAATCAGAAGAGGACTTGATTATATTGCTACAAACTCACAAGCACTTGAAAGAACTTGAAATGCAATTGATGAAGAATATTGGCACTGTAATTTTCAAATAATTATTGAGGATCGACATTTATAATAATATGCGCTGACTTCAACGCAGCATCTGCCTGCATCATCGTCATTACTTGTTGTATATGTTGCCTTGCCATTGTATTTTTTGCACCATCTCGTGGTAATTTCAACATCACTTCATAAATGTATTTATTACGTATTCTATTAATTACCGGTTCTGCAGGACCAATCAGGTAATCACCAAAAAGAGGTAACATACGGCTTGCAAAAAAGTTAGCAGCTTCAAAAGCTTTGTTTTTATCAGTATGCCTGAAGAAAAATTGAATTAACCTGGTATAGGGTGGGTAATGAAAAATTCTTCTGGATTCAATTTCTTTGGTATAGAATGATTTATAATCGTGACTAATTACATCGTTGATGATATCATGTCCAGGTTTTGCAGTTTGAATAATCACCAATCCTTTATCGCCTCGCCTACCCGCTCTGCCGCTTACCTGTTCCATTAATTGAAAAGCTCTTTCATTAACGCGGAAATCGGTAAAAGCAAGCAAACCATCAGCATCTAAAATTCCAACTAAGGCAACATGATCAAAGTCCAATCCCTTAACCACCATTTGGGTACCGACTAAAATATCCATATGCCTTTGTTCAAAATTGCGGATCATTTCATCATGTGCATGTTTTCCTTTAACAGTATCCACATCCATTCTGGCTACTTGAAATGCAGGGAACAAACCAATCAGTTCCTCTTCTACTTTTTCCGTCCCAAAGTTTCTTTCCAACCAATTTACACTTCCACAGGCCTTACAAGTTTGCTGCACACGATAACTGGTACCGCAATAATGACATTGCAACTTATGTTGCAATTTGTGATAAGTCAATGTTACATCACATTGATCACAGTGCGGAATAAATCCACAAGTAGCACAAATTTTATAGGGAGCATACCCTCTCCGGTTTTGAAATAAGATGACTTGCTTTTTTTCTCCAACCACACGTTCTATCTCTTCTTTCAAACGATCTGAAATCATTTGACGAATAACTTTATTCCCCTCTACTTTTCTGGTATCCGCAATTTCAATTGCCGGCAGTGCTACTCCACCATATCTTTCAAACAATTCCACCAATCCGTATTTACCAGCAGTCGCCTGAGCATAAGTCTCTAAACTGGGTGTAGCACTTCCTAACAATACTTTGGCATCAAAGAGTCTGGCATAATAAAGAGCAGCATCTCTGGCATTGTATCTGGGTGCAGGATCTTGCTGCTTAAATGATGCATCGTGTTCTTCATCAATAATAATCAACGATAAATCAACATAAGGTAAGAATAATGCTGATCTGGCGCCTAGTACAATTCTTATCTCTCCTTTCTTTACTTTATTCCACAATTCAACTCTTTCATTAGGGTTGAATTTTGAGTGATAAATAGCGATATACCCACCAAAATGTTTTTGGAGCCTTCTGATAATTTGTGCGGTCAAAGCAATCTCAGGTAACAAAAATAAAACCTGTTTTCCTTTACTGATTTGTTCTTCAATGAGTTTGATATATACCTGAGTCTTACCGCTAGATGTTACACCATGCAGCAAACAGGTATCTTTTCCCTTTAATTGAGTTTTCACCAAATTCAAGGCCTGCTGTTGTGCAACTGAAAGTTCAAAATCGATTTCGACATCTTTAGCGCCAAGTCGAATTCTATCAACAGACTGGGAGGATACTACAAGAATATTTTTAGCTACAAGTGCTTGTAATTGTGCAGCAGAAGCTCCAGATTTTTTTAATAATTCTGATTGCCTTACTTCACCTTCAGTTTTTTGCAGGTGAAGAAAAGCCAATAGCAATTCAAGTTGTTTAGGCGCTTTGTTGGCCCAGCCGTTTAACAAATCGGCCATGGCGTCTTCTCGAGCATAGTTTGCGTGCAAGTGGACAAACTTTTCTTTTTTGGGGGCATACTTTTCTTTGAGCGACTCCCATGCAATACATACTTTTTTTTCCAGTAAGCGTTTCACGACTGGATATACGTGTGCAATATCTAAAATCCCTTGCACTTCGTCCATACGAAGCTCTTTTTTCAGCAATAAACCTTCTGCAACAAGGTATTCTTGCTCATCCAGTTCGCTGAAATCATCTCCAAATTCATCGTTGAACAAGAGAATTGTTTCACTGCTTAATTTAAACTGCGTAGGCAATGCAGCCGCCATCACTTCACCTTCACTGCACATATAATAATTGGCTATCCAATTCCAAAGCTGAAGTTGTTTCTCAAAAAGAATAGGCGCTGCATCCAAGATCTGTACCAATGGCTTAGGTATAAATCCTTCTGGTGCTTGAGACGAAACAGACTTAATTATTCCTGAATATCTTTTTTGCTTACCAAAGACAACCTCAACCCTAACACCAGGTACTGCAACTTCCATCCATTCTTTTGGAATAGCATAAGTATATGTCTTGGGTATAGCAAGTGGTATGATGACTTCTGCAAACAAGTATTAAGATTGTTTAGAATTAAAATAGGATGGATTGATCCAAGTCGCTTTATACTCAAGCAATTTATCAGACATCTTTTTCTCTAACAAGGCTTTTAAGCCTTTTGCATCAGCATCTGGGAAAGCGTTGGGGTCAATTGGCGACAAATAAATGGCTCTTGATTTTCCAGGATTGAGTGTAAACCAGTGCCTGTAGTGCATCCTGTCGTATGTATCCAGAAAAAGAATAGGTTGAATTTTTTTTCCAGTTTCAATAGCCAGTTTAAAAGCACCATCATACATCTCCTTCAAGGGTGTATCACCCATGTTAAATGTGCCTTCAGGAAAAACTACGATTGAAATTCCTTTGGATAATACCTTACGCAGATCATTTAAACTCCTCGCCCTATCTTCAGCATTTGAACGATTAACTGTAATAACACAGAACTTATAGAGTTGTCCAAATATTGGCACTTTTAATAATTCATACTTACCGATTGGTCGGAAATCATGTTTAACAGAGCTGATGATAACAACTGCATCCAGATAAGCAATATGGTTAGCAACAAATATGTATTGCTCATTTGGATCAGGGTAAGATTCATAGTAGGTTTTGTGAGGAATTCCAATCAGAACGAGCCAAATATTTCCACATACGCGAAAAGCACGGTACATAAAATTTCCTCCTCTGATTCTGCCAAGTAACATTCCAAACGGAAGGACAGGAAACAAGAGTAAAATAATTACTGCAAACAGTATCATTGCATAGAGGCAATACAAAATTTGCAACGGAAACAACAAGTACTTCAACCTACTCATAGAATAATTCAAATATACACCATCCCATTTGTATCTTTGTGCCCCAAATGGCGACAGAAAAATCCATAGCATTACACACCTTAGGCTGTAAACTCAATTTTTCAGAAACCTCCACTTTAGGAAGGATGCTTGAAAATGAAGGGTTTATAAAAAAGGAATTTGATGAAGTAGCAGATGTTTATGTCATCAATACCTGTTCTGTTACTGAAAATGCCGATAAAGAATGCCGCCAGCTTGTAAGGCGAATACAAAAACAAAATCAAGAGGCAGTCGTGGTGATTACTGGTTGCTATGCACAGCTCAAACCTCAAGAAATTGCTGAAATTCCAGGCGTAGATCTTGTTTTGGGAGCAGCAGAAAAATTCAATCTGGTCTCGCATTTAAAACAATTTACGAAAGGCGATTCTACCAAAATTTGCAGCTGTGATATCAGTGAAGTTTCTGATTTCAATACTTCATTTTCGGTTACAGATAGAACCAGGACTTTTTTGAAAGTTCAGGATGGCTGCGACTATAGTTGTTCTTTTTGTACAATTCCTATGGCAAGAGGAAAAAGCAGAAGTAATACTATTGAAAATGTAGTTAGACAGGCTCATGAAATAGCTGAAAAAGGTGTAAAAGAAATTGTTTTAACAGGAGTTAATCTAGGTGATTTTGGAATTATTGATGGCGAGAGAAAAACTGACTTCTTTGAGCTTTGTCAAGCACTTGATCAAGTCGATGGAATTCAACGTTATAGAATTTCATCTATTGAACCTAACCTACTTACAAAAGAAATCATTGAGCTGGTTGCCAAGAGCAAAAAATTTATGCCTCATTTTCATATTCCTTTGCAAAGTGGAAGTAATAAAATTTTGGGATTGATGAGGAGAAGATACAAGAGAGAATTGTACCAAGAACGCATAGAAACAATAAAAAGTTTGATGCCTGATTGCGGAATAGGAGTTGATGTCATTGTTGGCTTCCCTTCAGAAAAGGATGAAGATTTTCAAGAGACTTTTGAATTCCTTCATGCACTTGATGTTACCTACCTGCATGTTTTCACCTATTCGGAGCGTGCAAATACAAAGGCACTTGAGATCAAAGAAGTAGTTCCTGTTCATGTGCGCAATGAAAGAAATAAAATCTTACGTAACCTTTCTTACCAGAAAATGCAGTATTTCAGAAACCAACAACTTGGTAAGATCAGGCCAGTTCTTTTTGAGCAGCAGGAAAAAAATGGAATGCTGGAAGGATACACAGATAACTATATTCGTATTGCATCTCCTTATCAGAAAACTTTAGAACACCAGATCATCGACTGGGAAATTCGATAAAGAATTTTTTACTTTCTGTAATCTAAAGGTGGCTTACGATCTCCAGCCAATGACTTGTATATAAATCCATCGCCTCCTCTAGCCTTTTTTAATTCTACTGTTGCGGGTTCTATCAATTGTGGTTTTAAAAATAGATCTGCAGCAGTAAGTGCTATTGTCTTTGCCGCAACCATCATTCCTTTAAAACCAATAGACATTCCATCACAAGCGACAGCCTGCCAGCTGTGTGCTGGAATACCAGGAACCCATGTGGCAGTTGACAACCCTGCTGTAGGTACAACCCAACTCACATCACCAACATCTGTGGAAGCGGAAGTTAATCCATTCAATGCATAAGGTTTAACCTCTCCGGCACTTGTAATGGAAGGTAATGTAGTTGATTCAACAGTTTTTCGGATTTGTTCAGCAAAAGCTGTTTCTTCATTTGTATATTGAACACCACCAACTTTTTCAAGATTTTTCTGCATCAATTTTGCAAGTGTTTCATTGGGTAAGGTATTGTAGAGCCCCGTCATCACTTCATGACTAACTGTTGTACCTGTACCCATTGCAGCAGCTTCAGAAGTCTTTACCAACCTGTCCCAGATATCGTTTAATCCGGCAACCGATGGATGTCTTATGGTGAATTCAACCTCAGCAAAATCAGGAACAATATTAGAAGTCACTCCTCCTTTTTTGATGACATAATGAATCCTGGTTTCTTGAGACACATGCTCACGCATCAAATTCACCATGAAATTCATGGCTTCCACACCATCCAAAGCAGAACGTCCTTTATCCGGTGCCGCAGCAGCATGTGCAGCGATACCTTTGAACCTGAAGTTGGCAACCTTATACGCCAATGTTGAAGAGGGACTGGCATTGTTGTCATCACCCGGATGCCAATGCAGTACTGCATCAACATCATTAAAAACACCTGCTCGCACTAAATAGGTCTTTCCTCCACCTGCACCTTCCTCTGCTGGTGTTCCATATAACTTTACTGTACCCTTGATTTTGTTGGCGTCCATCCAGTTTTTTACCGCGACTGCCGCAGCTAATGATCCGGCACCAAAAAGGTTATGCCCACAACCATGCCCATATCCATTTTCTTCCAAAGCATTTCTTTCAGGAGTGGGTTGTTGAGACAAACCAGGCAATGCATCCATTTCTGCAAGAATACCAATTACAGGTTTTCCGGAACCATAAGTAGCTACAAATGCTGTAGGAATATCAGCAATTCCGGTTTCAATGCTAAATCCTTCTTTCTTTAAATTTTCTTGAAGCAATGCTGTCGTCTTACTTTCCAAATATCCAGGCTCTGCCCATTTCCAAATGGTTTCAGCCATTTGAAAGTACTTAGCTTTATCATCATCAAGCTTTTTGACAATGACAGCTGGATCCTGTGCATTCAATTGAAAAAAACAAAATGAGAATGCTATCAGGAATATGAAGGATTTCATGTGTTTTAATTTTCTACAATTTAAGAAAATAAACAGCAAGAAGTACTATCCCAGATTGGCTAGACTATCCTGAAGCATGGCAATTTTTTGTTGTGCGTCATGCTGCTTTTTCTTCTCCAAGTCAACCACTTCAGGCTTAGCATTCTGGACAAATTTTTCATTTGATAGCTTTTTTTCAACGGATGCTAAAAATCCCTGATAATATACTAACTCGTCTTCAAGCGACTTGCGTTGTGCTGATGTATCAATCAACTGTTCAGTCTCAATGTACAATTTAACACTTCCAATCACCAATTGAATGGTATTGGGTATGGCTTCGCTGGTAAAAGAAAATGCTGATGCATTAACCTGCTTTGATAACAAAGGCTGAATAGTTTTCCATTCATTTTGATCTTGTGATGTACAATAAAGCGCTACTGCATCTTTATTTTTTATCTGTGCTTTTACACGAGCATCTCTAATGGCAGTTATTGCAGACTTCAACACCTCTCCCTCTTTTAATGTTTGTGGATCTGATGCTTGCGGTTGTAGGTTTTGATCAAGTTGTCTTACACACAAATCTACAGTTTGATGCTCTCGCAACAAATGATAAATTTCTTCAGTCACAAATGGCATGAAAGGATGCAATCTTTCCAACAACATTTCAAAATTGTTCACCACTTTATCAAGGTGCGCCTGATCCATTGGCTTTTCAAACCCTGGCTTCACCCATTCCAAATACCAACTACAGAAATCATCCCAGATAAGTGAGTACAAGGTCTTTAGTGCTTCGCTGAGTTTATATTGAGACATCAACTGATCAATTTCAGCAGATGCTGCACGTAATCTTGCATCAAACCACTGGTGTGGCCAATCAGATGATAATGTAACTTCTTCTGCAGCAAGATTTGATTTTGCCTTTTCTTTCCACAGCTGAACCAGCTTGAGTGCATTCCATATTTTGTTGATGAAATTCCTTCCTTGTTCATTAGAAGCTTTGTCCCACAACAAATCATTTCCTGCTGGAGAAGCAATCAAAATACCAAATCGCACTGCATCAGCACCTATATCATCAATCATTTCGAGCAAATCAGGAGAGTTACCTAATTGCTTGCTCATTTTTCTTCCCTGTGTATCACGAACTATACCTGTGAAGTAAACATCAGAAAAAGGTTTCTTTCCCATGTACTCATAACCTGCCATGATCATTCTTGCTACCCAGAAAAAGATAATTTCAGGTGCAGTAACAAGCGATTGAGTTGGATAATAGTAAGAGACATCTTTATTACCAGGATTTGAAATTCCTTTGAAAACTTCAAATGGCCATAACCAGGAAGAAAACCAGGTATCCAGACAGTCTTCATCTTGCTTGAGTTGAGGATTGGTGACATTAAAAGCAGCAGAAAATTTTTCAATTGCTTCTTTTTCATTCATTGCAACTACAAATCTTCCCTCAGTATCATACCAGGCTGGAATTCGATGTCCCCACCACAATTGACGAGAGATACACCAATCTTTGATATTCTCCATCCAATGGCGATACAAGTTCTTGAATTTTGCAGGATGGAAATTGATTTCACCATCTTGAACGGCTGACAAAGCAGGACCAGATATTTTCTTCATATCTACCCACCACTGCAAGGATAGTCGTGGTTCTACAACAACATCAGTCCTTTCAGAAAAACCTACCTGATGAACATATTCTTCAATCTTTACCACATGGCCAGCTTGCTCAAGTAATGCAATAATTTCTTTTCTTGCCTCAAACCTGTCTTTACCTACCAGCAATTGAGCTTCTTCACTTAATGTTCCATCCTCATTTAAAATATCATATACTTCAAGACCATGCTTGATACCAATCTGGTTATCATTCATGTCGTGTGCAGGAGTTATTTTTAATGCACCAGAACCGAAGTCTGTCGCAACATATTCATCACCAATGATTGGAATTTTTCTGTCAATCAAAGGAACCAACGCAAAGGAACCAATCAAGTGTTTGAATCGATCATCGTTTGGATTGACAGCAATTGCAGCATCTCCCAATATGGTCTCAGGTCTTACAGTCGCGATGGTAATCCCATTTTCACTTAATGGCAATTTATTACCATCAGCATCAATCAATTGATATTTTAAAAAGTATAGCTTTCCCTGGACCTCTTTAAATATAACTTCCTCATCACTCAAAGCAGTCTTGGCCTTAGGATCCCAATTGATCATTCTTTTTCCACGGTAGATGTAGCCCTTTCCATATAAGTCATTGAAAACGTGAATCACTGAATTATAATAATCCGGATCCATTGTAAAACTTGTCCTGTTCCAATCCAAGGAACAACCTAATTTTCTTAATTGCTGTAAAATGATACCTCCATATTTTTCTTTCCATTCCCATGCATAGGAAAGAAATTCATCTCTGCTCAAACTTGATTTTGCAATGCCCCTTTCACGTAGCATTTGCACAACTTTTGCCTCGGTTGCAATAGAAGCGTGATCTGTACCAGGAACCCAGCAAGCATTTTTACCCATCATTCTTGCCCTTCTTACCAAAATATCCTGGATAGTATTGTTCAAACAATGACCCATATGCAAAATACCAGTCACGTTTGGAGGAGGAATAACAACTGTATAAGGTTCCCGATCATCCGGGGTGCTTTCAAAATACTTATTTTCTATCCAATGGCTATACCATTTGGTCTCGGCAACTTTAAAATCAAAATTCTTGGAAATGTCCATGAGCAACTACCTGTTTTGGACCACAAAGGTAGCAAGAAAAAAGAGGAACTAATCGGGTACAAAGATGCGATTACCAAACAAGATAAGTAACCAATGCAATTGCTCCGTATAGCGCAAGAACAATCAACGCGACTTTAACATTGATCGGAAGATTAAATGGTTTCATGTTGTTTTTTTTCATCGTTTGAGAAATGTAATAGTGTTTTTGAAATACTATTCTCAAAGGGTTACGTATTGAAATATAGATAGGTTAGTCTATATATGCAAAATTAATGTTAAAATTCTTTATTAAAAAATCTAAAAAATGATGAACAAAATAGCAACAGGTGAGAATGATCATTTTTCTTATTCGACTAACAACTGAATTTAGATTTCGATATAAAACATTGAAATATAACAATTTAAGTAAAAATAACATGAAGAATCAAAGGTATGCAGTTTGGATTGACAGGAGAAAAGCGATGATTTTGAGGTCCCCAGCCGAAGGTGAAAACGCTTATTCAGAAATTGAATCAAATGTGTCTAGACCAGAAAGATTTGAAGGTGAAAAAACGAATAAAACAGGTTTATTCAGAACAACATTATCAAATCAAAAAAGAAAACAAGAAAGGGAGAACAATCATATAACAGAGTATGTGATGAAAGTAGCCAATGAAATTAAAGACGCGAATGCAGTCTTGATATTAGGTTCGGGGGAGACAAGATTTGAACTTGAAAACCATTTATTGAAAAGGAAGGACAACCATAGTACTTGGATTGAAAACAAGCCTTGTAAGAAACTAAATAAAAGAGGCTTAGAACTGGAAATGGAAAAACACTTTAACCTGCACCTGGGATAAAATTTTTACCTGCCCCGTTGTCATTTTGTTGTTAGCTTTGGGAACTTTTCCAAACCATGTACGCAATTGTAGACATTGAAACGACAGGAGGTAATGCGGGCACTGGCAGTATTACAGAAATTGCAATCATCATCACTGATGGCTTTTCAATTTTAGATACCTATACTTCTCTGGTCAATCCATTACAACCTATTCCCCTTTTCATTGAAAAGCTTACCGGAATAAATGATGAAATGGTAAGTTCCGCTCCTACATTCAGTCAAATTGCTAAAGATGTTTATGAGCTGCTGCAAGACAAAATTTTTGTAGCCCACAATGTTAATTTCGACTACTCCTTTATCTCCCATCAGCTACATCAACAAGGCTATAAATTAAACGCCAGAAAATTGTGTACAGTGAGATTAAGCAGAAAAGTTTTTGAAGACCTACCCAGTTATAGCCTAGGTAATCTTTGTCGTTCGCTGGATATTAAGGTTAAGAACAGACACCGTGCAATGGGAGATGCAGAGGCCACGGCCAGGCTTTTTCATATGATTATCGAAACAGATCGTGGCATGCTGATCAAATCAATGCTCAAGAAAGGAAGCGGTGATGGTTACCTTCCTATCCATCTGTCTAGTGATGATCTGGAACAAATGCCCAATACTCCCGGAATTTATTATTTCCACGACCAAAAAGGAAAGATCATTTATGTTGGGAAAGCCAAACGACTTAGAAAAAGAGTAATCAGTCATTTTTCTAATAATGATGTAAGCAAAAGAAAACAAGACCTGATGCGGTTGGTGCATAAAATCAGCTTTAAAGAGGCAGGAAATGAATTGATGATGAGTGTAATGGAGAGCATTGAGATTAAAAGAATATGGCCATTGTTCAACCGTTCTCAAAAAAAGTTTGAGAACCGTTTTGGAATTTGCAGCTACATTGACCAGAGAGGAGTAATAAGACTTGGAGTAGTTAAAAAGAAAAAAAATCTGATCCTACATACCAGCTTTCCCTACCATCTGGATGGATTGAGGTTACTTAACCAACTGACCAGAACACACAAACTCTGTCCGAAAATGTGCTTCCTCCAGGTTGAAACAATCAATTGTGTTGGATTGGAAGAAGATTTTTGTGAAGGGATTTGTACAAATGCTGAAGATATCGAACAATACAACAAGAAAGTAACCAAGGTCCTTTCTTCAATCCAATCTTTAAACCCAACATTAGCCGTATTTGGGGAAGGAAGACAACCGAATGAAAAGTCTTGTATTTTGATTGGAAAAAATGATTTTCTGGCGACGGGATTTATAGAGGAAAATCAAATCAAGAAAATTAAATTGGAAAAACTGGTCAAAAAACTTGAACCTGCAGCATCCAATGAATACATCCGCTCAATGGTGCTCAACTATGCAGAGTTAAATCCGAACCTTACTAAAAACTTCGAGTAATTATTCCTTGATTTCTTCGACTGTCGCACCAATACCCCTATCAATAATGGCCTCACACATGGTCTTGAGTTCTTCAAAACTTCCACGTTTCACATCTGTCTTGCCTTTGTAGTGAATCAACAAGGCACATTGTTCAGCCTGCTCAGGCTCATGTTTGCAGACTTCAATCAGGGTTTTAATGACCCAATCAAAAGTATTGACATCATCGTTCCATACAATCAGCATGTACCTTGAACTATCAAGTACCTCTACTTCGAATTCCTCTTGATAAAGTGGATTGTGTAGTGACATGCTGTTTAATAAATGTGGAACATACTGGACTCGAACCAGTGACCCCTACTCTGTCAAAGTAATGCTCTAAACCAACTGAGCTAATGTTCCAATAGCATGCAAATTTAGGAATAAGCAAGAACTATTTTAAAGAATTGGATACTTAAAAGTAGATTGCATTTTTACCTTCGTTCCGGTGGCAGATGATTTACGCGCAGCTTCCATCACTTCCAGTACATGTAAGGCATGTTCAACATTTATTTTAGGCTCAGTTTGTTTGATAATTGATTCACCCACTTTTGTTGCACCTTCCTGCCATACATAACCACCTGCTTCTTTTTCATATAATGTTGCTGGATTATCCCAAGAATCATCCAAATATACCCCATTGGTTTCCCAGTCGTATCCAATCAATCTTAAATTTCCTTTATCACCAAATATCTGAATGGAATGGAGTTGCTGACCTTTTG
>CAZVYI010000039.1:0-14418 GCA_964631755.1 uncultured Sphingobacterium sp. | reverse complement strand
TTGCACTGCTGGGGATTAAGCGCGATGGCACAAGTGGAATATTCGAAGGGGTTGGACTACCAATGATTTCTGTAAGTAAACCTACCATGTTATGGAAATAGGTTGTTGTTCTCAAACCGCCATTGTACCAGGTTGAATAAGGTGATCCTGCTCTTTGGGTGAAACCAGGTTTGCCTTCAGCATTTAGTCTGTTGATCATGGCTGCGCCGACTGCATCGAGGCTGGTCATCACCAATGGATCATACACATAATTAAATGGATCACGGAAGGGAGGTCCCGCTACAACTGCACCGGGAGGTCCAGTTTGGTGGTGGTTGTACATGATTTGAGGAATCCATTCTACAAAAAGTTGACGCCCCATGTTCTGTGTTTCTTTGAGGTTGAGCATGTAGAAATCGCGGTTATTATCATGTCCCGCATATTTCTCATACATTCTTGGCAGATAAGAAGTAGTTCTTTTTGCTGTATCAGCATTTCTCATGTACCAGTCGGATACCAGTTCTTGTCCGTCTGGATTTGCATGTACCATTAAAATGATGACGTTATCCAAAATCATTTTTGTTTCATCATCGGTTCTACTGTTCAGTTGGTAGGCCAGTTCAATCAGTTGGTGAGCACCTACTACTTCAGTTGCATGCAGTCCACCATCAATCCAAACAACGGCTTTACCTTGTGCTGCAAGGGCTTTCGCTTCAACTTCATCCATTTCTGCTCTTGCCATTTTTTGAGCGATGGATTTGTATTTTTCAATGTTTTTATGATTTTCAGGCGAGGTAACAATCATCATGAATTGATCACGGCCTTCTTCAGTCTTACCAATGCTTACCAATTTGGCACGGTCAGAGGCCTGATCCAATTTCTTGAAATAGGCCTCAGTTGCGGTGTAATTTGCCAACATGTAGTTGTCGCCTATGTTGAATCCAAAATGTTCTTTTGGACTTGGAATACTTTGTGCTAGTGTTTCAAATGAAATCAGGCAGGTAGAAAGCAATAAGGACAAAATGACTTTTCTCATAACTCAGATTTGTATCACTAAATATATCATTTAATCTGCTTCAGTAGCCTCAGTTCATGCTCAAATTTTTGTAATTTGCTCAACACAAATTCTAGACATGAAACTTCTTCAAAAATTACCGATTGTATTACTTGGTGCAACAGTTGTACTTGCATTCACACAAGCTGATGAAATTACTCCTGCTGAAAAAAACTTTGATGATCCCAAAAAGATCTATGCTGAGAAATGTGCTTCTTGCCATGGCGAAAAAGTTGAGGCATTCGTCGATCGCAAATGGAAGCATGGAAATACCAAAGCAGAAATTGTTTCGAGTATCACCAATGGCTATGCAGATTTTGGTATGCCATCGTGGGGAGATATAATTGCTCAAAGAGATATTGATGGTTTGGCAGATTTGATTGTAACCAGTTTAAAGCATGTGCAGCAGTATGATTTTGCTAAAGAAAAAAAGAAAACAGATGGTCCAGCTATATTTAAAACCAGTACCACAACTGTCACCTTGGATACCATTGCTACAGAGTTGAGCAGTCCTTGGGGATTTGAGCAAATGCCTGATGGTAGCTATTTGATAGCTGACAGAAGTGGTGTTTTGTACCATGTTGATGACAAGCGAAATAAGAAAGTTATTGCTGGTACTCCTGAGGTTGTTGCAGAGGGTCAGGGTGGATTGTTGGATGTTACGTTGCATCCAAAATTTACTGAGAATGGATGGATTTATTTATCCTATTCAAAAGGTAAAGTAATCGATGGTAAGAAACTTGCAACTACTGCAGTTGTTAGAGGAAAAATTAAGAATGATGCTTTTGTTGAACAACAGGAAGTTTTTGAAGGACTCCCTTATGCTCCAGCCAGACACCATTATGGATCTAGATTGGTATTTGGAAAAACTGGTCATCTTTATATTTCAATGGGTGACAGAGGACAAGAGAAAGTATTTCCTCAGAACCTGGAAACCGCTGCAGGCAAGATTCACAGGGTAAATGATGATGGTAGTATTCCTAAAGACAATCCTTTTATTGGAAAAGGAAAAGCAATTGAAACCATTTATGCATACGGAATAAGAAATCCCCAGGGTATGTTTATGGATCAGGCGGGTGTGCTTTGGGAACACGAGCATGGTCCGCGAGGAGGTGATGAGTTAAACATCATAAAAGCTGGTGCAAACTATGGATGGC
The DNA here is from genome assembly GCA_964631755.1 of uncultured Sphingobacterium sp. Lineage (GTDB taxonomy): Bacteria > Bacteroidota > Bacteroidia > Chitinophagales > Chitinophagaceae > Pollutibacter. Next base: position 12,228 of record CAZVYI010000039.1, on the reverse strand, counting down.
CTGTTATCACTTATGGTATCAATTATGATGGTAAACCAATTTCACAAATCAGCAAGAAAGAGGGAATGGAACAGCCCATCACTTATTGGTTGCCTTCAATTGCACCAAGTGGACTGACCATGGTTTCAGGAACTAAATATCCAGCATGGAAAGGAAATATCTTGGTAGGTTCACTTCGTTTTAATTATGTTGATCGTGTAGTGCTGAAAGACAACAAATTTGTAAGTCAGGAAAAAATATTGTTGAATATTGGTCGAACCAGAAATGTAGAGATGGGAAGAGATGGCTACATCTATGTGGGCATTGAAAATCCAGGAACTGTATTCAGGGTAAGACCAATGTAACTGAAAAGTTAACTAATTGAAAGCCCCTCGAAACTTCGGGGGGCTTTTTTGTTGGTTGCTGTTTTTTAGTAATCAAGAAAGTATATTTTTTGCATATGCAAGGCATTTGCCAACTTCTTTCACTGCATCTGAACCAGCAGGAATATTGTATTCCAATTCAATTGAAACAGGGATCTTGTATTTTTTAGTCTTTAACAGTGTAAGTATCTCTTTAATTGGTGTATCGCCTTCACCCCATGGCATATTAGCACCGCCATTGGTTTTATTCTTTCTATCCTTTAAATGCATTGATGTGATTCTATCATGTTTTGATTCTATCAGCGCCAATAAACTCTCTTTTGTATTGTTTCCTCCAGCAGCAATATAATGTCCGCAATCCAGGTTCAATGAATTGTATGGAGATTGTGCCAGTGCTTCATCCCAGGCAGTATCTGTAGCTTGAGTATGGGCATGGTAGCCAACATATACCTTATGCTTTGAAGCAAAATCACCAAGACGTTTTGAGTGAGTTGCTTTTGCAGGAATCTCGACAGTCACTGATGTTGCGCCCAGCGCTTTAGCCGCTTTCATTGCATATTCAATTTCTCCATCTGAGCTGGTTTCATTCAAAGCATTTGGCTTATAGGCATAAACACTGATACCTTCTTTATTCAATTTTTTTCTCAGTTCAAAGAATTTGTCCATGCTCACAGCTTCTCTCCATTCTCTGGTGAGCTTAATCCGTTCCTGCATAGGGAGTTTATTTGTAGCAGGTGCCCCAGCATATACTTCCGCTGGCTCTCCCATCAATTCAATTGCATTGATGCCACATGTTGTGCAATAGTTGATCAACTGATCAATTTCACCTGGCATGGAACGAAATGAATAAGTAATCACACCCATTTGTACACCAGCAAACTTGGAGTTGGGTTTTGGTCCCATTGCCAGAATATCTTTTGGTAGAAACATACCAATACCTAGCGCAGAGGAAAGTGCAAGAAAGTCTCTTCTGGAGTTGTTGGCTTGTTGACTCATAGCATCGTTTTTTGGTTGGATGATTTTTAGTTTCCTTACTTGCGCTAAGCAAAAAGGGTAAACTTCAGATTTGCTAGATACAATTTAATCATTTTTAAATTCTGCAATGTAGTTTCGCAACTGCAAATCAGTAATATGGAAATGGATATCTCCTGGTTGTCGAGAACCAGTCTTTTAATTGGCGAAGAGCGGTTGCGTTCACTTACACAGAAACATGTGATGGTGGTAGGTTTAGGAGGAGTTGGCTCCTTTGCAGCTGAGTTCATTGCAAGAAGTGGTGTTGGTAAAATGACCATAATTGATGGAGATGTGGTTGATCCTACTAACAGAAACAGACAATTGCCTGCGCTTGCTACAAATCATGGTGTTTCCAAGGCCCTGATTATGGAGGAAAGATTAAAGGCGATTAATCCGGAACTTCAATTGAATGTTGTAAAGGAGTTTGTGAATCCTGAAATGGTTAAACATCAGTTGTCTTATGACCCAGATTATGTGATAGATGCAATCGACAGCTTAACGCCAAAAATTACTTTTTTAAAACTGGCGTACGAAAGTAAAGTCAAGGTGGTCAGCAGTATGGGCGCAGGTGCTAAACTTGACCCAACAAAACTTCAGGTTGTAGATATTTCCAAAACCTATAATTGTCCCTTTGCTCAGCAAGTCCGAAAGATGCTGAAACAGCATGAAATCAGAAAAGGAATCAAAGTTGTATTCTCTCCTGAAAATCCGATTAAGGAAAGTTTAATGTTGACAGACGGAAAGAATTTTAAAAAATCTGCTTACGGGACAATTTCTTATTTGCCAGCTGTTTTTGGAGCAGTAGCTGCTTCGGTTGTAATCAGGGATTTGATTGGGGAAAAGTTGTGATTCTTGCTCTTGCAAAACCTCTGTAACTTAAGGTGTCCTGTTCGTTTCCACATTTCCTAAAACAACTTTTTTATGCAAGAGCACCTGTTGTTTTCCAAATTGAGTTCGAATGTGAAAGTGGATTTGTGTGCTTACATTAATGAATATATTACACTGCATCCTGATACTGATATCATGATTGGTTGCGATTCTCAGAATTACGCTGAAAGTACAATTTATGCTGTTGTTGTTGCCTTATATAAAAAAGGTAAAGGCGCTCATTTGTTGTATCGCAGATGGAAGACCACTAAAGAATATACAAGATCAACAAGGTTGCTGACAGAAGTTTGGAATGCTATTGAGACGGCGGAGCTTATGCGTGGTTCAGGATTGCCCAAGCCCATATGGATTGATGTAGATTTGAATCCTGATCAACGTTATAAATCTAATGAAGTATTCAGGCAGGCAGTAGGTATGGTAGAAGGAATGGGTTATAAAGTTCGATACAAGTCAATGAACCCTATGATTACTTATGCTGCAGATCATTTGATCAAGACCTGATCAAATTTCGTGATCAATATCATATTCGTACACTTCCCTAGAAAAAGCTACTTCCATCTTTTTTCTGTCAAATGCTTTTTCCTGATTGGCCAAAAAGACAGTAGCAACACCATTTCCAATGAAATTGGTTATTGCCCTGGCTTCAGACATGAATCTGTCCACACCCAACAACAAAGCCAATCCTTCAATTGGAATTACTTGAACAGCGCTCAGTGTTGAAGCCAAAACAATAAAACCACTTCCTGTAACGCCTGCTGCCCCTTTTGATGTTATCATAAGAATACCAATGATGGTGAGCATTTGAGAAATGGATAGATCGATATTGAAGACCTGAGCCAGGAAAATGACAGCCATTGAAAGATAGATGGTTGTTCCATCCAGGTTAAATGAATAACCTGCAGGGACGACTAGTCCTACTACAGGTTTAGCACATCCCATTTTTTCCAGTTTTTCCATGAGTGATGGAAGAGCTGCTTCTGAAGATGATGTGCCGAGTACAATCAGCAATTCTTCTTTGATATAGTTCAGGAATTTGAAGATGCTGATTTTGTAATAGTTCAAAATCAAACCAAGACACACAAATACAAATAATGCCATGGTGATATAGACTGTCAGCATCAATTTTCCCAAGGGCAATAGTGTTGCAATTCCATATTTACCAATGGTATAGGCCATTCCACCAAATGCACCGATGGGTGCAAAGAGCATAACAATATGCAATCCTTTGAAAATATATTTTGAAGCCCATTGCAAAGAGGGAATAATCTTTTCTCTTGCGGAAATTTTACTCAGAAAAATGCCAAATGCAATTGAAAAGAGTAAAACCTGAATAGTAAGGTTGTCTTTTAGAAACTGTAACCATGAAAAAGCTTTAGCACCTTCGGTAAACTTACTGATGTCTCCGCCTTGTATTGCTGAAGTATTTACTCCAGCTCCTGGTTCAATAAAATGAGCTACAACAATGCCAATTAATAATGCGAATGTGGTTACAATTTCAAAGTAGATGATGGCTTTACCGCCAACTCTTCCTACTTTTTTCAAATCATTCATGCCACTTATACCCAGTGAAATGGTCAGAAAGATGATAGGGTTGATAAAGACTTTCACTACCTCAATAAAATATTTTCCAAGGGGTTGCATTTTTACTCCAAGATCTGGAGAGAAATGTCCTAGTAATGCACCAGAAGTTATAGCGAGTAAAACCCAGAATGTGAGGTTGGTTATCAGCTTCTTGAACATGATAGTTTTGGTTATGGTGATAAAGTTAATGCATGAGACTGATGTTTTTGGATGATCTTATAATACTTTTGGGGAATGAAAATTTCTGGGTTTACCATTATCCGAAATGCAGTAATAAATGATTATCCGGCAGTTGAGGCCATTACATCCATTCTGCCTGTTGTTGATGAAATGGTGGTCGCGGTGGGTAAAAGTGATGACGATACAGAGGGATTGATTCGTGGGATAGGTTCAGATAAAATTAAGATAGTGCATTCGGAATGGGATTTGAGTCAGTTGCCTGGAGGTCGGGTAATGGCTCTGGAAACCGATAAAGCTTTTGCGCATGTTGCTGCTGATAGCGACTGGGCTTTTTACATTCAATGTGATGAGGTGGTGCATGAAAAATACCACGATACAATTCGAAAGTCATGTGAATTGCATTTGCATGATAAAAAAGTAATGGGAATGGTCTTTGGCTACGTTCATTTTTATGGCACCTATGATTATTATGGCGATAGCAGAAGATGGTACAACAAAGAAATCAGAATCATTAGAAATGATAAGCGTATACAATCGTTCAGAGATGCACAGGGCTTTAGAATTAATGAAAAGCGCCTGCCTTCCAAGTTGATTGATGCCGAAGTCTATCATTATGGGTGGGTAAAAAATCCTGCATTAATGGATAAAAAATTGCGCACCTTGAGTACCAATTGGATGGGCAAGTCGATGAAGGAAAGATTAGATAATATGCAGGGTGTATTTAATTATGACGAATTTGATTCCCTGGAAAAATTTCATGGAACACATCCCGTCGTTATGGAAAGAAGAATAAATGAAAAAAACTGGGAATTGAATATAGATATAACCCGCAAACGGTTTACTCCTAAAAAATACTTTCTTTATTTACTGGAGAAGTACACTGGAATCAGGCCGTTTACATTTAAAAATTACAAAATAATTTAATTGTTTTTGATAATAATCTACAACTTGAAATAAAATCACAACATGAAAAAGCAACTATTCTTCTTTTCATTTTTTTTGGTATTGTTCTTGACTTCAAATGCACAAAAGGTCTTGAGCAGCTGGGTATCTCCTGAGTATTCAAAACCCGAGTATAGAAAAGTAGCAGTATTGGCTAAGATTAGCGACAAGCAGATTCAGCAAATGGTGGAAGATAATGCTGTTGTTGCATTGAGGGAAAAAGGAATCAATGCTATTACCTCTTACTTAAATTTTAAACAAGAGGATTTATCTAATCACGAAGCATTAATTGCAAAAGCAGATCAACTGCAGGTAGATGCAGTGGTTGTTTTTTCAGTGAAGCGCGAGGATACCAAAATTCAGAATACACCTACGCTTAGTGCTGGTGTTGGTATACCGGTCCGTATTGGATTTCTTCATACCTATATAGGGGGTAGTGTTCCATTGGCAGGTGGATCAAAACTGGTTGATGTGTTGCAGCTCAAATCAGAATTCTATAACCGGAACAGTGATAATCCACATTGGAATACTATCTATGAGTTCAAGTTGAAAAACAACTACGAAGCAATTTCAAAAGGGTGGACGACAAGAACTGTGGATGCTTTATTTAGGAATAAAATACTTTAAGCGCTAAACAAATCGACAAATGTCTGTTGAAATTAAAAAAGTAGATCAGTTAGGCGAGTTGACAGGCATCAGAGATTTGCAGGCCTTGAATCTCAGAAAAAATATAGATGCTGAAACTGCTTTATCTCAAGGCTTTCTGACTGCAGCATATACATTGCAGTATTTGCAAGAGATGCATGATGCCTCTCCTTCAATTATTGCTAAAGATGGAGATACTGTTGTTGGTTATGCATTGGTGGCCACAAAAGAAATTAGAAATGGTCATGATTTGATCGCAGATTTATTCAATGTGATTGATACCAAATATTACAAAGGCAAGTGTTTAAAAGAGGTTAACTATGTGGTAGTCGGGCAATTGTGTGTAGCAAAAGATTACAGGGGTCAGGGCTTAGTAAAAAGAATGTATGATTACTACCGTGATTGTTACGCTGGAGAGTATGAATATCTCATAACGGATGTTGCACAGGCAAATCCACGTTCACTCAACGCACATAAAAAATCTGGTTTTATTGTAATTGATACACTTGTTTATGCAGGCATAGGCTGGGACATCGTCATCTGGGACTGGAGAAACTAATTCCTATTCCCTGTTCCCTATTATATCAATTTCATATTCACCGGATCCCAGTTAATTGGTCTACCCAATTCTGCACTCAAGTTACAAGCGATAGAAGGAGCAGCTGCTCTTAGTCCAAAAGATGCATCCTCAACAATAGCACTTCCCGTTCTGATGCCATTGAAGAAACTGATCATATGGTCTAATCTATCGTCATATCCTTTTGGTGAATCAAATTTGATTTCTCTTACATAGTCGTATCCGCCCATATCATCACCATATTCACTGGCATACCATTTTTTGAATTCTTCTTTCTGTTTAGCAGAGAAACTTTCATAAGAATCATAACCTCCGTATCCAGGAGCAGCGTGGCGTTTAAGTGATTTTACTTTTAGGTCATTCCATCCAACATCAATAACACCTTCAGTACCGATTACTTTGAGACCAAATCCACCTTTACCTTCCCCATCAGCCAGATTTACACGCGTTGAAACCTGAAAGGCGTTGTGTTGTTTGGAAGCTTTGTAATCCATTAACGCGTTCACCATATCATAGGCATCTCTGCCGTCTTTCCAGAGTTTAAGATCGGCCAGACTGAAGATCGTGCTTGGTCCTAATGATCCTGTTATTACGTGAACACTGGTTAACAAATGCACAATCAAATCACCTGCTGCACCTGTTCCATAGTCCTTATAATTTCTCCATCTGAAAAAACGTTTGGCATCAAAAGGAACTTTAGGTGCATCACCCAAGAAGCGATCGAAATCAACTGTATCCGGACTCGCATCGGTAGGGATAGAATAATGCCAAGCACCTCTGATGTCCGTCCTATCGCAAAACGCCTGTATATACGTCAGCTCACCAATAGCACCAGATTGGAGTACTCTGTTGGCTTCGAGGATGGCCAATGCGCTTGCACGCTGACTTCCTACCTGGAATACTTTCTTTGATTTTTTCTGTGCTTCAATGATACCATGACCTTGTTCAATTTTCTGCACCATTGGTTTTTCGCAGTAAACATGTTTACCTGCATTCAATGAATCAATGGCAATACGTTGATGCCAATGGTCGGGTGTACAAATCAATACTGCATCAATATCTTTTCTGTTGAGAATCTCTCTGTAATCTCTTGTAGTAAATAAACCATTCCCCCATTTCTCTTTTGCGTAATCGAGGCGACCTTGATAAAGATCACAAGCAGCTACTATTTCAACCCCTGGTACTCTTAATGCTGTATCAGTATCAAAATGTCCGATAATGCCAGAACCAATTAGTCCAATGCGTATTTTATCTGTTGAAGCAACTTTAATCTTGCTGCTCATTTCAATTGATGGAATATTGTCTTCAGCCTTAACGTTTGTGCCGATGGCTAAGGCAGCAGCTGAGCCACCAATTTTTCTGATGAAATTTCTGCGATTATTGTTCATGCTTCAATTTAAGAAGAAACTCTAAATAATTTCTTTTTGGGACACCTTATCAACTATTAATCTTCAATTAAAGTGGGCATGTTTTGGTAAATTTGCATCGTTTACTACTCAACATGAAGGAAAAGCTCAAAAGATTAGCAGGTAGCCTGGAAGGAGAATTGTTTTTTGATAAAACAATGAGGACTTTATACGCGACGGATGCTTCTGCTTACCGTGAGTTGCCTTTAGCAGTATCTATCCCTAAATCTGAACAGGATATTCAAAAACTGATACAGTTTGCAAAGGCTGAGCAAACCTCGCTAATTCCAAGAACGGCTGGTACTTCTTTAGCGGGACAAGTAGTGGGAAGTGGTATTATAGTTGATGTATCTAAACATTTCACTTCAATTCTTGAATTAAATAAAGAAGAAGGATGGGTAAGGGTACAGCCTGGTGTGATCAGAGATGAATTGAATTTATTTCTAAAGCCTCATGGTTTGTTTTTTGGTCCGGAAACTTCTACTGCCAATAGGGCTATGATTGGTGGAATGGTGGGAAATAATTCATGTGGCTCTAATTCTGTTGTATATAGAAGCACGAGAGAACATTTGCTTGAGGTGCAAGCAATTTTGAGTGATGGTTCTAAAGCTAAATTTCATGCTTTGTCTTTAGATGAGTTTCATGAAAAATGTGAATTGGATAATCTGGAAGGCAAAATTTATAAATCGGTAAGAAGCCTGTTAGGTAATTATGAGAATCAACAGGAGATCAGAAGAGAGTTTCCAAAAAAGACCGTAGAGCGCAGAAATACTGGCTATGCAGTCGATTTGCTCATCGATATGGCTCCATTCCAGGCTGGTGGTCCTGATTTTAATTTTTGTTCATTGATTGCAGGTTCAGAAGGCACACTTGCCTTTATTACTGAAATCAAACTGAATGTTGTTCCTGCTCCACCAAAAGAGACAGGATTACTTTGTGTGCATTTTAATACGATTGATGAATCTTTAAGGGCCAATCTTATCGGTTTAAAATACAAGCCCAGTGCGAGTGAATTGATTGATCATTATGTGTTGGAATGTACAAAAGGAAATATTGAACAAAGTAAGAATAGATTTTTTGTGCAGGGTGACCCCGGTGCAATTTTAGTAATTGAATTTGTTCGTGAAAACAGAGAAGAGATTCAGGAATTAGCGAAGCAAGTGGAAGAGGAAATGCGTGCAGCTAATTTAGGATATCATTTTCCCTTGTTGTTTGGCGCAGATACTAAAAAGATTTGGACGCTGCGAAAAGCAGGATTAGGACTACTCAGTAATTTGCCAGGTGATGAAAAAGCAGTGCCAGTAATTGAAGATACAGCAGTCGATGTAGAAGATCTTCCAGCCTACATCCGCGAGTTCAATGAAATTTTAAATAAACATGGGTTGTATTCTGTTCATTATGCCCATGCTGGATCAGGTGAATTGCATCTTCGTCCGATTATCAACTTAAAGACCAAGGAAGGTAATCAGTTGTTCCGCACCATTGCAGAGGAAGTGGCTACGCTTGTTAAAAAATACAAAGGATCATTAAGTGGTGAGCATGGTGATGGAAGATTGAGGGGTGAATTCATCAAGCAGATGGTGGGTGAAAAGAATTATCAGTTGTTGAAGGAAATCAAGCAGGCCTGGGATCCACAACATATTTTTAATCCGAATAAAATTGTCGATACCCCTCCGATGGATACCATGTTGAGGTATGTGCCCGGACAATTAACACCGGAGTTTAAAACGGTGTTCAGGTTTCATCAGCAAGATATTTTACAGCATGCTGAACAATGCAATGGATCTGGTGATTGCAGAAAGACACATTTATCAGGCGGTACCATGTGTCCCTCTTATATGGCCACTCGAAATGAAAAAGATACTACAAGGGCAAGAGCAAATATTTTAAGAGAATTTCTCACTCATTCAGATAAACAAAACAGGTACGATCATAAAGAGATTTATGAAGTGATGAGTTTGTGTTTGAGTTGCAAAGCATGTAAAAGTGAATGTCCATCTAATGTGGATATGGCCAAATTGAAAGCTGAGTTTCTTCAGCACTATTACGATGCCAATGGTGTTCCATTCAGGAGCAAGCTGATTGCGAACTTTACCAAAACTGCTAAGCTTGGTTCAATTGCACCATCATTGTATAACTGGGCAATAGATAATTCAGTTATTGGGGCGGCAATAAAAAGCGTTTCAGGTTTTGCGGTAAAGCGAACTATGCCGCATTTATCAAAACAAAGCTTGCGTAGCTGGTTTGCTAAACATAAGTTGGTACAAGATTTACAAGTTTTTGAAAAGGAAGTCTATTTGTTCTGTGATGAGTTCACTAATTATAATGATGCACACATTGGCATCAAGGCTGTCCAATTGCTCAATGCATTGGGATATGCAGTACACATGGTAGAACATGAAGAAAGTGGCCGCACCTGGCTATCAAAAGGATTAGTAAGAAAGGCAAAGCAAATAGCGAATAAGAATATTCGTTTGTTCAGTGCACTGGTTTCAGAGAGCAAGCCACTATTGGGTATAGAACCTTCAGCCATTCTTACATTCAGAGATGAGTATCCCGATCTGGCAGATGATGATGTTTTGGAGAAGGCCAAGCAATTGTCTACGCACACCTATTATATAGATGAGTTTCTTGCAGGAGAGATTGAAAAAGGAATAATTAATCAGGCGTCATTTACCAATGAAACTAAAAAACTGGTTTTGCATGGACATTGCCAGCAAAAGGCTGTTGGTTCTCTTGCCGCTACCCAGAAAATCCTTTCATTACCGACTAACTATAGCGTTGATTCCATTCCATCAGGATGTTGTGGGATGGCGGGTTCTTTTGGCTATGAAAAGGAGCATTATGAGATTTCTATGCAAATTGGGGAATTGGTTCTGTTCCCATCGGTCAGAACGAATGCCGCAGGCTGCACTATTGCGGCACCTGGTACGAGTTGCAGGCACCAAATCAAGGATGGTACAGGAGTAAAGGCACTCCATCCAGTCGAAGTTTTGTATGAAGCTTTGGTAAAATGACTGGATAAGCGGCATGTTCTTGCATAGAAAAAATCATTACTTTTAAGGGAATAAATAATATAAAATGAAAACGATTTACGCCTTCTTATTTGTCGCTTTTAGCTCATTGTTAAGCACAAATCTTCAAGCTCAAAATACTACTGAAGCTTATTTTCTTGGAAAATGGAATGTAACAGTAAAAGGAACACCTAATGGAGATGTAACACTTCCAGGTCGTTTTGAAAAGAGTGGAGCATCTATAAAAGGTTTTTATACAGATCCTGAGTCCAAAGAAGAAAAAGCAATGGATACGGTTTATGTTGATGGTGATAAATTAAACTTTGGATTTAATATTGCAGGTTACGATGTTACAGTAACGCTGGCAAAGAAGGATGACAATACAGCGACCGGCTCTTTGATGGGTATGTTTGATGTTGAGGCTGTTCGTGTAACAAGTGGTTCGGCGAATGGTGCTGGAAATGCAGTACAGGCTTATTTTTTAGGCAAATGGAATGCAACTGCAAAGGGAACACCTAATGGCGATGTTACTATTCCTGTGAAATTTGAAGCTAAAGATGGCAAATTAACAGGAACATTTGTTGATCCAGAATCCAAGCAAGAAGTTGCCATGTCTGGTGTGGTAATTGATGGAGAAGCTTTGAAAATGTCGTTTACGGTTATGGGTTATGATATTACAATTACCATTACGAAGAAAGATGAAAATACAGCAACAGGCAGTCTAATGGATATGTTTGATGTTATTGCTGTTAGAGTAAAATAAAATTCTTGTTTTATGTATAGAGTTACTTCTTTTATCATGCTTTTGTTTTTTGCTTCCTGTGTTGCTAACACGGGGACCAAGAATAATAATGGAGAGTTATTGACTGAAGAAGAGGTGATGGCGGTAATCAGTAAGTTCGACGAAGGATGGAAAAATAAAAATGAGGCCCTTGTAGATTCTGTCTTGTCTGAACACTATGTTTATTTTACTCAATCTGGCAATACGTTTAATCGCGCAAAGCTCGTAGCTACAGCTGGATCAGATGTATATACGCTTCAGAACATGGAGAGAGAGAATTTCGTGGTACAGATCGAGGGTAATACTGCAGTGGTGAGTACCATCTGGAAAGGAGAAGGGTATTATCACGGAGAACAATTTAATGATAGACAGCGATGCAGTGTTACTATTGTTAAACACAATGGAATTGTAAAAATATTAGCAGAACATTGCACACCGATAAAAAAGTAAAATTCTAAGTTGAATTTGTGCTGATGGAAAAAATTCCGTCAGCATTTTTTTTGGCCTAATCTCATGTAATCATTCATTTATGGAAAATTATACCCCTGCATGCATCTAGTCTTAAGTGTAATGGATTGGGTGTTGGTTTTAATTGCAACATTTCTCATTGGAATGGGGAAGGGTGGTGTGAAGGGTATTGACATGTTGAATGTCACAATTATGGCCATCGTTTTTGGAAGTAAGACATCCACGGGTATTGTATTGCCGCTTTTGTGCATTGCTGATATCGCGGCAGTCACTTATTACAGGAGGTTTGCTGAGTGGAAATACTTTTGGCAACTTGCACCTTGGATGGTGATTGGAATTTTATTTGGTGTGTTTCTTGGAAAGGATATGC
>CAZVYI010000038.1:0-14826 GCA_964631755.1 uncultured Sphingobacterium sp. | reverse complement strand
AAGAACTTGGGGTTGCAAAGATAATTTTTTTTAGTTTGCAGACAAGAAACATTAGAAAGAATGGAAGTAAAAATTGCCTCTGGGTGGAAAAAAAGTTTAGAAAATGAGTTCAAAGAGGCCTATTTCCATGATTTGGTTGAGTTTTTGAAGCTTGAAAAATCAAGCAAACAAGTGGTTTATCCACCAGGATCTTTGATTTTTAATGCTTTTAACCTTACAGATTTAGATCGAGTTAAAGTTGTTATCATTGGACAAGACCCTTACCATGGTCCAAATCAAGCCCATGGTCTTAGTTTCTCTGTACAGAAAGATATTCCTGCCCCTCCCTCCTTAATGAACATTTATAAAGAAATACAAAATGATTTGGGAATTACTAATCTCAAAACCAAAGGAGATTTAACCTATTGGGCACAACAAGGTGTTTTACTTTTAAATGCTACTTTAACAGTCAGGGCCAATCAACCGAATAGTCATGCTGGTATTGGCTGGCAACGTTTTACTGATAAGGTCATACAAGTATTAAATGATCAATGTGAGCATTTGGTATTCATGCTTTGGGGTAATTTTGCCAAAGAAAAAGGAATGCATATTGATAGCAAGAAGCATCTTATATTAAAAGCAGCACACCCCTCACCTTTCTCGGCAGATAAAGGATTTTTTGGTTGTAAACATTTCTCAAAAACAAACGAGTATCTTGTCAAATATGGTAAAGCCCCAATCGATTGGATGATAAAAGATTAATTAGCATGATTAAAAACATATTTGGTAGAGTTTTTACAATTTGGGGTGGTATAGTTTTTGTTGGTACAATGCTGATTTTTATTGTTCCTATTTGGGCTACAGGGATATTAGCTGAGCCAAAAAGAACCGACTGGGTAATTCGATTTTGCAGAATGTGGATGGCTTTGTTCTTTCCTTTAAGTGGAATAAGGCTAACAATCAAAGGAAGTACTCATTTTAAAAAAGGTGAAAACTATGTTGTGGTTTGTAATCACAACTCTTTGATGGACGTTCCACTCAGTAGTCCAGGGATTCCAGGAGCAAACAAAACAATTGCCAAGATTGAAATGGCTAAGATTCCACTCTTCGGTATCATCTATAAAAGAGGCTCAGTATTACTTGATCGCAAGAATGAGGAAAGCAGAAAATCAAGTTATGTTGAAATGAAAAATGTGCTATCACTAGGTATGCACATGTGTATTTATCCAGAGGGTACCAGAAATAAAACCAATGATCCATTAAAATCCTTTCACGACGGCGCTTTTAAGCTTTCTTATGAAACAGGTAAAAAAATCATCCCCTGTCTCATCCGAGGAACCCGAACAATGTTACCCTTTGATAAAACATTTTACTTCTGGCCAGGAAAGTCAAGTATGGAGTTTCTACCGCCTGTTGATCCTGCAGATTTTTCCGATGTACCTACATTAAAGAAGCATGTATTTGATCTGATGTGGACGGAATTGAGCAAATAAATTATTGCGTGTAGAAGTAACGGGTACGGTTGACTTTTAAATCACGTAATAAGCCAGACTTAGGACTAATTGTAATATTAAAGTACCTGTATAGTCCAATTGGTGTTACATTAATAGACATTTGCCAGCAATGTAAATCTCGTGAAATGAAGGTGGTAAGCGATTGAAGTTGTTTAGTATTCAAATCATAGAAACCAGTTGCTCCTATTTTCCATTTTGGAGATAAACTGAAATCCCCATTAAAATTAAAACTTGATGTTACTTGATTTTTAAAGGAATAATCCGGCTGTGGAAGTTTTGCAAAACTGAGTGAATAGGAAATATTGATTGACCATGGAATACTAAAATCAGTGAATTCAGCAGGATTCCTTCGCATATACTCCATCTGTGCCATTATTTGATCATTACTTAAACTTTGAGTAACATCATCGTCCAATTCTGGTTTCTTCTTTTTATCATTTGCTTTTTTACTCTGGAAATTAGCAGAGACATTTACACTACCACTCACCAAAGACCCCAGATTGAATTTTTCTGCATTCCATGCGTAATCATTCACTGGCCTTCCTGTTGCAGGATCTACCTGATAAGGATCTAAAATAGCATTTGCAGTAATATTAATTTTTTCAAATAAATTACTTCTGGCATAAAGGTTGAAAGTGGAGAGTTTAAATGAATCAGCAAGAAAATTATAACCACCAGAAACACCAAAACCATCCAGGAGTTTCACTTTCTTGAGTTCAGCTTCTCCGGAATCTGTTTTAGACCTGACTTTCATTTCCAAGTTATTATCAAGACTAAAACCAATACCTCCATTTCTGCCAGATGCAAATGGCTGATAGATGCTTCCGTCAAAAACAGACATCAACACTTGATTTCCGGCCTTATCTACGCGTTCTCGGTAAAAATATGGGGCCATTAAATCTGGTTTATAATTGACACTCATTTGAGGTCGCATTACATGTCTTATAGCTTGTACTCTTGACTCTTTATTCTTTGATTGATAGGTTCCAAAAATTGCTGTACTGAATGATAGTCCCATTGTGACTTCTCTTGCTGTGTAAAAACCTTTTTGTATGGAGCTATCTAATTTTTCAGTTACTGGATTCCACTTACGGTTGAATTTTTGGGCAAACCATCTTTCCTTAAAACCCAAGCTTGGTGCCAGTTGAAAAGGTCCTAATGAAGGAAGTGAAAGCGTAATCGGAATATCATGACTTGCCCCCCATTGGAAAGTATCAATTAGTTGTCTGAACCTGAATGAAGTGTCGTAAAAAGAAATTTGACCTTTGTAATTTCCTGTATAGGCAATGCCAAGCTTTTCATACCATTTTGATTCTCCTATAGCTTCTTTGGCTTGGAAAGGAT
Source organism: uncultured Sphingobacterium sp. (assembly GCA_964631755.1). GTDB lineage: Bacteria > Bacteroidota > Bacteroidia > Chitinophagales > Chitinophagaceae > Pollutibacter. Next base: position 11,989 of record CAZVYI010000038.1, on the reverse strand, counting down.
AAATCGTATTCATTACAAAAGCAATATCTGGTAAATTCAAATTCACCAATCTTGTAGAAGTATTTTGGTTATGGTTAAGGTTTACGGCTAAATTAAAAGGGGTTCCCTGCCAGTTTTTTTGATAAGAAATGGACGAACTCAATTGGTTGGTAAAGTTCATCGGTTGTTGATAGTTTCCTGCGCCTTGTACATTTCCACCAAATCCCGGATTTACAAGTCCCGCATTCGGAACCAAGGAAAGATATTTACTACTACCTGCATTTACATTCGCATTGAAACTTACACCAGGCCTGGCTTTGCTATCCATACTGTGCGTCCAGGTAACAAAAAAGCTTTGATTTTTTCTGAAATCAGGATCTCCTTTAAAAGCAAATTTTGTGTTCTGGAGACTGATATTGAAGTTACCATTGTATTTATACCTTACTCGGTAGGATGGAGAAAAATTTGCCCTCCAGGATCCATAAGAATACAAATCGAACCAGAGTTTGGCGTCGAGGTATTCATTGAAAGCTTTATAATAACCAAGTCCTTCCAATCCAATACCGAAATCCTCTGTAACGGTAAATTGTGGAGGTAGAATACCTGACTGTCTGCCTTTTTTCATGGGAAAGATTCCAAATGGCAAATACAATGGTACCGGCACATCTTCAAATTCAGGATGAACCGGTCCTGTTACCACCAACTTCTTGTTCATGAATTTTGCCTTACTGAACCTAAACGCAAAATGCGGGGTATCCAGATTACAAGTAGTAAATCTTCCATTTGCAGCAAAAAATGTTTCTTGATTGATTTTTTTGACTTTCTCAGCATAATTGAAGAACTCATCCTGTTGAAAGAAAGAACTGTATGTCAGTCCTTTTTGCGACTTAAAATTAAAGCTAAGGCTATCGCTGACTGTAACTGTTTCACCCTGTTTTAATTTTGCCATCCCTGTAACCAGTCCGGCACTATCTCTTCCCATTTTAGCGAGTACATATTGTGTCTGCTGATCAAACTCAATTTTGGGAGCATTCAACACAATATCCTCAAATTTCACTTCTGTTTTTCCATACAGAAAGATCTTTTTGGTATCAATATCCAGTACCATTGAGTCCTCTGCTTTATAGTCTACTGGAGAATTGATTGAATCTTTTGAGATTTTTAGATTCATTGTATCAACCTTTGTTTGTTTGGTAGAATCAACAGTTGATTTTGGAGTTGTTGTATCTGCTTTTTTGATTTGAAAACTGGCTGAAACCGGACTTGCCTTGGATGACTTGGGGAATGTTAAATTCAAGAGTACCCCTGAAGACAAAATCAAGAATAAAAGATATTTTAAGCTAAATTTGCTTTTTGCGTGCAGCATATGTTGTGGCAGGCAAAATTAAACAAAATTAAGCTTAAGTTATTGTGAACATAACGTCAAACTTCATTTAGGAAAAGTAAAAGGATATGTATAGAAAAACAATACCTTTTTTGATATCACTTCTGGTTTGTCTGGGTTTACAAATGAATATTATCGCCCAGAACAGTTCTAAACCTCAAAAGATTAGAACAATCATCATTGATGCTGGTCATGGAGGAACAGATGTGGGAGCCAGAGGCGCCTATTCAACTGAGGCACAAATTACGCTTCAGCTTGCGCTTCGCTTAGATACTCTTTTGAGAAATGAAATGCCAGGAACAAGAATTGTAATGACCAGGACAACCGATATTTACCATCATGTGAGGGAGAAGGCAAGTATTGCAAACAATGAAAAAGGGGATCTTTTTGTATGTATTCACGTAAACGCTGCACCTCCTAGAAAAACAGTAACGGGATACAAGTCAGTCCCTTATTACAAAGGAAAAGGAAGCAAACGCAAAAAACTTTATAAGAAAGTCCCAGTTTATAGCACCTCTCCTAATCCGGCACACGGAACTTCAACCTACATATGGGCGGCAGACAGATCAGATGAGAAGGCACAAGGAATTATTGCAGATGAAAGATATGAGTCTTCTGCTGAGATCATGGATGTTCCAGATGTAAATAGTCCGGAAGCTATAATAAAAGCACGTTTATGGTCGCAAAAATTCTTCAAAAATTCAGTCCAATTGGGTACACTCATCGAAAATGAGTTTGTGAACATAGGAAGAAAAAGCCTTGGAGTACTGCAAAGAAACCACATGGGTATTTGGGTACTTCAAGCAACCAATATGCCTGCAGTGCTCATTGAAACTGGTTTTATTACAGACAAAGAAGAAGAAGACTACCTGAACAGTGAAGCTGGTCAAATTGAAATGACACGTGCAATGGCCAATGCCATTATTAAATATAAACAAGCCATCGACGGAAAATAACCCAAGTACAACCCCAACGCAATGAAAGTATCAAACGAAACAAAAATAGGAGCCTTAACTGCCATCGCCATTACTTTACTTATTCTTGGTTTCAATTTTTTAAAGGGGAAAAATCTAATTGAGCGAAAAGCCACGATGTACATTGCGTTTAATAAAGTGAATGGACTGAACATGGCGGACATGATTAAGATAAATGGACTTAAAGTTGGAGGTGTAGAAGATATGCAAGAAACAGACGCCAATTTAAGCGGTATTGTTGTCGCATTTCACCTAACCCGTGCTATCAATATACCTGATGATAGTTATGCGCAAGTGGTTGCCAGTCCTTTAGGAACTGCATACATTGAACTGATTATGGGTAAATCGAAAACTTTTTTAAAAGATGGCGACACTTTAAAAAGTATGGAGACCAAAGGATTAATCCAAGACATTCAGGATCAATTGGCACCTACAATTGAGAACCTCAATAAAACGCTTACTGCTTTAGAAGAAACAGTAAAAAGAGTTGGCAACGTTTTTGATGAAGAAGCCAAGCAAAATATTGGAAAAACACTCAAAGAATTAGCAATCGCAACAGATCAAATCAATAATATGCTTGCACCCGGTAAGGGAAGTATTGCAAAATCAGTAGATCATGTTGCCGACATTTCTGGAAATATCAGAAAGAACAATGATTCAATTAGCATGATCATTGGAAATCTTACAAAATTATCAAGGGAGTTATCATCTGCAGAAATCGGAGCAACAGTTCAATCGCTTGAAACAGCAGCAGCTAACCTTACGCTTATTTTAAATGGCATCAATGAAGGAAAAGGAAGTCTTGGAAAACTAACGAAAGATGATGCACTTTATAAAAACCTCACAAGTACATCCAACAGTCTTAATATTTTATTACAGGATCTTAGGCTTCACCCCAAACGTTATTTGCAAGTTTCTGTATTTGGAAAAAAAGACAAGACTGCTCCACTCATGCAACCCTTGCCAGATTCAACTGGAAATTAATCAGTAATGTTAAAGAAATTCACTCTTCTTTTCATTGTTTTGGTTGTTTGCGTGCTGCAAAAACCATTTGCACAAATACCTGTAGATGGAGCAGGAGGAAAATTTGTACAAGTCATCAAGGCGAACAAATTCGTCAGAGTAAAACAAGAAGTTGGAGGAGATTTAAACTTACTAGTTGGAGATGTCTTGATGAAACAAAACAATACCTTGTTTTATTGCGACAGTGCAATTCAAAATGTCTTTATCAATCAGGTTGAAGCATTCGGTAATATACACATCAACGATAATGATAGCGTACATACATATTCCCAATACATGAAATATGACGGTAACGCTAAGATTGCTCAATTGAAAAACAAAGTGCGACTGACGGACGGTAAAGGGGTTCTAACCACTGAGGCATTGGAGTATCAAGTAGATCCGCAAATAGGTACCTATCTCGATGGCGGTAAAGTAGTAAATGGAGAATCTGTACTAACCAGCAAGATTGGCATTTACTATGCAAATAGAAGAGAAGTTTATTTTCAAAAGAATGTAAAATTGGTAGATCCAGAATACAGAATGAATACCGATACGCTTTTGTACAATGTAAATACAGAAGTGGCCAATTTTGTCTCCCCTACCATCATCAATGATGGAAAAACAAAAATCTTGACTAAATCTGGTTACTACGATTTAAAGAAAGGCAATGCCAGTTTTTCAAAAAGACCTGTGATTATCGACAGTGTTCAAACAGTTGTGGCAGACAGTATTTTTTACAATAAAAAAACAGGTGAAGGTTTAGCAAATGGAGATGTAACCTATAAAGATTCAGCACAAGGAATATCGATGCGAGCAGGAGCTGCCAAATTTAACAACCAGTCGAAAAGCATAAATGCATACAAGCGACCTTTAATGGCCTTAAAACAGAATACAGACTCAATTTATATAGCAGCTGACACTTTATTTTCTGCTTATTTAAAAAAAGACAGCACCAAGAAAATCACGGTTGATACCATTCGTTATTTCAGGGCTTATTACGACGTCAGAATTTTTTCGGATTCACTCCAGGGCAAGAGCGATTCTTTATTCTATTCAGGATTTGATTCTACTTTTAGCTTCTATAAAGATCCGGTAATTTGGGCACAGGGTAGTCAGATTTCTGGAGACACTATTTATTTGGTGACTAAATTTAAAAAACCAGATCAGGTTTTTATCAATGAAAACGCGTATTCAATTAACCGTACCAACGAAGGCTTGTTCAATCAGCTCAAAGGCTCAAATATGAATGGGCAGTTTATCAATGGTGAGATCGATTTTCTTCGTGCAAAAGGAAATAGCGAAAGTCTATACTACTTGCAAGATGATGATAGCTCTTATATAGGGATGAACTATGCTATGGCAGATGCCATCACCATGAAATTCATCAACAAAGAACTTAAAAGAGTTTCATGGGTAAATGGTGTATCTGGAACAACCTACCCCATGAATAAAATTCCGGATGAAAAAAAACAATTAAGAAATTTCAAGTGGCTTGATGCATTAAGACCTAAAACACTGGCAGACCTGTATAAAAAATAATGACTATGCTTTTAGCAATCTTTATTATTGGCTATTTGGCCATTGCATTTGAGCATCAAATAAAATTAAATAAAGCTGCAAGCGCACTGATTACTGGTGTTTTGTGTTGGACGATTTATATTTTGAATGGCGCTGACCATGATGCAGCACATCATGCATTATTAGAACACATGGGAGAAATTTCAGGTATTTTATTTTTCCTATTAGGGGCCATGACCATTGTGGAATTGATTGATGCGCATGATGGTTTTGAACCCATATCTGCGTCAATTCGTACCACAAACAAATTTAGTTTACTGACTGTCATTGCTGTGCTGGCTTTCTTTCTTTCTGCAGTATTGGATAACCTTACCACTACGATAGTGCTGATATCTTTAACCTGTAAGCTTGTCAAAGAAGAAAAAGATAAACTCATTTTCGCCTCTTTGATTGTAATTGCCGCCAATGCTGGTGGGGCATGGTCTCCCATTGGAGACGTTACCACAACGATGCTTTGGATTGGTGGTCAAGTTACTTCCTTGGCTATCATCAAATCAATTTTTATTCCTAGTATTTTTGCTGTAGTTATTCCACTTTTAGCCTTGGGATTTTCATTAAAAGGCAGAGTAGAGTCAATCAAAAAAGATAAAGAAATTGAAGCCAGATCCACAAAAAAAGAAAGAAATCTTGTTTTGGTAGTCGGCTTATTATCACTTTTGTTTGTCCCGGTTTTCAAAACCTGGACGGGCCTTCCGCCGTTTATGGGTATGTTGTTTTCTCTTGGAGTAATGTGGCTCATTACTGAAATCATCCACAGTGGTAAAGACACAATGGACAAGGACAATTTATCGGTCAATTTTGCCATTCGTAAAATTGACACTCCAAGTATTCTTTTCTTTTTAGGTATTTTAATCAGCGTGGCAGCTTTACAGTCAGCAGGTACATTGAAAGAAATGGCAGATTACCTGAATCAGCAAATTGGTGACCAAAAGTTGATTGTTGTTGTTCTTGGTGGATTATCTGCAATTATAGATAACGTTCCTCTTGTTGCGGCAACGCAAGGCATGTACAGCCTTTCGGAATTTCCTACCGACCACCCCTTTTGGCTATTTCTTGCCTACTGCAGTGGAACGGGTGGAAGCATGCTGATTATTGGATCAGCAGCAGGTGTTGCTGCAATGGGGTTAACCAAAATTGAATTTTTCTGGTATTTGAAGAAAGTAAGCCTTTGGGCCTTGCTTGGCTATTTGGCTGGTGCTGCAGTGTATGTTTTGATGAGCTGGAATTAATGTCCGTTTGCTGCAAGGAAACGTTCAGCATCAATAGCAGCCATACAACCACTTCCTGCAGCAGTAACAGCTTGTCTGTAATTTTTATCTTGAACATCCCCACAAGCAAAAACACCTTCAACATTTGTTTTTGAAGTTCCAGGTATTGTCTGAATATACCCTGTCTCATCCGTCTGCAGATAGTCCTTAAATATTGCAGAATTAGGCTCATGACCTATCGCAACAAAAAATCCGGAAACAGGAATCTCTTGCTTTTCTCCAGTCTTATTGTTTTTGATTCGAACAGCATTCACTGTTTTTTCACCCAGTATTTCTTCTGTTTCAGTATTGAAATACATTTTGATATTAGGGGTATTCATCACCCTATCTTGCATCACCTTAGATGCGCGCATTTGATCTTTTCTGATAAACATATGTACAGTGGTACACAATTTGCTTAAATAATGTGCTTCTTCTGCAGCAGTATCACCCGCACCTACAATAGCCACTTCCTTTCCACGGAAGAAAAATCCATCACATACAGCACAGGCACTAACACCAAAACCATTTAATCTCTCCTCACTTTCCAAACCTAACCATTTTGCAGAAGCACCAGTTGCTATGATTACAGTATCTGCATGAATTTCTTTTTCTTCATCTATCCAAACTTTATGTGGACGAGAAGAGAAATCAACTTTCGTTGCCAAGCCATAGCGGATATCAGCACCCATTCTTTTTGCTTGTTTTTCAAAATCGACCATCATCTCTGGCCCCTGTACTCCATCTGGATAGCCTGGATAATTCTCTACTTCTGTTGTAATGGTAAGCTGACCTCCTGGCTGAATACCTTGGTACAACACAGGGGTTAGATTTGCACGAGAAGTATATATTGCAGCAGTATAGCCTGCCGGTCCTGATCCGATAATTAAACAACTAACTTTTTCAATTGCAGTACTCATAAATTTTAGTTTCGAACTGCGAATTTACACTATTTAGGAATTATGATTGTGTGATATTGGGCACCATATCCTCCAAAATAACCTAAAGCATCGTTAGAGATATTTCCCAAAATACGAGTGGGACTAGAAAAAGGGTTTCCAATACTTTGAAATGAGAACTCGTATGTTCTCCAAAAGTCATATGTGACTTTATCAATATTACAGAGTTTGAGTGTAACCGTATCTCCTTTCTTAAAAAAACTTAAACTGTCTGAGAATTCAACATTCTTATCAAATCCTTTGTCAACTTGAACCGTATAAGTTGTACCATCAATAATCTGGTCATCAAAAACGCTATTAAAACCTGGCAAAAATGGTTCCTGTCCCCTTTTTGTAAAATACCGTATGAAATCACCCAATCCAGGTCTGTCTGTCCCGGTTAACATTATCCTTACATCATTGGTGTCATCGGCAAATGGAACTTTCTCCCACCACAACGAATCAACTCTTCTCGTTATTTCAGGAATAGTCGTAGATGAAGTATACACCTCACCAAGTGCTTCAATTGTTAAATTGTAACGTGCACCAACTCTTCCCCTGAAAAATCTATTTGTGCCAGATGTGGTATAAAAATAAACCTTGGTGTTTCCACGAACAACAGAATCTTCAGTTAGCATTACTTCTGTTGTACCATCAGAAATTTTAATTTTTGCATTTCTAACCAAGGAAGAACTAAGTACCTCGGGATTTATTTTACCGAAGAAATCAAGACTTTTTGAAAGAAAAACAAAAGGAGGTTGATTGTTTTCTATTGAAGCATCTACAACCAGTCGGCTTTGAGAAGGATCCAACTTTATGTTGATGTCTTTTTCACAGGAAATAAAAACAAGGATAAGGATGAAAATTAGGTTGCGCATATCAAATTAACAATCTTCATCAAAAACAGTTTAAAAAAAACCCCGCTAAAGAGCGGGGTTGTAGGTGACTTATTAACCTAAATATGCTTTCAGCGCATTGCTGTATCGTGCTTTTTGAAGTCGCTTAATCGCTCTTTCTTTGATTTGACGTATTCTCTCTTTTGTCAAATCGTATTTTTGTCCGATTTGCTCAATCGTAACTCCATTTTCGCCATCAAGACCAAAGTAAGCGTTTACAATTTCTGCTTCTCGTGGGCTGAGTGACTTCAATACTCTTCTGATTTCAGCACGCAATGAATCTTTCATTACATCATCATCAGTATCATCACCGCCTTCAAGTAAATCACCCATAGCAACGTCTTCAGCTTCATGTACTGGAGCATCTAAGGAAGTGTGACGTGTATTGCTTTGGAAGATGTTATTGATTTCAGTCTCACTCATTTCCAGAATCTCAGCCAACTCTTCAGTTGATGGTTCTCTCTCATGCTCTTGCTCAAAAGCCATATAAGCTTTGTTCGCTTTATTGTAGGTTCCGATTTTATTTTGAGGTAAACGAACCAAACGACCTTGTTCAGCCAAAGCCTGAAGGATTGATTGACGAATCCACCATACTGCGTAAGAAATAAATTTGAAACCTTTTGTTTCATCGAATCTTTGTGCTGCTTTGATCAAACCAAGATTTCCTTCATTGATCAAATCACTCAATGAAAGACCCTGATGTTGATATTGTTTTGCAACAGATACAACGAAACGTAAGTTGGCTTGAACCAATTTATCCAATGAACGTTGATCGTTCATTTTGATACGTTGAGCAAGAATAGTTTCTTCCTCTGGCGTAATCATTGATATTTTTGAAATTTCCTGAAGGTACTTTTCAACCGCTTGAGAATCGCGGTTCGTAATTTGTGTAGCTATCTTTAATTGCCTCATAATCTAATGGGTTCTGTCAATAAAGACAGTTTATTTTGGTTGAATGGTGCTAAGAAATTGTTATTTCCAAAGGATAATGACGGATATGCAAAGATAAAATTCCTTTAGCACAATTCACAGTTATTAAACAAAAAATTGATTTGTTTTTACCCACTAAAAACAAAAAAAATGGGTAAAAGTTTGAAAATAGGTCAGTTATGCAAAAAAGGTGAATTAATTTTGGTATATGATTGTTGATTTCAGGTCAGATACGGTTACAAAACCCACTCGACCCATGTTGGAGGCCATGAATAATGCTCCTGTTGGGGATGATGTTTTTGGGGAAGATCCTTCGATAAACGGTTTAGAAGAATATGCTTCAACCCTATTTGGGATGGAAAAAGCCATTTTTTGTCCAAGTGGTACCATGACCAACCAAATAGCCATAAAATGCCATACACAGCCGGGAGATGAAGTCATTTGTGATGAACTATCGCATGTTTACCAATATGAAGGCGGTGGAATAGCTTTCAACTCAGGTGCATCGGTAAAGTTATTGTACGGTGACAGGGGAAGAATTACAGCTTCCTTGGTTGAACAAAACATTCAGCCAGATGACATACACCGTCCAGTTTCCAGTCTGGTTGTAGTTGAAAACACTTCAAACAGAGGGGGTGGAAGTTGTTATGATTTCGTCGAATTGGAGAAAATAGGAAAGCTTTGCAAGGAGAAAAAGCTTGCTTTTCATATTGATGGCGCACGCTTATTCAATGCGTTGGTTGCTAAAAAAGAGACTGCCCGTCAGTATGGCCTGCTATTTGATTCAATTTCGATTTGCTTGAGTAAGGGATTAGGAGCTCCAGTAGGCAGCCTTTTATTAGGAAAACAGGATTTTATAAAGAAAGCGCGAAGAGTCAGAAAAGCTTTTGGTGGCGGAATGCGTCAGGCGGGAAGTTTGGCTGCTGCTGGTTTGTATGCCTTGAAAAATCATGTCGACCGTCTTTCAGAAGATCATGAGCATGCAAGTCAGCTCAATTTAATGCTGACCACCCTCCCATTTGTAAAAGAAATTTTACCTGTTGAAACCAACATTATTATTGCAGAATGTTCTTCTGATTTTGATTTACTGTCTTGGCAAAGCAAAATGAAAGAAAAAGGCATTTTGTTTTATGCGATATCCAAAAACAAGTTTAGACTGGTCACTCATTTGGATATTACCCCTGAAATGATCAATTATTTTGAAAAAACAATAAAGTCAACTTACTGATGTCGTTCCCCTCAATTGACCCAACAAGCACCCCTTCATGGAAGAAGTTATTTGCACATGCTGAAACAATGAAATCGGTTCATATGCGCGATTTGTTTTCAGACGATGCTTCCCGTTTTACTTCATTTTCTCAAAAAGATGGCGATCTGCTTTTTGATTATTCTAAAAACATAATCACTCAGGATACTCTGGATTTGCTGTTTGAACTTGCAAATGATTGCCAGCTCCCTTCTGCAATTAAAGCCATGTTTGCAGGTGAAAGAATAAATAAAACGGAAAACAGGGCGGTTTTACATACAGCGCTTAGAAACTTGAGTGGACAAACTTTCCAAACTGATGGAAAAGACATCATGCCGGATATCCAAAGAGTATTGGGACAAATGAAGTCTATTTGTCAGAAAGTCCATTCCGGAGAATGGAAAGGCTATTCAGGCAAGCCCATTAAACATATAGTTAACATTGGAATTGGAGGCAGTGATTTGGGCCCAGTTATGGTTACTGAAGCACTGAAACCTTATTGGGTGGAAGGAATGCAAGTCCATTTTGTTTCAAACGTTGATGGAACACATATTGCTGAATGTCTGAAGGTTATAGAGGCTGACTCAACCTTATTTTTAATTGCCTCTAAGACTTTTACTACCCAAGAAACCATGACCAATGCCCATACGGCAAGGAACTGGTTTATTGAAAAATCTGGCGACCAGGCACATGTGGCCAAGCATTTCATTGCCTTATCAACCAATGAAAAAGCGGTTACTGCTTTTGGCATAGACAAGGCGAATATGTTTGAATTTTGGGATTGGGTTGGCGGAAGATACAGTCTTTGGAGCGCAATTGGGTTGTCCATTGCCTTGACCATTGGTTATGATAATTTCGAAAAGTTATTGGCAGGTGCACATGAAATGGATATGCATTTCAAGACCCAACCTCTTCAGGATAACATCCCGGTGAAAATGGCCTTAATCGGACTTTGGTATGTAAATTTCTTTGGTGTTCAATCTGAGGCGATTTTGCCATATGACCAATACTTACACCGTTTTGCAGCATATTTCCAGCAAGGAAACATGGAAAGTAATGGCAAAAGTGTAGATAGAAATGGTAATTCGCTTTCATATTCGTCTGGTCCAGTTATCTGGGGGGAACCCGGAACAAATGGACAGCATGCTTTCTATCAATTGATTCACCAGGGAACACTTATGATTCCATGCGATTTCATCGCACCTGCTATTAGTCATAATCCAATTGGCGACCATCATCCTAAGCTGCTTTCCAACTTCTTTGCACAAACAGAAGCACTTATGAATGGAAAGACTAAGGAAGAAGTTGAAGCAGAACTCAAGGCAATGCCTGAAGAAGAAAAAAATAAACTGGTTCCTTTTAAAATATTCGAAGGGAATAGACCAACGAACTCATTCTTGGTAAAGCAGATCAATCCTTTTGAATTAGGAAAATTGATTGCTGCATATGAACACAAGATTTTTGTCCAAGGCGCAATTTGGAATATCTATAGTTTTGATCAGTGGGGAGTTGAATTGGGTAAACAACTGGCAAATAAAATTTTACCTGAACTTGTTTCGACTGAAGAAGTGAACAGTCATGATCAATCAACGAATGGATTGATCAATCAGTATAAAAATTGGGCTAAAGGTTAAATACTAATTTGGGAGAATAAAAAAAGGGGCACTTTAAAAGGGGCCCCTTTTCAATTTATTAAAAAAATTCAATTACCATTTATCTACAGGCTCATCAGCACCATTGTCACCTGATGACATTTGTGGAGCTGAAGGTGCAGCTGGAGCTTCAGGAGCTTCCGTAGCAGCAGGAGCAGAT
>CAZVYI010000037.1:0-15152 GCA_964631755.1 uncultured Sphingobacterium sp. | reverse complement strand
GGTGAATCCCCAACACGTCCATGCATTTTGAAGGCCATACCACTTGTTGTACAACCACCGCTGAGGTTGCCTTTAACGTCTAATGCCAGCATTCCGATGGTATCGTGGTTGTCGATTGAGCCAGGAAAAAATTCAGGAGTAGGTTGATTTTGGTCATAGGACTTGTTCTCAATGTTCATTATAGGGTTGTATTGCGACTTTTTGAGCCATTCTTTCCAGGCCAACTCACTATCGGGAGTCAGTAAATTCTCCTTTTTAAAGCCATTGGCAAGTGCAAATTGCAGAGCGCCTTCACCAACCAAGATGACGTGCGGGGTTTTTTCCATGACCAAACGAGCAACGGATATCGGATGAATGATGTGTTCCAGGCACATGACCGAACCACAATTGCCATTTTCATCCATGATACAGGCGTCTAAAGTAACTCGACCGTCGCGATCCGGGTAGCCTCCGTAGCCGACAGTTTTATTGCTTTGATCAGCCTCTGTAACTCGGGCACCTTGTTCAATAGCATCCAGAGCGCGACCATTATTTTTAAGAATTTTCCAGGCCTCGGCATTAGCTGCTTTACCAAAATCCCAGGTTGAAATTACAATTGGTTTAGTTGGTAAATTCTTATTGGTTTCAAAGTTTGTCGCTGAAATAGCAGGTAATGTAAGAAGTGAATTTCTTAAAAAGTCTCTACGGATCATGCGCAATCATTTATGTTACAATTTAATTCAATTGAGTATATTTTCCTCTATAAAATCAATAATTATGACTTATAATTTATATTATGTTAAGTAAGAAATAATGAAATCTACCCTCATTATCTTCAATGATAAGATTCAAATATTATAACTGATATGCTGCTTGGTGACTGATGATGAATTGAACGAGGTTGTTCAATTCCAAACCTGCTCTTTGGCAGGCATCTTGAATATCGTCGCGACTCACATTTGCCGCAAAGGTTTTTTCTTTGATTCGTTTTAAAGCACCTTTGAGTTCCATGCCTTCATATCCATTTGGTCGCATTAAAGAATATGCATGAATTAATCCTGATAATTCATCAAAGGCATATAGCATGTGATCCATCCTGCTTTCTGGAATTACGCCAAAATGGACATGTCCGTGTGAGGCAATTGCGCGAATAACTTCCGGACAAACCTGCTTTTCTTCCAGGTATTCAATGATTTTCTTACAATGCTGATCTGGCCATTGATCCCAATCTGCATCATGCAGTAATCCGGCCATTTGCCATTTCCATACCTGTTCTTGATCCAATCTCTCATTTTCTTCAGCCCAGGATTTCATTAAACCACCTACCTGAACCATATGCAGTTTTAAACGATCGTTTAAAACCCATTCGTTCAATAACTGATATGCTTCTTCTCTGGACAAAACATTTCCCGCGTTTTTGGGATCTCCAAATTGTTGTCTGCCGAGTTGTAGTGACATGTAATGGGTTTAAAAAAAGAGAGAAGTTTTTGGCTTCTCTCTTGGTATGGAAATAAGAATTTAATTATTGATGTGCTGTATCTGCCTCATCGTATTTCTTCTGATAAAACTCAGCTTTTGCCTTATCCTTCTTTTTGTCGTAGCAATAGTTTAACAAAGTGCAGGCAGATTTAAAGTTTGAACGTTCTGCTACTTTTAACTTGCCCATGCCATCATAATGTGTAAATACTTTCTCCAATACAGGTATTGACTTGTTTACAAGTACATCCAATGAAGCCTGTAAATCTGCTTTTTTCTTTACAACATCAGGGTTGGTTCCCCTCGCCTTGTAGATATCTTCGTCAATGAACAACATTTGGTTGTAAAAGTGTTTTCCTAATGAAAGCATTGTTTCATAAGAATCAGGTTTTATACTAAGTGCCTTATTATATAAACCCTCAATTTTTAAACATTGTTCATTGTAATTGGCTGGTCTTTTACTTGATTCTGCAACGTGCGTCTCAGAAAAAAGTTCCCCTGCATATTCAAAAGTTATATCAAATGATTCTGGATTTATTACTAATAATTCTTCATACTTTTTCATCAAAGCAGCCATATCACCTTTATCTCTTGTATAATCCAATGCCAACAATGGTAAATAATCGTCTTTAGGAAATAATTTTAGACCTGCATCGATGTATTTAATCATTTTTGCATCGTCCTTCTTGTCATAGTAATGCTTAGCTAAATAGCGATATGGAGTTGACATATCAGAAGTACCTCCAACATTGGCATCAGCCAATTTGGTAAAATACCCAATTGCCTCTTCTTCTTTTTTACCATTAATTGCAGATAAACCCATGTAATAGACCAAAGTAGTATCCAGTTGATACAAACCCCAACCTTGTGAAAAAATATAATCCCCAATGATTCCAGTTGATTTAAATGTAGCAAGAGCATCATCATATTTTTCTTCATTGTAATACCCTGCACCTTCTTCAAATCCGCTGGCATACAAAGAAAAAACTGGTTGATAATTATCTACTGTTAAATATAATGTCGCTTGATTTTTATCAGCCTCTAAAGACTTTTTGAACGCATCTAATGCTTGAAGTCTTGCTTCTGGCATAGCTGCTCTCTCTTTTGGATTAGCGGCAATTGCACTCAAAACTTTTCCTTTTAAATAAAGGATTTCAGGATTTTTCTGGTTTTTAGGTGAGGCAAGTAAAGTCTCAACCATTGTCTTGGCTTCAGCATATTTATTTGCTGCTAAAGCATCTTTTATTTTATTCAGGTTTTGTGCATTGGCAGTCATCAAACCAACTGCTGCCAAAAAAGTTAAGAGGATCCTTCTCATTGTGGGTTTTTTAATGGTGTGATTTTTATTCGTTTGTTGGTGTTTCAGTATTTGATGCTGTTTCTGATGTTTCTCCTCCGCTTTCTTCTTCCATTTCATCCAAATTGGTAATAGCTGCAATTGCATCTTCATCGTCCAATCTGATCAGTTTCACCCCTTGTGTAGCTCTGCCCTGCTCACTGATTTGTGCAATACTCATACGGATGGTTATTCCAGAAATACAGGTAATCATCAGATCTTCTTGTTCACTTACGTCCAGTATACCGACTAATTTACCGGTTTTTTCTGTAACATTTATGGTTTTAACACCCTTTCCACCCCTATTGGTGATTCTGTATTCATCTATTGGTGTTCTTTTACCAAATCCTTTTTCTGAAACCACGAGCACCGTTCTCGATTTGTCCTCTACATTCACACAAACCATACCAACAACCTCATCATTTGCATCATCAACCTCTATACCAGCAACACCAATGGCTCCTCTTCCCGTCGGCCTTACTTTTGCCTCTGGGAATCGAATAGCCCTTCCAGATTTTACTGCCATCATGATTTCAGAATTGCCATCGGTCAGCTTAGCTTCTAACAATTGATCGCCATCAACTATTGTAATTGCATTAACACCTGTTGCTCTTGGTCTGCTGAAATCTGATAATTCAGTTTTCTTGATGATACCTTGTTTTGTACACAATACAATATAATGACTGTTTACAAAGGCTTCATCTTTTAGGTTCTTTACATCCAGGATAGTTCTGATCTTATCATCCGGAGGCAATTGCATTAAGTTCTGAATGGCTCTACCCTTACCTTGTTTATCTCCATCAGGTATTTCATACACCTTTAACCAATAACATCTTCCCTTTTCTGTAAAGAACATCAAGGTGTGGTGGGTGGAGGCGACAAACAAATGTTCGATATAATCTTCTTGTCTGGTCTTGCCACCAATTGAACCCCTTCCTCCTCTCTTCTGAGCCCTGTATTCATCTGCTGGTGTACGCTTGATGTAACCCAAATGAGAAACTGTAATTACGACATCCTCTTCTTTGATCAGATCCTCGATACTTACTTCATTGTCGAGGTAAGTGATTTCTGTTCTGCGTTGATCTCCAAATCTTTCTTTAACCTCAAGAAGTTCAGTTTTGATTAAGTCATAACGCTTGCCTTCATCCGCCAACAAGTCTTTCAGATAGTTGATGAATTTCATGATCTCATCATACTCTTCACGGATTTTATTGATCTCCATTCCAGTTAAACGCTGGAGTCTCAATTCCAATACCGCTTTTGCTTGAATCTCACTCATGCCGAATTGAGACATCAATCCTTCACGGGCAATTTCTGGATTCGCTGCATTTCTAATCAATTTGATGACTTCATCTAAATGATCCAGCGCAATTAAATAACCTTGTAAAATATGGGCCTTCTTCTCTGCTTCTTTCAATTGGAAAATTGCTCTTCTTTGAACAACATCATGTCTAAATTCAATGAAAGATGATATGAGATCTTTAAGGTTTAAAATTTTGGGTCTGCCCTTTACAATGGCAACGTTATTGATGCCATACGATGTTTGCAGATCTGTGAATTTATACATCTGATTAACAATCACGTTGGCAACTGCATCTTTTCTAAGATCAATTACGATACGTGTACCATCATTTTCAGATGATTCATTGTTGACATGTGTGATGCCATCTAATACTTTATCGTTCACCAACTGTCCAATGCGTTCTGTAAGTACATCTCGACTCACCTGGTAAGGAACTTCAGTGATGATGATTTGCTCACGTCCATTGGCTTTGGTTTCAATGCTCACTTTACCTCTCAATACTACCCTTCCTCTACCTGTATGCATTGCAGATTTAACTCCTTCCATTCCATAGATGATGCCACCTCCAGGAAAATCAGGAGCCTTTACATGTTGCATCAATTCATCAATAGTAATCTCTCTGTTATCAATGAATGCAATACAACCATCAATTACTTCTGTAAGATTGTGCGGCAACATGTTAGTCGCCATACCCACAGCAATACCACTACTTCCGTTGATCAGGAGGTGTGGTATTTTGGTAGGAAGAACTGTTGGCTCTTCTAAAGAATCGTCAAAGTTGAATTGAAAATCAACAGTCTCTTTATCAATATCCTCCATCATGAATCCAGCTAAACGCTGAAGCCTTGCTTCCGTATAACGCATGGCAGCAGGACCTTCACCATCTGGTGAACCAAAGTTTCCTTGTTTGTCGATTGTTGGATATCGTGTATTCCATTCTTGTCCCATTCTCACCAATGCATCATACACTGCTGTATCACCATGTGGATGGTATTTACCCAAAACTTCACCTACAATTCTCGCACACTTACGTGTGGGTTTGTTGTAGTCCATTCCCAACTCATTCATGGCAAATAAAATCCTGCGGTGTACTGGTTTTAAACCATCTCGAACATCTGGTAATGCTCTTCCTACGATTACACTCATTGAGTAATCAATGTAGGCGGCTTTCATTTGTTCTTCTATATTGATTGGAATGATACGATTGGTATCATTGGTTTGCTCGGGAAGTTTTTGTTCGTCCATTATTGATAAAAAAAAGAGGCGTTCTTAATAGAATTTATTGTCTACAAATCTACTCTTTTTCAGGCGCATTCTTATCAATATAATGAGCATGTTTTATCCACTTTTTTAGAAGAAAAAAATATAGTAAACCCCCTGATTTTATTGATTAAAAATGAGGAATGTGAATAAGTCGATCTTTATGAAAAAACAGGGCTTGTTAGATTTTTTCACCAGCCATTTCCATAACAATTTTCCACTCCTCTTCAAGGACTGGCTGCACGGATAAACGACCCAGTCTGATCAAGGCCATATTGGATAAATCTTTGTTGGATTTGATATCTGCTAATGTAACTGGGTTCTTTAATTTCTTGTGTGGTTTAAAATCCACTGCAAGCCAAGCAGTTTCTTCAGTGGTAGGATCCTGATAGGATTCTTTGATGACTTTAGCTATTCCAACAATGGCCAATCCTTCGTTGCTGTGGTAAAAAAAGGCAAGATCTCCTTTCTTCATCGATCTCAGGTTGTTTCTAGCAGCATAATTCCTCACTCCATCCCAGAATGTTGATCCATCTTTGACAAATTGATCCCAGGAATATTTGAAAGGTTCAGATTTTATCAACCAGTATGCCATATGTTCAATTTTAATATCCGCTTGCAAGAACATCTGCCAAATGAAGACATTTAACAGGCATTTGTTTCTTTTCCATAACACCATTGATATGCATTAAACAACTTAAATCAGTTGATATCAGGTATTCTGCTTTTGTATCCAGAACATGCTGGGCTTTTTGCTCTCCCATGGCGGTAGAAATGCCTTCAAATTTTACTGCAAAAGTTCCACCAAAACCGCAGCAGGTTTCATTTTCATGGAGTGGAACAAGATTCAAGCCTTTTACATGTTGCAACAAAGTGCGAGGCTCTTCTTTAATTTTACACTCTCTTAAAGCAGCACAAGAATCATGGTATGTAGCTGTTGCATTTAAACTTGCACCTAAATCTACCACCTTTAGAACATTGACCAGAAAATCGCTGAGTTCAAAAACCTTCCCCTTGATTTCCCTGGTAGCTTTGTGATTAGATGTATTACCGAAAACTTTATCGTAGTAGTTGTTTACAAAGCCAGTGCATGAAGCACTGGGCATCACTACATATTCAGCATTTTCAAAATCTTTGATGAATTTATTGCAAACTTCCCTCGCCTCTCCCCAATAACCAGCATTGAAGGCGGGCTGTCCGCAACAGGTTTGATCGGGATTGTAAATAACGTTACAACCTGCTTTTTCCAAAACTTTAATGGTGTTGAATCCAGCTGTTGGATACAACTGGTCTACAAAGCAAGGTATAAAAACGTGTACGTTCATTTATTTTGTAACACCAAGTCTTGCAAGGTATTTATCTACAATAAAACCTTTTTCAGTTCTTGGATATTTTTCTTTCAAAAGCTTATAGAGTTCAATTGCCTGATCATTTTTTCCTGCAATTTCAGCCAATAAAGCGCCCCTGAATAAATATTCAGATGAAATAGCCTGATCGTCTGCAAATGAAGTACCAGCCTTTTTATAATGCTCTATTGCTTCATCGTTTTTCTTCAATTCTGCATATGCATCACCCAGTAAACCTTCAACCTTGGCTTCTATTTGTTTTGCACCACCTGAACTAAATGCATTCAATTGATCAATTGCTTTTTGAAATTCACCAAGCTGCAAATATGATTCACCTGCATAGAGATGTGCAAGGTTTGCAGCTTTAGTGCCACTGTGTTTATCAATTACTTTCAAGAACCCTGGAACACCAGCAGTGCCATTAAGGGCTAGAGCAAATGAATCTTTCCTGAAATAATTTTCGGCAGCGAAAATGTCTTCATTGGCCTTTACTTCTTTAGGCTGTTGAATAAAGTTACCATATGCCCAGAAACCACCGACTGCAACAACAATTATTGCAACTGCAACGGATACTTTCTTTCCATAAGCTTGCCAAAATCCTAGGGCCTTATCTACTGCTTCTTGATCTGCGTTTTCTATGTTTTTGTGGTCTGACATGTAATTTTATTTGAATTAGTCAACTATAAATGGATAATCTTCTTGCTTGTAAACGTCTTTCAACAATTCATCGTCACTTGGCCAGGGGCTTTCTTCAGCAAAACGAACGGATTCTTCAACAATATTTTTTACTCGGTCGTTGATGACTTCTATTTCCTGTTCTGTTAAAGAGAACTCATTAAGTAATACATCCTTGCAATGCTCAATAGGATCTTTTTCTTTGTACTCTTCAACTTCGTCCTTGCTGCGGTATTTCTGAGGGTCACTCATTGAGTGGCCTTTGTAACGATAGGTTTTCATTTCCAACAAAGTTGGTCCACCACCTTCTCTTGCACGCTTAACTGCACGGGCAACAGCTTCGTGAACAGCTTCTGGGCTCATTCCATCTACCATATCAGCTGGCATTTCATATGCATCGGCCAATTTATAGATATCAGTAACATTAGAGGTTCTTTCCACTGAAGTTCCCATTGCGTAATTGTTGTTTTCGCAAATGAAAATTACAGGAAGCTTCCAAAGCATCGCAAGGTTGAAGGTTTCATGGAGCATACCCTGACGAGCAGCACCATCTCCAAAGAAAGTAAGGCTCACATTATCGGTTCCTTTGTACTGCTCAGCAAAAGCCAAACCAGCACCTGTGCCAATCTGTGCACCTACAATTCCATGTCCGCCAAAAAAATATTCATTTACACCAAAAAAGTGCATACTTCCACCCTTTCCCTTTGAACAACCTGTAGCCTTACCGAAAAGCTCTGCCATGCAAGAATTTGCTGTCATTCCTTTCGCAAGTGCTAAACCATGATCACGGTAAGCAGTAATAAACGGATCTTCTTGTCTTGTAGCCGTCATACAACCAGCTGCCAAGGCCTCTTGGCCAATGTACAAGTGACAAAAGCCTCTGATTTTCTGCATACCATAAAGCTGTCCTGTTTTCTCCTCAAACCTTCTGAGCAAGAGCATCATTTCGTACCAGTAGAGGTAGGTTTCTTTAGTGAATTTAGTTGAACCCATATTTGATAAAAGATTCTTTTTCTGAAAGATTCGCAAATATACTGCGAAAATCATAAAACTGACTTTTTCAAAGGAGGTTCTGCCATTAATTTTAGTGGGTTAGCTTATTTTTACATTTCGCTTAAATTTTGCTCCAGATTACCCATATTAACCTGCTTCAGTTTCGGAACTACCCTTCCGCAAATTTTTCATTTCCTGAGAGGGTAACCGCCATTTGTGGGAACAATGGCAAGGGTAAGACCAATCTCCTGGATGCCATCTACTACCTCTGTTTTACCAAAAGTTATTTTAGTAAACCTGATCAGCAGTCCGTTGAAACCGGTCGTATTGGATTTCGTATTGATGCAAGTTTTCATAAGCAGCACCAAAAACTGGATATTATACTTTTACTAAGGGAAAACAATAAAAAAGAACTCAAAGTTGATGGTGAATCCATTTCTCCGTTTTCAGCTCATATTGGCAGACTTCCGGTAGTTTTTGTAGCGCCAGACGATGTTGTTTTGATTTCAGGTGCCAGTGAAGAGAGAAGAAAATTGATAGATACGATTCTATCGCAAACCAATTCTGCTTATCTGACTGCCTTAATTCAATATGGCAAGGTTTTACAAGAAAGAAACAAATACTTGAAGAGTCAGGAAATCGATGGAATTGATTTTACCCTTTTAGATACTTTTGATCACCAGCTGGTTTCTTTAGGCAGTCAAATAATTGAGTGGAGAAAAGCATTTTTTGAAACATTTATTCCTTCTGTTAATCAGCTTTTTCACTTCATCTCAGATGGGAATGAAAGTCCAGAACTTGCTTATACCCCTTCAACAACTGTTGAGCGTTACAGACAAGATTTATTGTTGAGCCGACAAAAAGATTTGATCTTACAAAGGACAAATATCGGAATCCACAAAGATGATCTTGAACTGACCATGAACGGTCTTCCATTTAAACAAATTGCTTCCCAGGGCCAAAGAAAAAGTATGTTGTTCTCCCTCAAATTGGCTGAATTTGATTTCTTGAAAACGAATATGGGATTTGAACCTTTATTACTGCTGGATGATGTTTTTGAGAAGCTTGATCAAAATCGACTGGAAAAACTCCTTGAATGGGTATGTGAGAAAAACAAAGGGCAGGTTTTTCTGACTGACACACATCAGGAACGTATATCAAAAGCACTTGATCAATTTGGTGTAACTTACCATCTAATTCAATTATAAATGGGAGATGCAATTTCATTAGGTGATGCAGTGAAAAAGTTTCTTGAAACCAGCAGGATCAAGCAACAGATTCAATCGCTCAGTGTTGAAGACCATTGGGAAAAATTAATGGGCAAAACCATTTCTAATTATACAGATAGAATTGAAATAAAAAATAAAACACTCTTCATCTATACTGCAGTCGCTCCACTCAAAAATGAATTGGTTTTTCAGAAAGAACTGATCAAAGAAAGAGTGAATGAGGTAATGGGTGCAGATACCATTAATGAAGTAGTTATAGCATAGCGACTACTTTATCGCCTGCTCCAAATCTGCCCTTCCCCACTTGTTTAAAATAACACCCTGTTGAATTTTGTATACAGTTGGGTTAGATCTTGCTGCTGTTTTAACTGCAACCAAATCACTTTTGAAAACTTGTATATCAATTTTTTGTTCAGTAAACAAGGCTGTTAATTCTTCATATGCGGGTGTGATGGCAATCAACGGTCTGTTATTTGTTTTTGAATAGTTTACAATTTCTTGAAAAGATCTAATCCATTCAGATGCATCTTCGGATGGCTTTCTCACAAACAAAACCAGCATCTCTCTTGGGTCGCTCAATATTGCAGCTGTTGTATCCACTCCGGAAGCGGTCATGACAACAAAATCTTTAATCGCTGGTTCTGCATTCCCTTTGCGAACAATCTTATCATAGCGTTTCACGAATGTGTAGATGCTGTCGTTGAAATCCTCGGGAAAATGTTCTGCATCAAATTCCAGTTCCTTTCCATCTTTTTGATAAACAAAATTGATGACGGTACTGTCTGGAATTGCACCAGCAGGAATTTGCATTTTTTCTTCGATATCAACTCCTTTTTTATAGGGAAGGCAATCAAACAAAGGCAAATGCTCAAGTACATACCATTGCATGGCAAATGAAGCAATGGTAATTAATAGTAGTAAGACAATCGAGACCCATGGTGCAAAAAAAGCTTTGATTTGATCTCGTTTAATCAATAAAAATCCTATCAAAACAAACAAGATGATATCTTTTGCAAACGACTGCTCGGCGGTAAGCTTGATGCAATCACCGAAACATCCACACTCTTTAATTTTTCCAGATAAAACTGCATAGCCAGTGAGGAAGGTGAAAAAAATGATCAATAGAAAAAGCATCCAGCTGAACAACCTGAACTGCCATCCAATGATAACAGCAAAACCTGCAATGATTTCAAAGGCAATCATCAAAATCGAAAATGCCAGCGTATAAGGATTCAGAAAATCCATGTGCCAGATTTCGAAGAATTCTTGCATTTTGTAACTCAATCCCAGCGGATCATTGGCCTTGATTAATCCACTGAAAATAAAGAGTACTCCTACAAAAATTCTGATTGCATTTAAAAGCAAGCGCATGTTAGTCGTTTTAGGATGAATGACCAGGTTTCCCTTCGCCAATAAGTATCAATCCGAATAAGGCATAATTGATGATGTCTACAAAATTGGCGTCAATACCTTCACTAATGATGGTTTTTCCATCATTGGACAATATCTGTCGCACTCTTGCCAGTTTCATGATGATTAGATCAACGAAACTTTCCTGACTCATATCTCTCCAGGCTTCACCATAATCATGGTTTTTGTCAAGCATGGTAGTTTTGGCAAACTCGGCATTCTGATTGTACAATGCTTCTACTTCGCCAACATTCAATTCCTGTACTTCACTGTCCCCTATTTCCAATTGGATCAACCCAATAATGCCATAATTGACAATACCCTTGAATTCAGCGGAGATATCATCCTGCACCTTTTGTGTTTTTTTCTCTTGAATAGTTCTTATCCTCATGGCCTTGATGAAAATCTGATCTGCAATGGAGATGATTCTCAAACAGCGCCAGGATGTACCATAATCTTTTGTCTTCTTGATAAAGATGTCTTTACAGGAAGTTAAGGCTTGATCGTATTGTATATTTGTGTTTGTGCTCATTGTAATGATGCTTTGCAGCACGGCAAAAATAGGAAAGAAAATCATGTTCACACTGAATTCCAACGGCAAGCAATTAAATATAGATTCTCCACTGGTGATGGGGGTATTGAATTGTACAGATGACTCTTTTTTTGAAGGTAGCCGGTCGCTGCAATTGACTGATCTACAAACAAAGATTGATCAAATGATTGAAGAAGGCGTTGATATTATAGATGTAGGGGGACAAAGTACGAGGCCGGGTGCTGTACAAATTGAAGCCGAACATGAGATTCAAAGGATTAAAGGTGCATTAAACTATATTAAAAGTACCTATCCCAATCATTGGATTTCTATTGATACTACTCGTTCGGAAGTCGCTTCTTTTGCCATTCAACATGGAGCTGATATAGTCAATGATATCAGTGCAGGCAATATGGATATAAATATGTTGTCGACAGTAGCAAAATTAAATGTACCCTATGTGTGTATGCATATGCAAGGTCGGCCAGAAACCATGCAAACTGCTCCCAAATATGAGAATGTAACCAACGAAGTGATATCCTTTTTCAAGGAAAAGATTGATCAGATGATACAAGCGGGAATCAAAGAAATAATTCTGGATCCTGGATTTGGTTTTGGAAAAACAATTGAGCACAATTATCAGTTGATGCATGAGCTGGGAAAGTTTCATCAATTTGATTTACCCATATTGGTTGGCATTTCCAGAAAATCGATGATCTATAAATTACTCGACTCTACTCCTGAAGATGCCTTAAATGGAACTACTTCGCTAAATACTGTTGCACTGATGAAAGGAGCTCATATTTTAAGAGTACATGATGTTAAGGCAGCCAGAGAGGTTGTTAAATTATACCAACAGCTTAATGCAAAATAAAAGAAGGAGTAACATCGTACTCCTTCTTTTATTTATAGCGATTTGATTATTTAAATTAGTGAGGCATTTGAGGCATTGGAGATCTTACAAAATCCTTTACTTCAACGACTTCTACATCAAAAATGAGGTTTTGATTTGGTTTGATAGCTGGAGGGTTGCCTTGTGGACCATAGGCCATGATTGAAGGGATAAACATTCTTCCTTTTGAACCTTTCTTGAATTTAGTAATACCTTCAAGCATTCCATTGATTGCTCCTTCAGTTTTAGAAACAAAAAAGAATGTATCCAATGGGTGACGTTGAGTTTGTCTGGTTGTATCTGTGTTAGAATCAAAATATTTTCCATCGAAACCATATCCACTGTATTTGATACCCACAAGCTGACCAGAATCTGCTTGCTTACCTGTACCCTCTTGATCGATTGCAACAAATAAGTTATTGTTTACTTTTTCAGCATTGATTTTTTTCAACTTAAGGTATTTCTCAATTTCTGCAAGTTCAGCAGCTTTGTACTTATCCATTTCATTGTTGTAATCTTCAATAGCGTAATCTCTGGCTTGTTTACCATTTTTAGGCTTGAAAACTGATAATATTTTAATGGTCATTTGTTGCTTGTCACCTTTCTTCATGTATGGAGGTACTCCAAACTGAGAATTCTTTGCCAAAGAATCATACAACTGGAAACTTACTGCACTGTCTCCAACTTTCATTTTTGTAAGGAATTCAGAAAAATCATGGTAGCGACCAACGCTGTCCACTTGATCATAAACTGGCATGAAGTCATAAGAATTCATCACCATTGAATCTTTGAAAGTGATTCTGTATTCAAATTTTACGATATCACCATGAGCAAGTTTTTCACCCTCACCGCTACCTGGAATAATTTTGTATTCCAAGCCTGATTTGGTTTTTTCAAACCCAATGTTGTTACATGCATTGAGCATGAAAACGGATAATGCTGTTAAAAGCAGTGCTGTTTTTTTCATTTTATTTGTTGTTGTTATTAGATGTAAACTCTATTAGTGCTTTTTTAAATGCCTTTATATTTTCGTCGACTGATAAAATACTTCTTCCTCCTGAAGCATTAAAATGCCCCCCTCCTTCAAAATACTTCCTGGCAAAGGTATTGCAATCAAAGGTCTCTCTGCTTCTAAACGACCATTTTCTCTCTTCATCCCTGTCAATCAATAAGGCAGCCATTTCAATTCCTTGGATAGATAGCGGGTAATTGACCAATCCTTCAGTATCGCCAGTTTTAATATGAAACTTTAAAATATCTGATTTTGGAATGGCAATGATTGCAGCATTGTGCTCATACAATACTTCCATCCTGTTTAACAGAACATGTCCGATAAAACGAAGTCTGTTCTCCTGGAAATTATCATATACATTGGAGTGAATTCTTGGATGGTCGATATCGTATGCCTGCAGTTCAGCAATCATTTTATGTACATCAGGGCTCGTAGAAGAGAACCTGAAGGATCCAGTATCAGCCATTACCCCTGCATATAAACAGGCAGCTATATCCTGGTCGATCAGATCTTTTCTGCCCGACAACAAGATGAAATCATAAATCATTTCTGCAGTAGAACTCTTTGTGATTTCACTGTATCCGTAATCAAAACATTCAGTTTGTGGCTCCCTGTGGTGATCAATCAAGACTTTTTTGCACTCCATTTGAATCAAAATACCCTCCATGTAGCGGGTTCTGTTGAAATGGTTATAGTCTAGACTGAAAAGCCATTTTGCAGAAGAAAGGTATTTTCTGGCCAGTTCTCCATGTGCTTCAAAATCGATTACCCCTTCAATGCCTGGCATCCATTTTAGGAAGTCGGCCCAATTGGTTGGAGATATCACAACCACAGGGTTACCCAGTTTCTTGATAAAATGATAAAGTCCTAATGCTGAGCCCATTGCGTCTGGATCTGGCTTTTGGTGCATGTTGATGACGACCGGATCAGTGGGCTTTAGTGATTCAAAAACGTGACTAATTTCTTTCATGATGGAGTGCAAATGTAATATCCAAATAATTGAAATCCAATTAACATGCTTTTTACTTGGGTGATGATAGGTCTTGGTTTACCTTTGCAGTCCTAAAACAGGTAAAGATATGAGTAACAGAACTTTTACTATGGTTAAGCCAGATGCCTTTGCAAGTGGACATACTGGATCAATTCTCAAGCACATTGAAGCGGCAGGTTTTAAAATAGTTGCCATGAAACTGACAAAATTATCAGCTGAAAAAGCAGGTGAATTTTATGCAGTTCACAAGGAAAGACCTTTCTATGGAGAACTTGTTGATTTCATGAGCAGCGGACCAATTGTTGCTGCTATCCTTGAAAAAGACAATGCCGTAGAAGATTTCCGCAAGTTGATTGGTGCTACCAATCCAGCAAATGCAGAAGATGGAACAATCCGTAAACTGTATGCCAAAAGCGTAGGGGAAAATGCAATACATGGAAGTGACAGTGATGAAAATGCTCAGATTGAGGGCAATTTCTTCTTCTCTTCTTTTGAAAGAATTTAAATCATTGACTGACATAGACTTATATCGTTTATGTCGGTTTTTACTTTAGTTGTTTTCTTCGTAAACAAAACTAAATCCTTGTCCAAATGGCTTACAAATCACTGGAAGATTGCCTCTTGGATCTCGAAAGGAATGGTCATTTGGTCAGGGTGACTGAGGAAGTCGACCCCTATCTTGAAATGGCCACCATCCACCACCGGGTTTACGAAGCAG
>CAZVYI010000036.1:0-15239 GCA_964631755.1 uncultured Sphingobacterium sp. | reverse complement strand
GCTGCGGATTCCACCAGCCTTCTCAAGACCTTGTAAACTCTTTCCAGGTTGATGCTAACGGTCTTCCTTTGTTGGATACCTATAACGCACAAGATGTTAAGAACGACGATGGTTTGAAGGATACAGATCCATTTACACCTGAAACTCGTGCTTTGGATCCTCGTCTCGATCGTACAGTTGGTCGTCGTGGAATTCCTTACTTGGATTGGGGTAAGCACCCAGGTTCTTCTTGGGTTCGTGACCAATCTTATGGTGGTCCATATGCTCCAATGAAGAATGTACACGCTAGGTCTCAAGTAGCTGAGGTAACTCACGCTTCTGGTTGGACTTCTGGTTACAACTCTAATAACACTAAGTTGGTGCGCCTTTCAGACGTTATGTTGCAATTGGCAGAAGCTGAAGTTGAATTGGGTAACCTTGAAAGAGCACGTGCTTTGGTTAACCAAATCCGTCAGAGAGCTGCTAATCCAGCTGACTTTGTAATGGATGGTGCTAATCCAGCTGCTAACTACCGTGTTGGTCTTTACACTGCACCTTGGACTGACAAGGCAGTTGCTACAAAGGCTGTACGTTTCGAGCGTCGTATCGAGCTTGGAATGGAAGGTCACCGCTTCTTCGATCTAGTAAGATGGGGTGTAGCTGCTCAGGTTAAGAATGCATACTATGCTAAAGATGGCATTAGAAGAGGTTACCTCAGAACAGCTACATTCACTGTAGGTAAGAATGAAGTTTTCCCTCTTCCTGCAAAGGCAATTACACAAAGTGCAAAGGACGGCGTTCCTACTTTGAAGCAAAATCCTGGTTACTAATCCTAACCAAACAAATAACAGAAAGGCTGCACATTGTGCAGCCTTTTTTGTTTTTACTTCACTCAACTGACCACGAAATAAATTAATTTTATAGGGTAGAACAACTGATGTGTAGCTTATGAAATCTAATTATTTCTCCATTGCTCTTGTTTGCCTGTTGGGCTTTTCATCTTGTAAAAACAATGATCAGTTATTTCGTCTGGTTAGTCCGGAAAAATCTGGTATTGATTTTACGAATACAATTACTGTTAATGATACCATCAATATTTTAGAAAGTGAATTCACTTACAATGGTGGCGGTGTTGCTGTAGGTGATTTGAATGGTGATGGTTTGCAAGATATCTTTTTTGCAGGCAACCAGGTACAGAATAAACTTTATTTAAATAAAGGAGCATTAAAATTCGAAGAGGTAATTGAAAAAGCTGGTGCACAAAAAACAAAGGGACAATGGTCGTCTGGTGTAACTTTTGTTGATATCAACTCTGATGGCAAACAAGATATTTATGTCTGCAATACCATGATTGAAGACAGTGCAGCATTAAGAGATTTGTTGTTCATCAACCAAGGCAACAATGCAGAAGGCATTCCTCAGTTTAAAGAGATGGGTGAAGAATATAAAATTCTTGATAATACACACAATTCAATTTCAACCTTCTTTGATTATGATCTTGATGGCGACCTTGATTTATTTATTGCTGTCAATTTTATTGATGTACAATATCCCAACCAGTTCTTATCAATGGACCAAAGAAGAGGCAAGAATGTTGTGACCAGAGATTTGTTGTACAGAAATGATTTCGATTCAACTGTTGGCCATGCTGTATTTACTGATGTATCATTAGATGCGGGAATCGACTGGGGTGGTTATAGTCACTCTGCAATGATACACGACTTTAACAAAGATGGTTATCCTGATATTTATGTTGCCAATGATTATCTGAGTACTGACTTGATTTACATCAACAATAAAAATGGAACATTCACCAACCGTATTTCAGAAATATTTAAGCATGAGTCTTACTCATCTATGGGAAGTGATATCGCTGATGTAAACAACGATGGTTTGGAGGACTTGTTTGCAGTAGAAATGCTTCCTGCTGATAACAAAAGGAAGAAAGTAAACATGAACGCCAACAACTACAACCATTATTTATTTACTGATCAGTATAAATATGAATATCAGTTTGTACGGAACATGTTTCAGCTGAATCAGGGAATCAACCCCAAAACTAATCTTCCACTATTTAGTGATATTGCTTTTCTGGCAGGTGTAGAAGCAACCGACTGGAGCTGGTCGCCTCTATTTGCAGATTTCGATAACGATGGTCATCGTGATCTTTTAATAACCAACGGTTTTCCAAAAGATATTATTGATCATGATTTTGGTGCATTTAGAAAAAGCATCAACAGCAGTATGATTACACGTGCGGAGTTGCTAGACATGATACCAGAGGTAAAGATTCCCAATTTTATTTTTAAAAACAACGGAGATTTAACATTCAGTGATAAATCAAAAGAGTGGGGTATCAATCTGGTAAGCTTCACCAATGGCACTTCCTATGCAGATCTTGATAATGACGGAGATTTGGATATCATTACCAATAACATTGATGATCCAGCTTTCTTGTTTGAAAATACATTGTATAATAACGACAAGAAAAAAGAAGAACAAACTGCTAATTTCTTGAGAATAGATTTAAAAGGACCGCAATTGAATCCACAAGGTTTTGGTGCAACAGTTACAATTTGGAACAATGGTCAACAACAACACACACAAAGTCATTGCGTGAGAGGTTATTTATCAAAGTCTGAAAATTTTTTACATTTCGGATTAGGTGTTAGCACATCAGTTGATTCTGTTGTAGTGGTTTGGACTGATGGGAAGCAACAACGATTAGGAAAGCAAAATGCAAATCAGGTAATTGGAATTGATTATAATAATGCTAAGGAACAAGTATCTCCTTCATTGAAAAATAAAACCACTTTGTTTGCAGAAATTGATCCATCGACAATGGGGATAGATTATGTTCATGAAGAAAATGATTTCATCGACTTCAATCTTCAAAAGACATTGCCACATAAATTTTCACAATATGGTCCCGCTATTGCAGTCGGAGATATCAATGGTGATGACTTGGATGATATTGCATTGGCAAGCTCAAGCAGGTTTCAGGGTCCTGTTGTATTGATTCAACAGGCCAATGGAAAATTCAGTAAAAAAATATTACCCATTAAAATTTCTGAACTGAAAAAAGAAGAAGATATGGGTCTGCTACTTTTTGATGCAGAAGGTGATGGCGACAATGATCTTTATATTACAAGAGGAAGTTACCAGCATGATCCCGGCTCAGCACTCTATCAGGATGTATTGTGTGAAAATGATGGAAAGGGAAATTTTACTGTAGTAAGCAATGCGCTGCCGGTCATTACAGCGTCCGGACAAAATACAAAGGCTGCTGATTTTGATGGTGATGGAGATTTGGATTTGTTTGTTGGTGGAAGGGTATCGCCAAAAGCGTATCCAAAACCCGGGCAATCGTATCTACTAAGAAACGATTCTAAATCTGGTAAACTCTCATTTAAAGATGTTACCAAAGAATGGTCGCCTTCATTGCCTGAAGTCGGTATGGTGAGCGATTTCTTGTGGACCGACTTTAACAATGATAACAAACCTGATTTGTTGTTGGCTTGTGAATGGAGCCCGCTTTTATTTTTTAAAAATACAGGAACCTCATTTGAAAAAATTGAACCATCTAAAGAGATCAGTCAGGCAAGTGGTTGGTGGAACAGCTTGCTTTCGATTGATGTGGATCGAGATGGCGATATGGATTATGTAGCTGGAAATTTCGGACTCAATCAATATTTTAAATGTTCATCTGGTGAACCATTGAGTATTTATGCAAAGGATTTTGATAAGAATGGTTCTTATGATGCCTTCATCTCATGTTATTTTCCTGATTCAACCGGAAAGCGACAAGAATATTTCTATCATTCCAAAGATGATATGCAAAAGCAGTTGATTCTGATTCGCAGGAAATTTGAATTCTATGGAGATTACGGAAAAGCAACTGTAAAAGATGTATTTACGCCTGAAGAAATGAAAGACGTAAGTAAGTTGACTGCTAATTACATGAAAAGTGTCTGGATAGAAAATTTAGGTAACCAGGAATTTAAAATGCATGACCTGCCCATGCAAGCACAATTTGCTCCTTTGTATGGTATGCAATCTATGGATGTAAATGGTGATCAATTGCCTGATCTTGTTCTAACAGGAAATGATTTTGGAATGGAGACCAGTCAGGGTAGAGCAGATGCATTCAATGGTCTTGTTTTGCTCAACAATGGAAATAAACAATTTAAGCCTATTGGATTTGAAGAGTCTGGATTTCTTGTACCTGGTGATGCAAGAGCATTGACCACCGTTCATGTATCTGGTCATAACTATTTGGTTTCAACTGAAAACAGAAAATCACTTCGCTTTTTTAAACTAAATAACGATGCTCTGAAGTATGTTAAGTTATCAGCGTTAGAAACTTCAGCGATGTTGTATTTTTCTGAAAATAAAAAACAGAAAATTGAATTGACTCAGGGATCTTCTTTTCTTTCACAAAGTTCAAGAAGCTTAAATATTCCTAAAGGCGTTACAAAAATTAGCTTATACAATCAACAAGGAAAAATAACCCGAACAATCAATACTCCTTAAAATAAACCCTAAATGAACCCTTTCTTTAAATCCTTTGTTGGCTATCTCTTTATTTTATTTTTTATTTCTTGTAGTAATTCAAGTACAACATCAGTAAAGCAGAGTGGTCAACTGCCACATCAGCTGGAAAAAAAATTGACTGATATTATTGTTGTTGATATTTTCACACCACCCGTAGCCAGTCGCATTTATGCCAATACTTCACTTGCTATGTACGAAGCCATTCGTTTCCAAAAAGAAGGTAGTAAGTCGATTACAGCAAAACTTAAGGGTTTTGATCCAATGCCAATTCCTGAAGAAGGTAAGCAATATGATTTTTCAATAGCCGCGATTCAATCGTTTTGTGAGACTGCAAAAAAAGTAACTTTCTCTGCTCCTGAAATAACCAAGTATCAAGATTCCATGATTGCAGTTTATTCAGCAGGATTAGATGAAGCTGTTGTTCAGCAATCTATTGCATTTGGTCAGCAAGTAGCTGATGTAGTTGGCAAGCGACTGGGAAAAGATAATTATAAAGAGACAAGAGGGTTTGACCGTTTTGAAGTTAAAACCGATGATGATACGCGTTGGGTTCCAACCTTGCCTGATTATGCAGATGGACTTGAACCCCATTGGTCAAAAATGCTTACAATGGCTCTTGATAGTTCAAGCCAGGTGCAGGCCAATCCTTATCCTGCTTATTCTAAAGATGAAAATTCTGATTATTATAAAGAGTTGAAAGAAGTCTATGATATTTCAAAAAACAGATCTGAAGAGCAAACGGATATTGCACTTTTTTGGGACGACAATCCTTTTGTGTCTCAGCATAAGGGTCATGTAATGTTTCAAGATAAAAAAATGACTCCTCCTGGTCACTGGATGGCCATAACACAAAAAGCAGCAAAAGTGAAAAACTTGGATGCGGTAGCTTCAGCAAAAACATACGCACAAACTGCTGTTGGTATGTATGATGCATTTATTTCTTGTTGGTATGTGAAATATTCAACTGTACGCATTCGTCCACAAACAGCCATTCAAAGATTGATTGAGCCAACATGGACATCCTTTATTCAAACACCACCATTTCCTGAATATACATCTGGACACAGTACTGTTTCATCAACTGCTGCTGAAGTACTGACCTCAATCTTTGGTGATGATTTTGCATTTACTGATTCATCTGAACTCGAATATAACCTTCCCGTAAGATCATTTAAATCATTTCGTCAGGCTGCATTGGAGGCTTCAGTTAGTCGTGTTTACGGAGGTATCCACTATCGTTCTGGTTGTGAAAGTGGTAATAAGCAAGGAAAGGATTTGGCAAAAATAATATTGACTAAGCTTGGTGAATAAGTATTAGTGATTGCAATCGTCTGCATGGCAGTGATCTGCAGTTCTACATTTTCTGTAATTGATAAAATGTGCAGAAACAATCAAAAGGACAGCTGGTATAAGAAACCACAATTGGTATTGGTGGAAAACCTGTTTCATCAATAACAATGCAATACCTGTTGAAAAAATCAAGATGGGAAGCAAGTGATGATGGTGTTTTTTAAAACCATGGGTAAGTGAATAGATGCCAATACCTAAAGCAAAAAGAATCATCACTATTTCGAACCAAAAATTATTGATGATGTTGATTCCAAGGATGGGTAGGCTGGTCATGAGTAAAGGCAGAACAGCACAATGAATTGCGCAAGCTACTGAAGCAGCTATCCCTAAAGTATCGTAATTGATCTTAAACATTAGAAGAGAACAAAATTAAGGATTTTGCAACAAAGTTGCATTCTTATTTCGGAGATAAATCCGTTTGTCCTGCTTAATTTTGCATTAATAATTGATTATGAGTAAAAAAGGACTGATTTATATTTTGTTTTTTGTTGTGCTTTTGGGTGGCTTTTATGCTGCGATGATAACATTTACTGATTTTGAAAAAGTAAAATTACCGGTACTCAATTCAGTCCAGCCTTTTTCTTTTGTGAAACAAGACAGTACAGTTGTTACGCAAAAAGATTTGGGCAACCGCGTATATGTAGCAGAATACTTTTTTACAACTTGTAAGGGCATTTGTCCCAAAATGAACAAAAACATGCAAGTTGTTTATGAGAAGTTTAAAAACAATCCAGATTTTCTGATATTGTCTCATACCGTAAATCCAGAAAATGATTCAGTACCGGTATTAAAAAGATATGCTGATTCACTTGGCGCAACTCCAAACAATTGGTGGTTTTTGTATGGATCAAAAACTGACTTGTATAAATCAGCAAGAGAGAGTTATTTGCTGGATGATCCTAAAAACAGTACAAAGAATATCGACGAACAATTTTTGCACACACAGTTTTTTGCTTTAGTTGATAGACAAGGTAGGGTTAGGGGTATATATGATGGTATAAAAAAAGATGAAGTAGATCAGTTGATGCTTGACATAGAAGAAATCATAAAAGAATAAATGAGTAGAGCGGATTCGATATTAAAAAACAGTTCATTGAGTGTGACTGCAGGAAGAAAAAAAATCCTTGATATTTTTCTGTCTGCTAATAATGCTTTAGCTCACCAGGATATTGAGCAGCAATGTTCAGATCAATATGATCGTGTAACTATTTACAGAACGCTCCAAACATTTTTGGATAAAGGAATCATTCATAATATTCCCACAACTGATAATTCTGTTCGATACGCATTATGCAATGATAGCTGTATCAATACTGGACATCATCATGATAACCATGTTCATTTCCGTTGTGATGTATGTGGTAAAACATTGTGTCTTGATGAAGTAATGATTCCTTCTGTCAAGTTGCCATCAGGTTATTCTATGAAAGAAATCAATATGGTGGTTTCAGGAATCTGCAAGTCGTGTAAAAAATAAAAAAGTCCCAATGTAAAAACACCGGGACATTCGTTAAGGCTCTGATTAGTAGCAATTCAAAGGTATCTTAAACAACTACCATTACCTAATATCATTTATACCCTAATAGTGGTATTACTTCAAAGCATCTAGTTCCTTCTTGACAAAAAGCATAAGTTCGCTGATGTTCTTATGCGAAAAATCAAAATCAATTCCAGCAGCCTTATACAATTCAGGCAATGTTCTTGTACCACCTAAGCTTAATGCATGCATGTAGTTTTCTAATGCCTGTTTAGGATTGTCTCTGTATTGTTTCCACATGCCTATTGCACCAAGCTGTGCAATTCCATATTCAATATAGTAAAATGGCACTTCAAACAAATGAAGTTGCTTCTGCCAGGCATAAGACCTGAAGTTTTCAAGTCCTGAATGGTCAATTGAAGTAGATGTAAAATTATTTAATGTGTTCAGCCAATTTTCTTTTCTCTCTTCTAATGTATGGTTTGGGTTTTCATAGACCCAGTGTTGAAACTTGTCTATAATGGCAATCCAAGGGAAGATGGTAATTACTCTTTCCAATTGATGGCGTTTAGCTCTTTTCATTTCTTCTTCACTATCAAAAAACATATGCCAGTGGTCCATTGTAAAGAGTTCCATCGACATACTGGCTACCTCTGCCATTTCAGTTGGATATTCTTTGAATCCTGTTAATGGTAATTCATGTGCAAGGAATGAATGAATGGCATGGCCTGCTTCATGAACCATAGTAGTGAGATCAGACATCTGTGCTGCTGCATTCATGAATATAAACGGAGCACCACTTTCAGCAAGCGGCATGTTATAACCACCTGGAGCCTTTCCTTTTCTGCTGTCTAAGTCGAGATGATTAAGTTCTTCCATCTTTCTCAAGCAATCGCCAAAAAAAGGATTCAATTGATCAAGACAGGCAATAGATTTCTTTAAAAGATCTTTACCATCTGTAAAGGGACGAAGAGGTGCAATGCCCGCTGGTTCTGCTTCAGTATCCCAAGGTCTCATTACATCAACACCTAAACGAGATGCCTGCTCTTTGTATATATCATTAATCAAAGGAAGAACAGCTTCCTTAACTGCATCGTGAAATTTGAAGCAGGCTTCAGGGGTGTAATCGAATCTACCCATTTCAGCAAACTTGTAATCTCTGTAGTTGCTAAAGCCAGTGTTCAAAGCAATTTGGTGACGAAGTGAAATCAATTTAGAGTAAAGATCGTTTAGTGCGTCTCTATCCTGATATCTTCTTTCTGCTATTTTATTATATACCAATTCTCTTACTGATCTGTCTTCGTGTTCTAAAAACTTTGCTGCTTGTTGCAAGGTATATTCTTGTCCCTCATGCTCAACCATCATCTTCCCAGCAATTGCACCATATTGTTGTTGCAATACACTAGCTTCTGCCTGCAGAGGAATATTGGCTTCTCTGAAAAGATCAATACTTTTTTTAACCGAACGCAAATAAGTAAAATATTTGTCTTGGTCTAAAGTTTTTGTAAATGAACTATTGATGAGCTTTTTATTCAGTTGATCTGCATAGGGCTGAATCTTTGGCTGAATTTCCATGAAAAAGAAATTAAAAGCCTCCTCAAGCGATTTATTTTCTGTATCACAAGTCATTCTTACCTGTCGCCAGCATGCGTCTTCACTGATAAATGCTTCAATTTCGCTCATGTCTTTCAGCCACTGCTCTAAATCAGCCTCAGATGCTATTTCTCTTTCAACCAATTGAATGAAGTATGGCTCTAAACTTTCCCAATCCGTTAAATTAAAGTCAGCTGGCAGAAAGCTATGTTTAAGCTTCTGAATATTAGCACTGTATTGCATAAGCTAATGCTTTGGGTGTATTAACCTTCCTGAGTGTCTTCCTGAGGATCTTCAGTAAGTTTGATTTCGATATTGTGCTTCTTGATTACATTAAACCAGCGCACCATTTTTTTCATATCGCTATTATAAACTCTTTCAAAATCCATTGCAGGATAAACTGCTTCAAAATATGAACGCACTGCTTTGTTGTCTTTTTCTGATGGAAGAGGAGTAGAGCTTGCGTCCATTGCCTTAAAAACTTCAGTAAGATTTACATTTTCATCGTTTGTGTAAATCTCAATTGATTCCAGATGAGAAAACTGGTGTTGTCTGTTTGAAACAAATTTTGTGGTATTGTCGTCAAGTGATTTGACAATAGCACCATCGTTCTTGCTGCTAACCAATTCAAAAAGTCCAGAAAATCCAGTAACAGAAATGAGTTTGTTGTATTCCATGATCACAAATTAATGGATGCAAGTTACAACCTATTTATTGAATATTGTTTTCAGCGAAAATGTTGTTGATACGATTTTCTACCGAATCAAAATCACTGAAACCCCTTGCAATCATGTATAATTTATTTTCTTCCAACTGCAGAAACACTGTCGGGAATCCATTTACCCTCAATTGCTTGATCAATGTAAAATCATAGTATGCTTTTTCTTTGTACTCCTCACTTCCCAGCTTTTTATAAAAATCTTCTTCATTGAGTTGATATCTCTCAACAAGATGCCTGTAAGCCTCTTTATCGGTAAGATCTCTGCCTTCATAATGAAGAGCATATTGGAGGTCTGATGCAAATGGGATAGTCAGTTCTGGAAGGAAATCCCTAAAGATCGCCATTGCTATTGCTGCCATTTCTGAATTAGGATACCAGTCGCTTTCTTCGGGATGGTTGATATGCCAGAGATAATCCTCACCAAATTTTACATTACTCGCATTTTCGACTGTTTTGTAGGCGCCTTTAATGTAGGAGGCAATTGTACCTATATGTTGTGTTGCTTCAACAGGAATCATTCCTCCTGATAGCGTTTCGAAATCAATATTTTCTTTGTGTTTTTCCCAAAGTTTTTTGATAACGGGACTAAATCCATAGCACCAGCCACAATATGCATCGTAACAATAAATTATTTTAGGTTTCATCTTGATTTTAGATTTTCATACTGTGTATCATAATCTTCTCTTAATGTCCCCATCCAGCGATCCCAAAATAGAAAATAGAGCCCGTAGTTACCTTTAAAGTATTGGTGATGTTGGTTGTGACAAACAGATGTATTGATCCATTTACCAATTTTGGTCTTGTTGAAATTTTTAGGATACAGTTCCCAGCCCAAATGACCATACACATTATAAAGAATCATGAACATGAAAAATATAAAAAAATTGAGATTGTGCATTGGTAAAGTAAAAAGGAATATTACTAATATTCCAGCTTCTATAATGGCTTCCAGTGGGTGAAAAGAGTAGGCAGTCCAAGGAGAAGGATTAGTCGATTGATGATGAACCAGGTGAAACAATTTGAATAGTTTTTTATGATGCATTAATCTGTGCATCCAATAAAAATAGGTATCGTGCATAAAGAGCATTATAGGAAATACAGCCCAAAAATAAAAAGAGCCATACTTGTTCATATCAGTGTATAGGGTTGTGTACTTAACAACATTTTCATTATGAATGAAAATTACAGGTACAGCACCAAAGATGGAGATTGTTAATGTGGAGTAACCAATTTCTCTTAAATAATCACTTCCCTTTGGAAAGCGTTGTTGTATCTTCTTATTCGCTAAAATACCCTTGAACAGAATATAGAATATCAAAAAGCATAGACCAGCAACTATAAAATAACGCCCGCCAATTAATGTAACGGTGTGTAAATATCTTTCAAGCATATACATTTAACAAACGTAAACGGCCTAATGTTTAAGAAAACTTAATTGCATCAAGGTTAAATAGCTCGGGATATTTACCCGTTTTATCTTCAAAGAATTTCCTGAGTTTAAGCAGATCCACTTCTACATTGCCAGTTGGATAAATGGGGGCACCAAAACCTCCTTCTTTTCTTTTATAGTCTAAATAGCCTGGTAGGATAGGAACGTTAGCACCAAGTGCAGCATAGTAAAAACCACTTTTCCATTTATCAACTCTTTTCCGAGTTCCTTCTGCTGGGACTGTAACCAGGAGTTCCTCGCTATGGTTAAATTTCTCAATGATTTGCTCAGTGAGGTTTTGTTTTTTACTTCTTTCCACAGGAATAGCGCCGGTGTTTTTTAGTAATATGCTCAGGGGAAAAAAGTTGAGTTCTTTTTTAATCAGATAACGCACATTTAATTTTAGCATTCTAAAGATGGCCATCGCGTAAATGAAATCCCAGTTGGAAGTGTGTGGTGCTGCTATCACGACTGCTTTCTTGATTTCCGGAGGGACTGTCCCTACAATCTTCCAGCCGTTTAACTTGAATAAAAAAATAAAAAATCTTGTAATCATTTCAATCAATTAATGTGCTTCTAACCAGTTTTCTCCCATCCCAGCTTCTGCAATAACAGGAACCTGATTGGGAAGCGGTAAAGCGGATTCCATATTTTCTAAGATACAAGCTTTTAACGCTTCAGCTTCTGATTTAAGTGCGTCGAATATCAATTCATCATGTACCTGCAAAATCATCTTGCTTTTAAAACCTTCTTTCTTGATGGCCTTACTCACCTTAATCATTGCCAACTTAATCATATCTGCGGCTGTACCTTGAATAGGTGAATTGATGGCATTTCGTTCTGCAAAACCTCTGACAGTAAAATTAGAAGAGTTGATATCCCTTAACCATCTTTTTCTTCCCATCAAGGTTTCAACATATCCTTTTTCTCTGGCAAAATTGATGGTATTGTCCATGTAACCAGTGATACCCGAAAATTCTTTTTTATAATTATCAATGATTGTTTTTGCTTCTGTTCTGCTGATACCTAAATTATCAGCTAAGCCAAACGCACCTTGGCCATATATAATCCCAAAGTTTACGCTCTTGGCCTTGTAACGCATTTCTTTGGTTACGTCTTCTTCCGCTATACCATATACTTTTGCTGCAGTTGCAGTATGAATATCTTTTCCCAAACGGAAAGCTTCACACATGTTGGGATCTCCACTGATGGCTGCAACAACTCTTAATTCAATTTGAGAGTAGTCGGCCGAAATCAATATATGATCTTTATCTCTCGGAATAAAAGCTTTTCTGATTTCCTTTCCTCTATCACTTCTTACCGGTATATTTTGAAGATTAGGATTGTTACTGGCCAACCTACCCGTTACTGCTACAGCCTGTCCATATGTTGTATGCACCCTTCCTGTTTTTGGATTGATCAATTCCGGGAGTGCATCAACGTAGGTTGATTTAAGTTTTGTCAATTGTCTGAATGCAAGAATATCAGATACTATAGGAAATTGATGTGCCAATTTTTGTAATACATCTTCACCAGTTGCGTATTGTCCTGTTTTTGTTTTCTTGGCTTTAGGATCAAGCATCAATTTTTCAAACAATACTTCACCCAATTGTTTTGGCGAGGCAAGATTAAATCTGACACCTGCTGTTTTGTATACTGCCTCTTCTGCAATCTTTGCCTCTTTTTCTAATTCCTTGGAATACTCATTTAGAAAGTCAACATCAACTCTTACACCCTCAAACTCCATTTCTGCCAATACTTTCACCAGTGGATTCTCTACTTCCTGAAACACTCTTTCAACTTCTTTTTGTTTGAGTACAGGTTCAAAAATATGTTTGAGTTGAAGTGTGATATCAGCATCCTCTCCAGCGTATTCTTTTACCTTTTCAATTTCAACATCACGCATATTGCCTTGCTGCTTCCCTTTTTTTCCTATCAATTCTTCAATGTGTACTGGTTCGTAGCCAAGGTATTTTGCACTCAACTGATCCATTCCTCTTTTTCCTTCTGGATCAATAACATAGTGCGCAAGCATAGTGTCAAAAATTTCTCCTGCAATTTCAATTCCGTGGTTTTTTAATACAAGTAAATCATACTTTATATTTTGTCCAATCCATTTTTTTGAAACGTCATTAAATAAAGTAAGAAAAGATTGAAGCAATTCAATTGTTTTATTCCGATCATTTCCACACGGAACATAGCTTGCGGTTCCTGGTTTTGTTGAAAAACTCAATCCCACTAAGTCTGCCTGATTCGCATCTAAGCTTGTAGTTTCTGTATCAAAACAAATCTCGTTTTCTAGAGCAAGCGTTGAAATGAGTTGATCAATTTTTTCTTTTGTATCAATCAAGTCATATTGGTGTGCTGTATTGTGGATGTTTTTTTCAATTAAAGGTTCATTATTTTCAGATGTTTCTATCTCAATGTTTACATCAGAAACTGAAACCGTTGTTCCAGCGCCACCAAATAAATCACCCTGGACCGTCGTGCCAGTTTTTTCTACTGGGCCAGCAACGGGGATATCTTCTCCTAGAATCCTTTTTCCAATGGTTCTGAACTCCAGATCTGTAAAGATTTCTTTAAGTGCTTCTTTGTTGGGTTCTTTAACTTTAAAGTTTTCTTCATGAAATTCTACGGGTACTGTTGTGATAATTGTTGCTAACTTCTTGCTCATGATAGCAAGCTCTTTACCCTGACGAACTTTCTCCCCCAATGCACCTTTTATTTTATCCGCATTGTCTAACACATTTTCGAGACTACCATATTCTGCTAATAATTTAGCAGCAGTCTTTTCTCCTACACCGGGGATACCAGGAATATTATCGACAGCATCACCCATCATGCCGAGTATATCAATAACCTGATCTACTCGCTCAATGTTCCATTTTTCACAAACTTCTTTCGGACCAATGATTTCAAAATCACCACCCTGATAAGGAGGCTTAAATATTTTAATGTTTTCACTTACCAATTGTCCGTAATCTTTATCAGGAGTAACCATGTACACATCATACCCTTCTTTCTCTGCTTGCTTAGCTAAAGTACCAATCACATCATCTGCCTCAAACCCATCTGTTTCAATGATTGGAATATTTAATCCCTCGATTATCTTTCTTATATCAGGTAAGGAAGCCAATAAATCTTCTGGTGCTTCCTGACGGTTTGCTTTGTATTCTGCAAAATCAGTATGACGTTCAGTTGGGGCTGCAGTATCGAAGCATACAGCCATATGGGTTGGCTTCTGTTTATTTAATAAATCAGTTAGTGCATTTGTAAAACCAAATTGAGCATTGGTGTTTTTCCCTTTGCTTGTAATTCTTGGACTTCTGATCAGGGCGTAGTAGGCACGAAAAATAAGTGCAAAGGCATCTAACAAAAACAGCTTTTTCTCCATGGAGCAAAGATAGGTTAATGCCTATTCACTATTATTGGCAACATTTGTTTCCAGGTAGACCAATCGTGGTGTATATCAGCTCCCCAAATATCAAGTTGATGAGGAATTGATTTACTGTGGAGTACTTCAGAGAATCGCCTGTTGGCTTCAGGATCTTCATATGACCCGCTTCCTGTCGCAATAATTATTTTACCCTTTCGTATTTTTTCCAGCGTACCATGATCATTCAGATTGGGGATATAATGAATTGGAGAATTGAAATACACCTGTTCATCATAATATCCGTCTGTGTATTCCATTAAGTCGTACACACCACTCATGGCAATTACACCATTAATCAAATCTGGTCTTTTCAAAAAAAGGTTCATGGAATGAAAAGCGCCAAATGATGCACCACAGCTGATAATGGGTGTATCCTGAGAAGTCATGTTTTTGATAAATGGAACGACTTCATTATAAATATAATGGTTGAATTGATTATGACGAATGGCTTTGTGGGCGCCTTCCATCTGTTTGTTCATCCAGCTTTCTGTATTAATGCTGTTGACAGAAAATATTTTGATTTTGCCCTCATTGATAAATGGACTCAATGTATTGATCAACTCAAATCTTTCATACTCCAGATAATCAGCTGCTGCAGTGGGTATCATCAATAAAGCATACCCATAATGCCCATATACAGCAATTGGCATTTCTTTGTTAAGCGCGGGACTATACCATTGATGAATTTCCTTTACCATGT
>CAZVYI010000035.1:2626-15927 GCA_964631755.1 uncultured Sphingobacterium sp. | reverse complement strand
CGCAGGGCGGAATTCATATGAAGATCAAATCGTATTTGGCAAAACCCTTTGCCTCTATTGTATATAAAAGTCTACAAAGGTCGATGCAAACGGCTTTGGCCGACCAGGATAAAATCCTGAAACAGCTGCTCAAAAAAGGCAGTGTATCTGAATTTGGAAAAGAACATCGCTTAAAAGAAATAAATGATTATCAATCATTTATACAGGCTATCCCAATAAGAGATTATGAAAAATTTTCACCCTATATCGCCAAAATAAAAGAGGGGAAGGCGAATATTTTATGGCCAGGCAAACCGCTTTATCTGGCTAAAACTTCAGGTACTACTTCAGGAGCAAAGTACATTCCCATCTCGAATGACTCCATTTCCAACCATATCAACACGGCCAGAAATTCCTTGCTCACTTATATAGCAACAACTGGAAAATCTGATTTTGCTTCTGGAAATATGATTTTTTTGTCGGGTTCACCCACCCTCGATCGTATCGGGGGCATCCCTACGGGCAGGTTGAGTGGTATAGTTAACCACCATATTCCGGGGTATTTGCGTTCAAATCAATTGCCTTCTTTTGAGACCAATTGTATTGAGGATTGGGAATCTAAACTGGATAAGATTGTAGAAGAAACAATCAATAAAAACATGACACTCATCAGTGGAATACCACCTTGGGTTCAGATGTATTTTGATCGATTGTATGAAAAGACTGGAAAGAAAATTGGTGATTTGTTCCCGCATTTTGAGGTGATGGTTCATGGAGGAGTTAATTTTTCACCTTATAAGTCCAAGTTATTAGACATTATAGGCCGTAAAATAGATACTGTTGAAACTTTTCCTGCTTCTGAAGGATTTTTTGCATTTCAGGATACAAGAGATGAAGAGGGGCTTTTATTAAATACAGATTCTGGTATTTTCTTTGAATTTATTCCAGCTGGAGAAATCTTTAATGAGAATCCGACAAGGTTATCACTTAGAGATGTAAAAATTGGAGAGAACTATGCAATGATTGTCAATAACAATGCTGGATTATGGGGTTATAACATTGGCGATACAGTCAAGTTTACTTCACTTGAACCTTACAGAATAGTCGTAACTGGCAGAATCAAGCATTTTATATCTGCATTTGGTGAGCATGTGATTGGAGAGGAAGTGGAGTACAGTTTGATGAAGACTGCAGATGAAATGAATACAAGGGTAGTAGAGTTTACAGTAGCTCCTATGGTTGCTGCGAATGAAGAAAAGTCCTTTCACGAATGGTTTGTAGAGTTTGAAGAAATACCCTCAGATTTAAATGCATTTGCTGAAAAAGTAGATCAGTACATGCGTTCAAAAAATATTTATTACGATGACCTGATTCGTGGAAATATTTTGAGGCCATTGGTGATCAGACCATTGAAAAAAAATGCTTTTATTGACTATATGCGTGCCCAAGGTAAGTTAGGAGGGCAAAATAAAGTGCCTCGTTTGAGCAATGACAGAAAGATTGCAAGTGAACTTGAAAAGATGGTCAACAACTCCTAAATTTACCCGATGGAATTTGATTTCTCCTATGCCTTTGAAGATGCCTTAAGTGCCCCTACGTTGTACAAGCGTATTGGTGTGTTTGGGTCGACAGGTTCGATAGGGAAACAGACGCTTGAAGTTATTCGAGCCAATCCTAATTTATTTTCTGCGACTGTTCTCACTGCTCAATCCAATGCAGAACTGTTGATTGAGCAGGCTCTGGAATTTAAGCCCCATGCTGTTGTAATTGGTGACCCAAGAAAATACCAACAGGTAAAAGATGCGCTGTTAGGTACTACCATAAAAGTGCTTGCAGGTGATGAGGCATTGGAGGAAGCAGCTGCAATGGATTGTTTTGATATGATGATGGCTGGTATTGTTGGATTTGCAGGATTAAAGCCGACATTAAAAGCTGTTG
The DNA here is from genome assembly GCA_964631755.1 of uncultured Sphingobacterium sp. Classification (GTDB taxonomy): domain Bacteria; phylum Bacteroidota; class Bacteroidia; order Chitinophagales; family Chitinophagaceae; genus Pollutibacter. The sequence continues at coordinate 14,010 of CAZVYI010000035.1, read as the reverse complement.
AAACAGGAAAGCATATTGCTTTAGCAAATAAAGAAACACTTGTAGTCGCCGGGGATGTGGTGATGTCGAAAGCTCAGCAAATGGGTGTGAGTATCATTCCTGTTGATTCTGAGCATTCTGCCATTTTTCAATGTCTTGTTGGTGAGCGAAATAATCCAATCGAAAAAATTATACTGACTGCTTCTGGTGGTCCTTTTGTAGGACGAAAACCAAACTTTCTTGTCAACGTAAAAAGAGAACATGCTATCCAACACCCGAATTGGAGTATGGGAGCAAAGATTTCAATTGACTCAGCTTCCTTGATGAACAAGGGTTTGGAAATGATTGAGGCAAAATGGTTGTTTGATTTACATCCCAATCAAATTGAAGTTGTAATTCATCCACAAAGCATCATCCATAGCATGGTGCAGTTCAAAGACAACAGCATCAAAGCCCAAATGGGTTTACCGGATATGAAGTTGCCTATTCAATATGCGATGTCTTATCCGCATCGTATTGAAAGTGATTTTCCGAGATTCAATTTTGCTAAATCTTCAACACTTACTTTTGATCCACCCGATATTAAGACATTCCGAAATCTTGGTTTAGCAATCACTGCTTTGCATCAAGGTGGAAATATGCCATGCGTGCTCAATGCAGCAAATGAATTGGCAGTTTATGGATTTTTAAAAAACAGGTTAGGGTTTCTAGACATGACTGAAGTTATTGAAAGAACCATGACCAATATGCCTTTTATTGAAAACCCTACATTGGAAGAATATTTCGAAAGCGATGGAGAAGCAAGAAATTTTGCTGCTTCATTGATCAACCTATAAAATACAAACATGAACGCACAAGTGTTGTTGGATATCAATTGGAATGCTGTTGGATTGCAAGCTGGACAATTGATTTTGTCTTTGTCAATTCTGGTTATTTTACATGAACTCGGACATTTTATACCAGCCAAAATCTTTGGTTGCAGAGTTGAAAAATTCTATTTATTTTTTGATCCTTGGTTCTCACTTGCAAAAAAGAAAGTAGGAGATACTGTCTATGGTATTGGATGGCTGCCTTTGGGTGGTTATGTAAAGATTGCTGGTATGATTGATGAGAGCATGGACAAAGAACAGCTCAAACAACCTGCGCAGTCATGGGAATTCCGAAGCAAGCCAGCCTGGCAAAGGCTGATCATTATGATTGGTGGTGTTACAGTAAACATCTTGCTTGCTTTCTTTATCTATGCAATGATTCTTTTTACTTGGGGTGAAACAAAATTGCCTAACGCGAGTCTCAAACAAGGTGTATGGGTTGTTGATACTGTTGTCAATGAAGTAGGATTGAAAACCGGCGATAAAATTGTTGCTGTTAACAATGAACCTGTAAAATATTTTGAAGATCTTAATGCAGCTATGCTCTTGGGTGAAACCATGACCATTGAAAGAGATGGCCAAAAACAAGAGTTGGCAATACCTGTTAATTTTATTGAGAATATTGTTGAAAAAGGAAAACGTTCCGTATTGCTTATGCCTCGTGTACCCTGTATTGTAGGTGAAGTTTCTGCAGATCGCGCTGCAGCAAAAGATGGATTGCAATCTAAAGATAAGATTGTGGGTATTGATTCTGTTTCAATAACATTCTTTGATCAGGTGAAACCTGCTATACTCAACAAAGCTGGTGACAGTGTTGCTCTTCATGTTTTACGAAACGGTTCTCCTTTGGTAATCAATACTGTTATTGGTGCTGATACTTCAATTGGTTTTTTTCCAGCTGTACCAAGTATGGATGAAATGCAGGAGGAAGGATTATATCAATTTGAAACAAAGAAGTATAGCTTTTTTGCCGCTTTCCCTGCTGGTGTAAATAAAGCAATGGAAAAACTGGGTTTCTATGTTGCGCAGTTCAAAAAAATATTGAATCCTTCAACAGGTGCTTATAAGGGATTGGGTGGTTTTAAATCCATGGGTTCTATTTTCCCTAAATACGAATGGGATTGGGAAGCTTTCTGGAACATCACTGCTTTCTTTTCAATAGTACTTGCATTCATGAACTTACTTCCAATCCCTGCATTGGATGGTGGTCATGTGCTTTTTACGCTGATTGAAATGGTAACGGGAAGAAAACCAAATGAGAAGTTCCTGGAATATGCACAGATCGTAGGTATGGTACTTCTCTTTGGATTGATGATCTATGCCAATGCCAACGATTGGTTGGGATGGGGTAGAAACCGTTAATCAAGATAATTACAAGTAGAGATAGTAATCTTTTAGCAATTCGCTGAAGTCCTCTGTATAGCTTCCATCGCTATTGCTGATGGTCAGCGATTCTTCTATGGAGCTTTGTTGTTTTTTCTCAAACCAATACATCGTCCTGAATGGTTTGTGGTTTGGACTTTGTTTAACTGAACAAATGCGAGTAGGAAAAAATCCATTTTTATTTGCAAGCATTAAGCACTCTTCATTTCTGAAAAAGGGTAAAAGGACAAAAAACGAACCATTGCTATTCAGTAAGGCAGTCGACTTTTTAAACAAATCTTCAAGCAAAAGGCTTTCATCGTGACGGGCCTGATTAATGCTTTGCTTATCGGATTTCAGTTGTTGCTCAAAAAAAGGTGGATTGGATACAATAGCATCAAACGCTGAATCAGTTGAGAAATTTAAAATATCAGCGTGTACAGCATTTACTTTTTCACTGTAAGGAGATTGTTGGATATTTTCTTGTAATTGTTGATAGCACTCGTTTTCAATTTCTACAGATGAGATCTTGCTGTTGTGCTTTTGTGCAATCATTAAACTGAGTAAACCAGTTCCACCGCCAATGTCCAATACTTGATTAGAAAGGGGTAAATTTTTAGCAACCCATGCACCAAATAGGCAAGCATCTGTTGTGACTTTCATCGCACAATTTTTTTGTTCGATGGTAAATTGCTTGAATTTAAAATAGGTATTCGCCATAGATGAATATCACCAGCTTGCTCTTGCTGATGCAGAAACGGTAAGTGGACTAAACTCCTGTTCAAGAAATTTATAATATCCGGTAATTGCAATCATGGCAGCATTATCTGTACAAAATTCCATTTTGGGAATATGGACCTTCCATTTGTATTTAAGGGCCATGTCCTCAATACCTTTTCGCAGTCCTTTATTAGCAGCTACTCCTCCAGCAATGCAAATGTTTTTTATACCTGTCTCCAGACTTGCTTTCTTTAGCTTATGGGTGAGAATACCTACAATGGTATGTTGCACAGATGCACATATATCGTGAATGTTATTATTGATAAAATCCGGATCAGACTTCAAATGTTTTTGAAGAAAATATAAAATGGATGTCTTCACCCCACTGAAGCTAAAATTTAAACCTTCGATTTGAGGTTCTGGAAAATGAAAACGCATTGCATCTCCATCTTTCGCATATTTATCAATTAAGGGTCCTCCAGGATAAGGAAGACCAAGTAGTTTTGCAGTCTTGTCAAAAGCTTCACCAGCGGCATCGTCTATGGTTTCGCCAAGTATTTTCATACTTAATGGACTTTCACACAATACAATTTGAGTATGTCCACCACTGACAGTCAGGCATAAAAAAGGAAATTCAGGCTTTTCTTCTCCAATTAAATTAGATAGAACATGGGCCTGCATATGATGTACTTCAATTAAAGGTATATCAAGTGATAGTGCAAGTGATTTTGCAAATCCACTGCCTACAAGTAAGGCACCAATCAAGCCGGGAGCTTGTGTAAAGGCAATTGCATCTAATTGTTTTAGGTCTATACCAGCTTGTTGTATAGCAGCATCTACAACTGGAACAATGTTTTGCATGTGTGCTCTGCTGGCTAATTCAGGTACTACACCACCATATTGGGCATGAATTTCTTGCGAGGCAATGATATTGCTGATGATCTCCCCATTTTTACAGACAGAAGCAGATGTTTCATCACATGAAGATTCAATAGCAAGGATGAAAACATCATTTAGATTTTCGTTTGTATGATGTTCTACAGTTTTCATTTTTTCAAAACTGTAATATTTATTTTGATCTGATCGCAACTACTGGATCCATCCTTGCTGCAATCATTGCTGGAATAATTCCAGCTGCAACACCAATGGTTATGCAAATGCCAATTGCTAATGCCAGAATGTTTAAAGAAACGTAAATATTAAAATCAAAGGCTGAAGTAAGAATCTGTGCCATTATGACTACAAGGACTACACCGATGAGGCCACCTATGATACAAATTAGTGCACTCTCCAATAGAAACTCCATCAAGATGGTCGATTTTTTAGCTCCAATTGCTTTTTTTAATCCTATGATGGGCGTTCTTTCCCTGACAGTTACAAACATGATGTTTGCTATACCGAAGGCACCTACAATCAAGCTTAATAATCCAATCAACCATCCACCAAGATTAACACTGGCAAAAAGTGAGCTGACTGCCTTGCTGAAATCACTTATAGCATTCAAAGCAAAATCATCTTCCTGAGTTGGACCAAGTCTGTGAATCGACCTCATTGCCCCTTTTAGTTCATCTTTAAGTGCATCAGTGCTCATATTCTCAGGGCCCTTCACAATTATTTTGGGGTTGTTGAATCTCTCGTTGAACAACATTTGTTTCATGAAACGGTAGGAAAGTATAATGCTTTGGTCGAATTGCCAACCTTCAATGAAGCTTTTTCCTTGCTTCTTCATCACTCCCACAATCTTTGCTTTTTTATTTCTTAAGTCAACTTCCTTACCAACCGCACGCTCGGGATTTCCAAAAAGTTTTTCAGCATTTTCATAACCAATTACAATGCTGGGTGTTCCATAATCAAATTCCAATTGATTAAGGTACCTGCCATATTGAATTTCAATAGGCTGTATTTTATCAAACTCTTCTGTAATTCCATGGTAATTGATACCGTCTAATCTGTTGTTTTCATGCTCAATAAATGATTGAGATGTAAAGTTGAAAACGATGTTGATGTTTTGTCCAACTTTTTCTTTGATCAATTTTGTCTCCATCAACTTTGGACTAGGTCTATTTACATATTTCCACCAAGGATAATCAGCGCCACCCTGATAATCCCATTTATCAATATAAATAGTGTTGGAACCAAGTGATTTTACGCCATCCTGAATATTTCTTTCCAGGCTGCTTACGGTTGACAAAACACCAATAATGCAGAAGATACCAATCGTAACGCCAAATAAAGAAAGAAAAGTGCGCAATTTGTTTTTTCCCAGTTCTTGTATGGCCAGTTTAAGTGTTGTGTACAATATTTCGAACGTCCTACGCATACCACAAAATTAGTCCTTTTACCAGTGTTTTAGCTGAAATTATGGTGAAGGGGTGAGGAAATGGACAAGCGGCTGCAACCCCTCAAGCAAAGCTATTGCCCTAAACAATTTCCTTGCCTTATCTTTGCACCCTTATTTACGATGAAATACGAAAACGAATTAAAGAAGAGAAGGACTTTTGCCATCATTTCTCACCCGGATGCAGGTAAGACAACCTTAACTGAAAAATTCCTCCTTTTTGGTGGAGCCATCCAAACTGCAGGGGCTGTTAAAAGCAATAAAATAAAAAAACACGCAACCAGTGATTTCATGGAGATTGAAAGACAACGTGGAATCAGCGTTGCTACTTCGGTAATGACCTTTGAATACAAGGGGATGCTGATCAATCTATTGGATACTCCTGGTCACAAAGATTTTGCAGAAGATACCTATCGCACACTCACTGCAGTCGACAGTGTAATCTTGGTTGTCGATGGTGTAAAGGGAGTAGAAGAACAGACCAGAAAATTAATGGAAGTTTGTCGCATGCGCGACACGCCTGTTATCGTTTTCATAAATAAGCTGGATCGTGATGGAAAAAATCCATTTGATCTGCTGGATGAAATTGAAAAGGAATTGCGCATACAACTGCATCCTTTGAGCTGGCCCATTAACATGGGTAAGGACTTTAAAGGTGTGTATAATTTGTATGATAAGAGCTTGTTGCTTTTTCAACCTAACCAAAAAGTTTCTGTTGAAGAAAGTGTAAAAGTAGATGACTTGTCCAGTTCTACATTAGATGAGTTAGTGGGACAAAAAGATGCTGATCAATTGAGGGAAGATGTTGAATTGTTTGAAGGTGTTTATGGTCATTTTGATAATGATGCTTATTTGAGAGGTGAAAAAGCGCCAGTATTCTTTGGAAGTGCAATTAACAACTTTGGTGTTCGTGAATTGCTCGATACGTTTATTCGTATTTCACCAGAACCAAGGAGTCGTGAGACTACAACTAGGGTTGTTCAAGTTAGTGAGGATAAGTTCAGTGGTTTCATATTTAAGATTCATGCCAATTTAGATCCTAAACACCGTGATCGAATTGCATTCTTGAGGGTTTGTTCAGGGAAGTTCGAACGCAATAAGTTTTATCATCATGTTCGTTTAGAGAAAGATGTAAGATTCAGTAACCCTTATAGTTTTTTAGCCAGAGATAAAGATGTTATTGAAGAAGCTTACCCTGGGGATGTAGTAGGTCTATTTGATACAGGTAATTTTAAAATAGGTGATACACTTACAGAGGGCGAAGATTATTATTTTACAGGTATCCCAAGTTTTTCTCCTGAAATCTTCAAGGAGGTTATCAATAAAGATCCTATGAAGACTAAACAGTTGGAAAAAGGATTGAATCAGCTGACTGATGAAGGGGTCGCCCAGCTATTTACTCAACACAATGGTAACAGAAAAATCATTGGTTGTGTAGGTGATCTTCAGTTTGAAGTAATCCAATACAGATTGTTGCAGGAATATGGGGCATCTGTTCAGTTCAATTCATTACCTTTTTATAAGGCATGTTGGCTAACTTCAAACAACAAAACTAAATTGGATGAATTCACCAGATTCAAGACCGGAAACATCGTTACGGATAAGGATAACCATCTGGTGTATTTAGCACAAAGTGAGTGGTTCCTCAATACAGAAATCGGGAACAATCCAGAAATTGAATTTCATTTCAGTTCAGAGATACATAAATGAGTTGTGGGTTGTGAGTTTTGGGTTAAGTTTAAAAATTTGTAATTTTTTACATCAAGCTACAAACAGATCAAACTCAAAACACATAACACATAACTCATAATCCTGTATAACTGAACGGTGTAATCTTCAACAATTCCTGTTTCACTGCTGGTTTTACTTTCAATTTTTTGATGAAGCTGTGAATGGCTTTTTTATCAATTGAAGTTTTACCTCTTGTCAATTCCTTTAACGCTTCATAAGGTTGAGGATACTGCTCACGCCTTAATACTGTTTGGATTGCCTCAGCTACTACTGCCCAATTTTTATCAAGATCTGCTTTAATGGCATCTTCATTCAGTAATAATTTTCCCAGACCTTTGTGAATAGAGTTGATAGAAATGATGGTATGTGAAAAAGGTACACCTATATTTCTCAATACAGTAGAGTCAGTTAAGTCACGCTGCAATCTTGAAACTGGAAGTTTTGCAGAGAGATGTTCAAATAATGCATTTGCTATACCTAAATTGCCCTCCGCATTTTCAAAATCGATTGGATTGACTTTATGTGGCATTGCTGAAGATCCGACTTCTCCTTTTTTTGTTTTCTGTCTGAAGTATTCCATTGAGATATAGGTCCATATATCGCGACAAAAGTCAATGAGTATTGTGTTGATGCGTTTTAGTCCATCAAAATGTGCTGCCAGCAAATCATAATGCTCTATTTGTGTTGTATACTGCTGCCTTTGTAGTCCTAATTTATCATTACAAAACTTGTTTGCAAAACTCACCCAATTGATTTTTGGATATGCAATAGCGTGGGCATTGAAATTTCCAGTAGCACCACCAAACTTACATGAATATGGAATCTGTTCCAGTAATTTGATCTGATTTTCTAATCGTTCTACAAATACCATGATCTCTTTTCCTAACCTTGTTGGTGACGCTGGTTGTCCATGTGTTCTTGCCAGCATAGGTATTTTATCCCATGCTTTTGCAAACTGCTTTAATTGAATGGTCAGGTTGAGTAATGCAGGAAAATAAACTTGCTCAAGAGACTCTTTCCACAGCAAGGGGATAGAAGTATTGTTTACATCTTGAGAGGTAAGTCCAAAATGTACAAACTCTTTTAATGAAGATAGTCCCAATGCATCCAGTTCCTTTTTCATAAAGTACTCTAATGCCTTAACGTCATGATTGGTAATCTTCTCCAGATTTTTGATTTCCAAGGCTGTATTTGGGGTGAAATCTTCGTATACTTTCTTGAGTTTGTTGATGCTGCTGTTCTCAAGTTTGAATAGCTTCTGCTTGGATAGGGCAATAAAATATTCTGTTTCTACCCTTAAGCGGTATTGAATGAGCCCATATTCAGAAAAATAAGGTGATAAACCCTCCACTTGCGCTCGGTATCTGCCATCTATAGGTGAAATTGCTGTGAGTGAACTTAGTTCCATGTTGACTTCAATTGGTGTAACTTGCAGCAAATTTACAAGAATATCATTGGAACGGGAAATCAGGATAGGAGCAGTGAGTTATTTGAATACTAAGCCGCTATTGTTCGGTTTGAATGAGAAGCATTTTTCATATCCATTTCAGCTTACCCTGGATTATCCTGCTAATTTGGTAAAAGCAATCCAGGAGGATAAAATCGATATTGGATTGCTGCCAGTAGCTGCTATTCTGCATTTGGATAATGTTCAGGTGGTCTCAGATTATTGTATTGGTGCATTAGGTGAAGTAGCATCAGTTTGTCTATACAGTAATGTTCCTATCAAGGACGTGAAAAAAGTAAAACTTGATTATCAGTCAAGGACCTCCGTTCTCCTGTGTAAACTCTTGCTGAAAGAGTTTTATCATCAAGATGTTGAATTTGTTCCAGCGCAAACAGATCAGGAGCTGCTTGAGTTCAGCCAAGAATCAGCCTCTTTGATCATTGGGGATCGTGCCTTAAAGTTAAATGGCAAAACTAAATTTAGGTATGATTTAGCGTTGAATTGGAAAGAAATGACTGGATTGCCATTTGTTTTTGCAGTTTGGGTTAGTAAACGTAATATGTCACCTGAATTTATCAAATCTTTTGATCAGGCTGTAGGATATGGGGTTCAGCATATTGATCAAGTTGTATCAGCTATTGGAGATATAGGAGTAGATCTTGAAGTCTATTATAAGAAGAATATTTCCTACGATTTCGATGAGCAAAAGAAAGAAGGTATGCAGCTCTACTTGGAAAAAATTCAACAGTTCCTTTAATCAGTACCAAAGTCTAGCATCCAACTGCTTAAGATAATCAATGGTTTTGCTATTTAATGTTTCCCTTTTTTCATGAGGCATTGCTGTAATGATATTGTTCCATCCTTTGAAGAAGCCCAATAGGTCAAATTTTGATTTCATCAGGTATTCCAATGACCACATGATAGATGTTGTAATGAAATAAATGGTTGGTAAATATCTCCAGGCGACTTTCGATTTATTCAACCATAACATCTTCATTTTCTCCTTGTGAGGAGATCGCCCCAGAGGTGATTCCTTGTGCAACATTACAATCTCATCTGTATAAACAATTTTGTATCCTTTTGAAATCAGTTTATAACTCAGGTCATATTCCTCCATTCCATAAAAAAAATCAGTCGGATAACCACCAGCGGCTTCCATAGCTTGTTTTTTAATTGCATGTGCACCACCAGCAAAATAATAGGTCTCAAAAAAATGAAGATCTTTTTTTACTTTGAATTTTTTATGTGGGAATGCATTGACCTGCATAGCTAGCGTGCTGTAATACTTCACTTTAAATGATGCGATTGCAATTGCATTGTTTTTGCTAAAAGTATTGTAAATAGCCTTCAAGACATTTTTGTTTTCCAGCTCTGCATCATCATCAAGCATCACCAGTAGCTCTGCTTTGGCATGGGTGACTGCATAGTTTCTTCCTTTGGCGACACCTAAGTTTTCTTTGGAATAAATATATTGAACTGGTAGGGTAGGATTCTTTTTTATGTATTCCTCTACCTCAGTATAATCGGCAGTTGAGGCGTTATTCACAATAACCACTTCTTCAAGCAACTCTTCTTTATCGTCAAGCGTCGCAATATTGTGCAATAGCGCCAACATGTCTGAAGGCCTGTTATAGGTAATCACAATAATAGCGATTGGCTTCACGTATTTATTTTGTTTGATTCAATAAAGATTGATAACGCTTTTCAAAAATACTCAATTCGAATTCTTTTTGTGCGTATTCTTGGTTTTTGATGGACATCTCAGTAAGTACTGCGGGGTGATTCAATAGTTTTCTTAGATTGTCAATCGCCTCTGTTTTAATAAGTGTTTCGTCTGTGGAACTGCTGAACAGGAATCCGTTTTGTTCATGTTTAACATGATAAGGAATATCGCCAACTGGTGTTGATAATATTGCGCAGCCTGCAGACATTGCTTCCATGATACTCATAGGAAAACCTTCATGTAAGGATGTAATGATCAAAACATCGTATTTCTGATAGATTTTGAATAACTCCTCTTCATTATTAACTGGTCCAAAGAATTGAATATATGGATGATATTCAGATTCGATATGCTCTTTTAGATCTCCAACCATAGCGAATTTCATATCAAGCTGGTTTATTGAAGCTTGATGAGCAATTTGAGCAATGAGATGTGCTCTTTTTTCTGAAGTCGATCTTCCAACATAAAGAACATTTAAAGTATTGCCTTGCTTTAATGGCCTTGTTACATTTGGTGGAATAGCAATACCATTTGTGATGTATTGAATTTTATTCATTTCATTATCGGGTATCCCAAGCTTAAGGTATTGCTCTTTATGCTCGTTAATTGCATATCGACTGATCATAACAGTCTTGACGTAATAATTAATGAAAGGTATCCTGATCCAGGAAAACGAGGAAAAAGCATGGATCAATTCAATTTGAACAATCTCTTTTTTTACCCATGGAGATAACTTGTATCCAAAATTGCTTTGCCCATTAAAAACTATTGGAGATCCACTCTGTTGATTTACCATGTTGGCTATAACTCCTCGGTATATCAGGTTGTTCCAATACAAGAATTTATTATCGGTATATTTTGAGATATCAATGATTTTATGACCACTTCTTTTAAACGCTTCAAGGTATCTCGTGTCTTTTGATTTTCTTGTAAATAGAATTAAGACTTTCTTGTTTTTAAAAGTATTGGCTATCAAAGAGTGTACTTTTTCTGCACCTCCTGTATGGTAAAATGGGAAGATGAATAACAGCTGGAAATCTTCTTTTTTAACATAAAATCTACTGATTAATTTCCCAATCAAAATGAAAGGAAAAATAAATAGATTTTCAATTTTTCTCTTCAATAAGAATAAACGGTATGTCATTTACTCAGCTTTTTTTTCAGCATCTTGAAAAGACCTTTTACAATATCTAAAATGGAGAATGCAAATGTTTT
>CAZVYI010000035.1:0-2526 GCA_964631755.1 uncultured Sphingobacterium sp. | reverse complement strand
GGCATGATTACGCTGATGAGGGGGCCGTTCATTCTAGCTTGTTTTTCTCTTGTTCCAGAAGTTGATGCCTAAAGTCGCAATAAAAAATAAAATCAATAACCACTGGCTGTATTTGGTTACTGCATAGCCGCTATAATATGAGGAAGGTACAAATCGGAATTCAATTTCATGTTTACCAGGAGGAAGAGAAAGGCCTCTCAAAGCATAGTTCGTTTTAATGATAGGCTGTTCCTTACCATCTACAAAGGCTTTCCAACCTTTGTCGTAGTAAACTTCACTAAAGACAGCAAATGATGTTGAACTCGCATTTGATTCATACTTGAGTGTATCATGTCCAGGTTGAATGAGCTTGATGTAAGCCATCGAGTCGCTCATGATCTTATCATTGATCAGAGGTTTAAATGATTCTTGTACAATTGCTGTTGTCTTTGCGTTAAAAGAATCCAATGCAAGCATTTCTGTCCTTGCATCTTTGGCCCAAACGATGTTGTTTACCATCCATGCAGCACCTAATGCATCGGGATTAACTGAAGGATAGGGGTTGCCAGTTGAGTCTGTTGTAATGATATACTTGGTATCGAGCATGTTCAATACCTGAAGATTGAGTGGTTGTTTTGCAAGTTGATTTTCAATTAAGTCTTGGTAGATACTCAGCTTTGCTGCATGATAGCCACCAATTGAGCGATGGTGATAAGAAGTGATGGCATCATTAAAAACATCTTGAGTTAGATTAAATACCCTAAAGTGACTATCCTTATCCTGTAAAATTTTCTGGTCAGCAATTGTAGTTGCAAAAGAATTTTCATATTCTTCTGGTTCGAGAAATTTCTCTGCATTTAAGTACCTGCTGCTTACGCCAAGCATATCAAAAGCAGTTAATGCAATTATTGATGCAATTGCAGCATTTTTATTGAAAATTCCTTTGTTGTATAGGTAAATCAACATAAAAGCTATGCCGATAATCAAGGCTGTACGCGTTAGGTCGTCTCCAAAGAGTTTTTTTCTGTCTTCTGCTACACTGTTAACGATATCGGCACCAAATGAAGGGTCACCTTGAGCCATGGTCGATAACTGTTGTTGAATGGCCTTATCGTTACTGGTTTTGTATTCGAGGCTACTGTACATCATTACGCCTATTGCGAGTATGCCTGCAGACACATATGCAGACAGCTTAAGCTTTTTGAGTAATTCTTCTTTTGTTAAATCTCCACTGAAAACTTTATTCAACGCCAATATAGCCATCAAAGGAATGGTGAGTTGTGGTATCACCAAGATCATAGAAGGTGCCCTGAATTTGTTGTACATGGGCAAATGATCAAATAGGAACGTGTTGAAACCAGCAAGATTTTTACCCCAAGACATCATAATGGCAAGCAAGGTTGTACTCAAAATCCACCATTTATATGGACCTTTAATCAGCAGCATTCCTAGTATGAATAAGAAACATAAAACAGCTCCTAAATAAACCGGGCCAGAAGTGCTGGGTTGTGGACCCCAATATGCAGGGAAGGCGCCATACAATTGATTACCCAATTGTTCAGGTACTCCTTTTTCATTGAGTGTTTGAATCAATTTAGCATCCTCTCCTAAGAGTTGTGACGCTCCACCGTAAACATTAGGCACCATGAGTGTCATGGTTTCTCCAATACCATAGCTCCATGCAAAAGCATAAGCAGTATCCAATCCCCCCTTGTTGGCTTCTTGCCTGGTTGTATCCTTGATATTGATTGCTGATTGACCTCCTCTTATTGTTGCTTTAGAATATTCATAGGTTGTAAATAAAACAACTGCATTAACTGCTATTCCAATTATTCCACCAAATAAGGCAATGAAAGTTGGTTTTAAAAACTGTGAAACTTGTTTTTGTTTTATTGCTTGAACAAGCAAAGCAATTCCAAGAACTAAAGCCAGTATTAAAAAATAATATACAATTTGATAGTGGTTGTGTGAAATCAGAATAGAACTAAAAACGGCTGTTAGTAATCCGCCTGTCCAATATTTCTGTTTATACAACAAAACTATGGCTCCAATCAGTGCTGGTACATAGGCCATAGAAAGCATTTTAGTGTCGTGCCCAACTGCTACTATAATGGATGAGTATGAAGCATAGGCATACCCTAGAGAACCAATGATTGATATCCAGGGATTAACACCAAAAGCGAATGCAAGAAAATAAAAGCCAAGCGCTGCAAGAATGAAAAATCTAAATGGCTTAGGAATGAATAAGGAGAAAACCTCATTAGCGTAATAGGGTAGAACATTATTATTATTGGTAGCAATTTGATAACCTGGCATACCACCGAACATACTATTTGTCCATAAAGGAGCCTGACCATTTACTTCTTTGTAGTCGGCAATATCTTTACTCATGCCTTTCCAATGTATGATATCACTCTGTTGTAAGACTTTTCCCTCTAGTGCAGGTTTGCAAAAAACCAACGCTACTACTACAAAAATTCCTACTGCTGCAAGATGAGGCAATAATGATTTAAGGTTCAATGGTTTCATTAAAACTTGATTTTATTC
>CAZVYI010000034.1:0-16298 GCA_964631755.1 uncultured Sphingobacterium sp. | reverse complement strand
CCACTGAAAGTTAGCTGACGCGTTACATTGTTTTCTTTGATACGCAGGTGGACAGAAGCACTTCCAATGATATGACCCGCGTCTGTATACAATAATTCAACATCATCAGTTATTTTATGCCAGGCTCCATACTCAACAACTGAGAAAAGGTGCATTGCAATTTCAGCATCTTCTGTTGTATACAAAGGTTTCAACAAGGGTTGTCCCTCTACACGCCTTTTCTTGTTGATGTATTTTATTTCATCTTCCTGAATACCTGCAGAGTCTTCCAGCAAAACACCAGTGAGTTCACGCGTTGCAGGTGTTGCATAAATTCTCCCTTTAAACCCATCCTTCACCAATTTAGGTATCAAACCACTGTGATCAATATGCGCATGTGAAAGCACCAACACATCCACCTCCCTTGGTTCAAATCCCCAATGTCTATTGAGTGTATCCGTCTCCTTGCCCATGCCCTGGAACATGCCACAATCGAGTAATATTTTCTTTCCGCTATTCAGTGTCAACAAATGTTTAGATCCAGTTACGCAACGTGCTGCACCGTGAAATGCAATTTTCATATCAGGATTTTTTTTGTTTTTGTTTGAAAGTCCAGGTGATTCTAAACTCCGCCACAAGATTTTGTTGCTCATCATAACCTTGCGACAGCGCTTCACATGTAACACCTTCCCCTGTTGCTATCGCATGCTCAACCGCTGCTTTAATTTTATCCCCGTCGTTGCATGTGAAAATTATTTTGCCGACAGCCTTTTTGTGAAATGAAGCCTGCATATTGAAGACCAACATGGATACAGTAGGATGTTTATCAGTTGTATGCACAAGAGCCAATACACCCGAAGCCATCTCAGCAGCCATCGCTAAGCAGGCAAAGTAAATGGACTTGAATGGATTTTTTGAAAACCAGCTGTAGCGGACACTTATTGCCGATGCTTGTTCATCGACTTTTTCCACTTTGATTCCTGCAAACAAAGCAGCAGGTAAGGAGGTCAGCATGAATAACCTGAACCAAATGGGACTCTTTAATTTATTGAGTAATTCTTGGCGTTGCATAGCAGTGCGAGTGTTTATTCAATCTACGAAACTTCATGCGGAATTGAACAACAGTACCAAAAAAAACAAGTGCGAGTATGAAAAAGTATAAAGCTTACTGAACGAGTAGCTTAAACATCGACGCCTCACCCAGAAAACCTTCCAGTTCGTCCCCTACCACACATTCACCTACACCCTTTGGTGTGCCGGTAAAAATAACATCTCCAATGTTTAAAGAGAAGTAGTTGGATACGTATGCAACAATCTTATCAAAATCGTGAATCATGTCTTTGGTATTACCCAACTGAACTACATCACCATTTTTTTTCATGGAAAAGGTAATGTTCTTTCTGTCAGACACTACAGACATGGGTTGCCATGCACCAACGACTGCTGAATTATCCCAAGCCTTGGCCTTTTCCCAAGGCAAACCTTTTTTCTTGAGTTCACTTTGTATATCGCGTGCGGTAAAATCAATTCCTACTGAAATAGCATCGTAATAATTCTTTGCAGCTTTCTCCTGGATGTACTTCCCATTTTTGCTGATGCGCAAAATCACTTCACACTCGTAATGCAATTCATTGGTAAACTCAGGGTAGTAAAATGGACTATTAGCTTGCAATAAAGCACTTTTGGGCTTCATGAAAATCACCGGTTCTTCAGGCACCTCATTACCCAATTCTTTTGCATGTTCTACATAGTTTCTACCTATACAAAGAAATTTCATTATTCAGATTTAGATTGATGCAAATTAACAAAGAATGTATGACACCTAAAATTCTAAATTGTTGACTGCCCCCATGGTCTTTTCAATGCCTGTCAGAACAAATTCTTCTATTGCAAGCACAGAACGATCTATTTTAGTTTTCACCACTGCCAATTGATCGGGAAACCATTTTCCCAAAACATAATCTACTTGTCTCCCTTTGGGAAAATCATTTCCTATACCAAAACGAAGACGTGGATATTGTGTGGTGACCAATAACTCCTGAATACTCTTCAAACCATTGTGACCACCATCACTACCAGCAGATTTTATTTTTATTTTATTGATGGGCACAGCAAGTTCATCAACCAATACAAAAATGTGTTGTGCATCAATCTTCTCTTTATCCATCCAATACTTAACAGCCCTTCCACTCAGGTTCATATAGGTAGTCGGCTTAATACAAATTAATTTTCTGCCTTTGATGCTGACTTCGGCTTTATCTGCTAAACGATCTGAGCTGAAAAATGTATTGTGCTTTGCAACGAAAGCATCTAAAATATCAAAACCGATATTGTGACGGGTATGCATGTATTCAGACCCAATATTACCCAACCCAACAATCAAAAATTTTTCCATAAAAAAAGCCCCATGATGATCATGGGGCTATAAAGATAAAACTTTGGTCTTATTTCTTGGCAGGAGCTGCAGCAGCTTCTTCCTGCTTCAACTGACGCGTCATGGTTACGGAAGCGATTGGAATACGAGGTGAGTTCATGATCTCAAAATTATCCGCTTTGATGTCTTGAACACGAATGTTTTGGTTCAATTCCAAATTGGTCAAATCAACCTCAATGTTTTCCCTCAAATATTTAGGAAGACATTTTACTTTAACCGCTTTCAACCTTAATTCCAGCTTACCACCAGCTTTTACACCAGCAGCAGCGCCTGTAAACTTCAATGGAATGGTAGCAGTCACTTTTTTACCTTCAACCAACTCAAGTAAATCAACATGCGTTAATGCATCTGATACTTTGTCAAATTGGAGGTCCTTTAAAATACAGGTGTAAGATTTACCATCAATTTGCATTTCCACCAACTGAAAGTCAGGTGTATATACAAATGGTTTAAGGGCAAGTGATTTAGCTACAAAGTTAACCTCTTGTGCACCCCCGTAAATTACACCAGGTACCATGCCTTGAGAGCGAAGCTGGCGGGCGGCTGATTTGCCAGTTGCGGTCCTCAATTGTCCTTCGATTGTAATCGTTTTCATTATATAGTGTTTAAAAATGACGTTGTTGAACCGGCTTATTTATTCCTCATTTGAGAGTGAATGAACAAGCTGGTGATGCTTTGGTTTTCATAGGCGTTCTTGATGGCTGAAGCGAAGAGGTTGGCTACACTTAAGACTTTCAGCTTCGACGATTGTCCCCTTAAAGGGATAGTGTCACAAACCACCAGTTCTTCCATCACACTGTTCTCAATATTCACATAGGCATTTCCACTCAGAACAGGATGGGTGCACAAGGCTCTTACACTGCGTGCTCCCTTGTCTTTCAACAGTTTAGCTGCTTTGGACAAGGTGCCAGCTGTATCACATATATCATCAATTAAAACGATATCGCGATCAGCCACTTCCCCGATGACGACCATGCTGGCAATTTCATTTGCCCTCTTTCTGTGCTTATCGCATATCACCATTTCAACGTTGAAATAGCTGGCAACTTCACGGATTCTGTTCGCACTTCCCACGTCGGGGGCCGCAAAGGTAAGGTTTTCCAGCTGAAGATCGCGTATGTAAGGGATAAAAATTGCCGAGCTGTCGAGGTGATCAACCGGGATATCAAAATACCCCTGGATCTGAGGGGCATGTAAATCCATGGTTATTACCCTGTCTGCACCAGCGGCAGTCAGGATGTTCGCCACCATTTTGGACCCTATTGCCACCCTTGGCTTGTCTTTTCTGTCCTGGCGGGCATATCCGTAATACGGCATTACCGCAATAATCTTATAGGCAGAAGCCCTTTTGGCTGCATCGATCATTAACAGCAATTCCAAGAGATTATCCCCTGGTGCAAACGTGCTTTGCACAAGGAAAACATAATCCCCTCGAATACTTTCGAGGAAAATTGGCTGGATTTCGCCGTCGCTGAACTTTTGAATACTGATTTTTCCGAGACTTCCGCCATAAGCGGCGGCAATCCTTTCTGCCAGGTACTGTGAACTGGTACCGGAGAAGATCTTACATGATGGGCCTACGCGTTGCATATAAAAATAATGTGCGACGAAGATAATGAAAGTTGTGTTTAAGGAATTGGACGTTGATAAGTGATGAACATCTTTTAAAAAGCTATCGAAAAATGAATAAGACACAGATAAAAAACTGGAATCCCGATGATCGACCCAGGGAAAAACTAAGGGCAAAGGGTCCCTTGCAAATGACAGATAGCGAGCTGCTGGCCATCTTGATACAGAATGGAACAAAGAACCTATCGGCAATGGAACTGGCCAAGCAATTACTCGAACGATGCAGCCATCAACTGGGTGCCTTGGCCAGGTTATCAACACGTGAACTGATGAAAACCCATGGCATTGGAATGGCAAAAGCAGTCACCATTCAATCTGCCTTAGAGCTGGGCAGAAGACGTCAGGCTGCTGAGCACCTGCAATCAGAAACCATTACCAGCAGCAATGCTGTCGCGCGCTTTCTTCAGGCAAAGTTGATGGACCTCTCCCATGAGGTATTTGCTGTTTTGTTTTTGAACCGTGCCCATAAAATCAAACATTTTGAAATCATCAGTTCTGGCGGAATGACAGGTACTATTGCGGATCCTAGAATTATTTTAAAAAAAGCTTTGGAAGAAGAAGCAGTTAGTATAATTCTTTGCCACAATCATCCTTCAGGAAATTTAAAGCCTTCAAAGGCGGATGAAGAAATCACATTTAAAATTAGAAATGCTGCAAAGTTTTTTGATATTCAAGTTTTGGACCACATCATTGTCAGCAACGAAGGTTATTTCAGTTTTGCAGATGACGGAATGATGTGAGAACAAGGCATGATCTAGAGCAGCTGTCTTCTTGTGGCAATGCAAATATTTTGATTTAATTTAGACCATCTAAATACTTATCCAACTTACAAACAAGACTATGCATAGCGAACACATCAATCCGCAAATTTTTATCGACAACAGAAAAAGATTTACTGCTGCAATGGAAAAGAAAAGCATTGCTATTTTCAACAGCAATGATGAGATCCCTTCCAACGGTGATGCGCTTTATCCCTATAAGCAAAATACAGATTTGTACTGGCTGACTGGCATCAGACAAGAAGACACCATGCTTGTTTTATTCCCCGATCATCCTGATAAAAAATACAGAGAAGTATTGGTGTTGGTAAGACCTAATGAATTAAAAGAAAAATGGGATGGCAAACGTCATCGTGCAAACGAAGCTACTGCACTGTCAGGTATTCAAACTATTATTTGGCTTGATGTATTGGATGGATTGCTTCAGCCCATGATACACCTTGCAGATAATATTTATTTAAACACAAACGAAAATGATCGCAAAGCCAATCTGCTTGCAGTAAGAGATTATCGCTATGCGCAAGAAATGAAGTCGCGCTATCCGCTGCACAATTACAAGCGTGCTGCAAAAGTCATGCGTGACCTCAGGGCAATTAAATCACCACTTGAAGTAGCTGTTTTACAACAAGCGATTGATATCACCGAAAAGACCTTTAGAAGATTATTGAAGTTTATCAAACCAGGTGTTTGGGAAAATGAAATTGAGGCAGAGATTTACCATGAGTTCATGATGAACCGTTCAGCTGGGCCGGCCTATACTTCTATTATTGCAGGTGGGGACAGAGCAAGGACCTTGCATTACATTGCCAACAACCAGCAATGCAAAGATGGAGAATTGATCTTGATGGATTTTGGTGCAGAGTATGGTGGTTATTGCGCCGATTTAACCAGGACTGTTCCAGTAAATGGCAAATTCACCAAAAGACAAAAAGAGGTTTATAATGCTTGTCTGCATTTACATGATTATGGAAAAAGTTTATTGAAACCAGGCATCACCATCAACAAGTATACCGATATGGTTGGAGATGAGGCTTCAAAAACATTTTTAAAAATTGGTTTAATCAGCAAATCGGATATCAAAAATGAGACGCCTGATAACAGGGCCTATCGCAAATACCTCTATCATGGTATTTCACATCACCTGGGAATTGATGTACACGATTTAGGCACCAAGACAGAACCCATTAAACCAGGAATGGTTTTTACTGTCGAGCCCGGCATCTACATTGAAGAAGAACAAATGGGCGTCCGTATTGAAAATAACATCTGGATTACCAAAACAGGAAACAAAGACTTGTTCAAAAATATTCCTATCAAGGCTGAAGAGATTGAGCAATTGATGAAAAAATAAGTATGAAACAAATCCCCAATCTATTTACCCTGCTCAATCTATGCATGGGCACCATTGCAATCGTGCTCGTATTGCAAACAGGAGAGACCATTCTCAACCAGGATGGGCTGGAATGGAAAATATATTTACCTGAAAAAATCTGGTGGGCTTCTGTTTGTTTGCTGATTGCAGCTGTAATTGATTTTCTTGATGGTTTTGTAGCAAGGCTATTGAAATCAACTTCTGAAATGGGAAAGCAATTGGACTCTTTGTCTGATGTGGTTTCGTTTGGAGTTGCACCTGGACTCATCCTTTTCCAATTGCTACGCATTTCTTTTGCTGCAGAACCAGACGGACTGGATACTCCTTTTTATTGGATGTTACCGGCATTGCTTGTTCCTATGGCAGCAGCTTGGAGGTTGGCAAGGTTTAATCTCGATACAACAGATCGAGGTCATTTTGTTGGACTACCTGTACCAGCTGCAGGATTGCTCATTGCATCACTGCCCTTACTGATGCTCTATAATCCCATGAACATTCAATTGGTTATTGTCAACAAATGGTTTCTCTTTGCCATAATTATATTGATCTCATGGCTGATGGTTTCAACAGTTCCACTTTTAAACCTGAAGTTTAAGAAATTTGGATTTTCTGATAACAAACCGAGGTATATCTTAATATTAGCTTCTATCCCAATGATACTTCTCCTGGGATGGCTGGCAGTCCCGGTTATTTTCATCACCTATATTCTAGTATCTTTGCTTTTCAAAAATCAGCTCTCATGAAGTATACTGTTGCAATCAATGTGATGCCTTTGAAAGATTTGTTAGACCCACAGGGTAAGGCAGTGTTAGGAGGACTTCACAACCTTGGTTTAAACCAGGTACAGGATGTTAGAATTGGAAAAAGAATCACCTTGGATATAGACGCGGCAGACGAAGCAACTGCAAAGAAGATTGCAGAAGAAGCAGCCACTAAATTATTGGCCAATCAGGTGATGGAACATTTCGAAATCAGTATTCTCTAAATTTCGCTATTCCCCAAGCAAAGCTTTATGCTTTATATTGTTCCTACTCCCATTGGTAATTTAGGCGACATGACCTTTAGGGCGGTTGCAGTACTCAAGGAGGTGGATCTTATACTTGCAGAAGACACAAGAACTTCAGGTGTATTGCTCAAGCATTATGAAATAAGCAAGAGCATGTTTCCGTATCATCAGCACAATGAACACAAGATCACTGAGCGTCTTGTTGCTGATTTGTTGGCAGGCAAAACCATGGCCCTTCTAACTGATGCAGGAACACCGGGCATTTCAGACCCGGCCTTTTTTTTAATACGAGCTGCAATCAAAGAAGGAATTCGTGTTGAATGTCTTCCAGGAGCAACAGCGTTTGTTCCTGCTTTGATCAACAGTGGACTCCCCTCAGATAGTTTTTGTTTTGAAGGATTCTTACCGCTCAAGAAAGGCAGGCATACTGTTTTAACAGCACTAGCTACTGAAAGCAGGACCATCATTCTCTACGAATCCCCCATGCGTCTTTTAAAAACACTTGAACAGCTCATCACCTATTTTGGAGAAGACAGACAATGCTGTGTTTCCAGAGAGCTCACCAAGAAGTTTGAAGAAAATGCAAGGGGAACACTTAAAGAAGTACATGAACATTTTTCCGAAAAAGGTGTAAAAGGAGAAATCGTTATTGTAATTGCCGGCAAAGAGAAATAATGACTTTTAAAGTTGGACTTTTTCAACGCCACTTTCCAATGAATACATGTTGAAAAACGACAAAACCATATCGGATTGGATGGATGCCAAAGGTTGGCAACCTTTTCAATACCAGGTAGAAACATGGAATGCCATCAGAGAAAACAAAAGTGGATTGGTAAATGCACCAACCGGTTGCGGCAAAACATTTTCAGTTTTTATTGGTGCTGTATTAAAGTTCATGGATGACCATCCCAATGAATGGCAGTCGAAAAAAAACAATGGCTTACAGCTTCTTTGGATAACTCCTTTGCGTGCACTGGCAAAAGATATAGGGAGAGCAATGGAAGAAGCAATTGGTGAAATAGGAATTCCATGGACCGTTGGCATTCGCAATGGAGACACCAGCAATACAGAGCGTCAAAAGCAAAAGAAAAGATTACCGGAAGTTTTGATCATTACTCCGGAAAGTCTGCATCTTTTGTTATCTGGGAAATCACACGAAACCATTTTCTCACATCTTGAACTGATAGTAGTCGACGAATGGCACGAACTCCTTGGTTCAAAAAGAGGTGTACAAACAGAATTGGCCATCAGCAGAATCATCCATTGCAATAAAAATAAAACACCAACGGTCTGGGGCATATCCGCAACCATTGGAAATCTGGAGGAAGCAAAAGATGTATTGCTATCACCCATTCTGCTAAAGACCATTGATTCCAAAAACGGAATCATCATTTCAGCGCAACTCGATAAAAAAATAAATGTCATTCCTATCTTCCCAGATGAGATAGAACAATATCCATGGGCGGGGCATTTGGGAATCAAGCTGGCGCATAAACTGATTCCTATTATTGAAGAGAGCAATTCTACACTCATCTTCATCAACACCAGAGGCATGAGTGAAGTGTGGTACCATACACTGCTCTCCATTGCGCCAGAATTGGCAGGTGCCTTGGCCTTGCACCATGGCAGCATTGACAGAGAACTTCGCTATTGGGTAGAAGAAGCACTTCATGAAGGAAAATTAAAGGCCGTGGTTTGCACAGCCAGCTTAGATCTGGGAGTCGACTTCAGACCAGTTTCGACTGTTATACAAGTTGGTTCACCAAAAGGTGTCGCCAGATTTTTACAAAGAGCCGGCAGAAGCGGTCATGCTCCTGGAGAGGAAAGTAATATTTATTTTTTACCGACCCATTCATTAGAGCTGGTAGAAGTAGCTGCGTTGAAAGATGCGATAGGTACAAAAAAAGTGGAAGCAAAAAATCCGATGCTACTTTGTTATGATGTACTCATACAATACCTGTGTACACTGGCAACAGGAGATGGATTTGACCAGAAGAAAATAAAAGAGGAAATCAGTTCTACGTTTTGCTACAATGAATTATCCGATGAAGAATGGGGCAGAATCATTGATTTTATATGTTCCGGTGGAAATGCATTACAACAATACGACGAATACCAGAAAGTGGAGCGTGATGAAGATGGTCTTTATAAGATCATGAGTAGAAAACTTGCGATGCGACATCGCATGCATATTGGTACGATTGTGAGCGATGCTATGTTAAAAGTGAAATGGTCGAGCGGAGGATATATTGGTGTAATCGAAGAATATTTCATTTCAAAACTGGTACCCGGAGATGTTTTTTCTTTGGCTGGAAAAAATCTTGAGTTGGTATCGATAAAAGACATGACTGTCCTGGTAAGAAAAAGCAATGCAAAGAAATCCATCGTACCCAGTTGGATGGGAGGCAGAATGCCAATGACTGCCAATCTCGGTTCCCAGTTAAGAAAGAAACTATCAGAGGCCAGTGAAGCAGAAGTTACAGACCCAATACTCAATGCACTTAGTCCTTTGTTTCAGAAACAAGCATCTCTATCGATTGTACCAAAGGAAAATGAATTATTGGCAGAGATCATTGAAAGCAAAGATGGACACCATCTATTTGTGCACACATTTGAAGGCAGATTGGTGAACGAAGCAATGGCAACTATACTGGCTTGGAGAATCAGTCAGATTCAACCAATCAGCTTTTCAATTGCAATGAATGATTATAGTTTTGAATTGTTAAGTGATCAGCCAATACCAGTTGATGAAACGAACATTAGAGAATTGTTTACAAGTGAAAATCTGACAGCAACCATTCAAAAAGGTGTCAATGCCACTGAAATGGCGAAAAGAAAATTCAGGGATATTGCTGTAATAGGTGGACTTGTATTTCAAGGCAATCCAGGTGAGAAAAAGAAAGCAAGACACTTGCAATCTTCTGCATCATTGTTGTTCAATGTGTTTATGGAATACGATCCAGATAGCATTTTATTGCGACAAGCGTTCCAAGAAGTAATGAATGACCAGATGGAAGAACAAAGACTAAGAGCGATGCTAAAAAGAATTGAGCGTGCTAAAATCATCATTACTCGTCCGGATAAACTTACCCCTTTCTGCTTTCCCGTTAAAGTGGATTCACTTAGAGAAAACATGTCGTCTGAAAAACTGGAAGACCGCATTAAGAAAATGATCAAACAACTTTAGCCTATAACTTCAACAATAGATTGCTCTATTCCTGCTCCAACTATAGCATATGCTGTTTCTCCAACCTGCAAATCAACAACATGTTTACCGGTGAACTTACTGAAGGCAGGTAAAATACAATAGTCACTTGTAAAATAAAAACATGGAAATACAAGCGACTGTTTGCCCTTTCCTTGTATGCGTATACCAGGATGTGTATGGCCGATAAAAGAAAAACCATCAAGCTTTTCCTCAATAAGGTCATGTGAAAAAAAGAATGGGGCTATCTCTAGCTCTTTATTCACTATTTCAATTCCTAAATTTTGATAAACATCATTTCGAAGAATTTCATGATTTCCTTTAACCAGAATGAAATCAATTCCAGCTAATTCTCTTCGCCAATTTGAAAACCAATCATGCTCAAGATTAGCTTCACTATGAAATAAATCGCCAGTAACAATGATACGTTGAGGAGAAAAAAAATGTATTTGCTGAAACAACCGATGCATATCCTCTTGAAACACCTGTTGAGGTATTGCAATGCCTGCTTTTCTAAAATGTGCTGTTTTGCCAATATGCATATCAGACAAAATCAAAGTCCGTTGATCTTCCCAAAAAATACAACGCTCAGGACTTAAGATTAGGCGCTGGTTTTTAAAATGAATTGGGTAACACTGCATTTAGTCGATTAAGAGTAGGCTTATTCAGGCTTTAGATTATGCTCAGCCTCAATTATCTTCATTGTTGAAACTGCCCAATTGGCTATTGCAAGTTTTTCTGACTGACCAAGTACTGCTTCTTTGTGCACCCATGTATAAGTGTTTAATGGCATCTCACCTTCCTTTACCATTTCATTCACTTCCTCCATCTTGTGCCTTGCTTTTTTTGCAGGATAGGTCAAGAATTCATCAAAATTAATTTCCCCTTTCCCTTCATCTACGTGACTGTTCAACCACCAGGCAACAGGCTGCACATTGGCATACCAAGGATAACGGGTATTGTTACTGTGGCAATCATAACAGGCCTTATCTAATATCACTTGCACTTCATCGGGGATAGGATATTTGTTGGAAATATGATTAGCACTTTTAGCAGGAGATAGATTTTTTTCAGGCTGAATGAATTGAATGATAATAAGCAATACTACCAGAACCAACAATATCTTTTTCATAGTTTGATTTATTGTCTTCAATTTACAAATATTAGCCGAATAACTCTTCTGCCTTTGCAAGGGAGGCTGGCTTACCAACATCCAAAACTAGATCTCCGGTATGGTTATATCCAATGATGGTATGTTGAGCGGCCAATGACAAATAAGTATCAGTAATAGAAAATGTGCCACTATCCGGCATGAAATCAAATATTCTGGGATCGATTAGATGAATTCCAGAAAATGCCAAAGGATGCAGACTATTGAGAGCAGTAGATGAATCAACTAATTTTACTTCCTCTGTCTTGTTGTTCTTCCATCCACTTAATTGCATTTTATCATTAAAAAGCAATTTTCTTGAGCTATCGCGATCAGTAACGGCCAATGTTGTCAAAGGAGAATGAGAGATATGGTATTCAAACATCTTTCCAAGATCAAGATTGGTCAGTATATCTGCATTCATTACTACAAATGGGCTTTTCTCCCCTTTTAGGAATGAAGAGGCATATGCCAATCCACCACCAGTTTCAAAAGGACCACCTTCCTCATAAGAAACATGTACAGTTATTTCTGAATTGCGATAACGCGATAAAAAAAGATGAATTTGTCCGGAAAAATGAAATGTATTTATCACAAACTCTTTGATGCCAAAAGACCTTAGGTAATCGATATTTCTTTCCAATAAAGATTTACTATTGATTTTAACCAACGCCTTTGGATGGTAATCCGTATACGGCTTTAACCTTGTTCCTAGTCCTGCAGCAAAAATCATTGCTTTGCAATTCTCAATACCGCTCATTGATCCAGTTTTTTGCTTCTTGTTCAACATGGCAAACTTCAACGTTCACCTTATATTTTTCCTTTAGAAAAGTAGTAAGGCTATCAGCTGCAAAAACACTTCTGTGCTGACCACCTGTACAACCAAAACTAATCGTCAATCCTTCAAATCCACGCTTCAAATAGTCTTCTACTGAAATGCCCACAATCCCATAGACATGTTGTAAGAAACCTGGCATATCAGTTTTATGGAGTAAAAATTCCTGAACAGGTTTATCTCTTCCCGTCAAGGTCTTGTATTCTTCAATTCTTCCAGGATTAAGAATTCCCCTGCAATCAAAAACATAACCTCCCCCATTACCAAACTCATCTTCGGGAATCCCTTTTCTAAATGAAAAGCTATTTACTTTCACCTTTAGTTTACTTTCTTCCGTTGCTGTTACCGTTTCAAATTTAGCAAGCACATCATCTGCTACAATCTCATCTAATACTTTCTTCAAAGCAGGTAACCTCAATGGTAATCCTTTATGGTCCAAAAACCATTTTAAGTTTTTCAATGCAAAAGGAATACTTGCTATAAAGTGTTGCTTTCTTTCAAACAAGCCTCTGAATCCATATGCCCCTAAGGTTTGCAACATTCTGATTAAAACAAAGCCATCATAGTTGTTCAGGAAATCCGATTTATTCATTTTCCCTTTTAACAAACCATTGACCTGTTCAAAATAATAATCCACCAATTCTTCCCTCCATTCATAAGGCATCTGTGCTCTTGCCTGCCACAACAATGAGGCAATATCATATTGTAAAGCACCTTGCATTCCTCCTTGGTAGTCGATAAAATATGCCTGATTGTCTTTAATCATAATATTTCTGCTTTGACAATCCCTGTGCATAAAATAATGATGCTCCTCCTGCGTCAGGTAGCTACTTAACAATTCAAAATCGTTCAGCAAAAGATTTTTATCGTAAGGCAGATCCAATGCCCTTACAAAATAGTAGAGAAAATACAGCAGGTCGGAGTAAATGGCTTGTTTATCGAAAGATCTTGTAGCAATACAATTGCTGTAATCCAATCCCTCACCCCCAGAAATTTGAAGCTTAGCTAACTCCTCACAAGTTCGCTTAAAAAGGCTTTTTACGTTATCAGAAAACCCTTCTTTCTGGATGTAATCAAACAAAGAAGCATCACCTAAATCAGATTGCACATAAAATGACTGGTCTGGTTGTGTAAACAACATTGCAGGTACACTCAACCCTTTTGCCTGAAAATGTTTGGTAAACTCAATAAAGGCATTGTTTTCAGGGATATTTCCTGGATTATTGGTGAGGATACAAGTTTGATCCTTGAGTTGAACCCTGAAATATTGCCGGTTGCTCCCTGCTTGTCGTAACGTTTCAAGTTCTATTGGCGTATTGGGCTGCCAGTTCTGCAGCGCCATTAAAATATGTTCAAAACCGTCTTGCATAGGGAACAAAGTTATCTTTTATTCTGAAAGGAAAAAAAGGGAGCCCCTATCTTTGCACCATGCTGAAAAAACAGATGGACGAACTGGAACGACTTTCAAAAGATGAGTTTCAGTATGCTGCTAAATCTCCTTTGATTGTAGTGCTTGATAATGTTAGAAGCATGCACAATGTGGGAAGTGTATTCAGGACATGCGATGCATTTTTGGTTGAAAAAATTTACTTGTGTGGCTTCACCCCTACACCCCCGCATAGAGAAATTCAAAAAACAGCTTTAGGTGCTACAGAATCTGTTGCCTGGGAGGCCATTGCCGAAACACTTGTATTGATCAATAAACTCAAACAAGAAGGTTATCTGGTTTATGCTGTTGAACAGACCCATAACAGCATTGCGCTTAACCAATTTATGCCTTCCAAAGATTCAAAAATTGCACTTGTATTTGGCAATGAGGCAGAAGGCGTGAGCGAAGAAGTCATTTCAGCTTGTAACGGAGCTATTGAGATTCCTCAGTTTGGCAGCAAGCATTCGTTTAACATCAGTGTTTCAGCTGGTATTGTTTTGTGGGACATATTCAACAAAATGAAGCACGCATGAAGAAGATCAACAATTATTTGTCGCTCATCAAATTTTCACATACCATATTCGCAATGCCATTTGCATTGCTTGGTTTCTTCATGGGAGTATTTCACCTCAATACCAATGGCGAAAAAGGATGGCTGGCCATAAAATCTTATTTCAATTCCAATTACACCGTTTTTATTTTCATCCTGCTTTGCATGGTGTTTGCCAGAAATGCAGCCATGGCCTTTAACAGGTACCTCGACAGAGAATTTGACGCGAAAAATCCCAGAACTGCTATCAGAGAAATTCCAAGTGGAATCATCAGTGCAGGAAGCGCATTAAGGTTCACACTCATCAATATAATTTTATTCTGCACATCTGCATACTTGATCAACATCACTTGCTTTTTACTTTCACCAATTGCCTTAATTGTTATTCTTGGCTACAGTTATACAAAGCGATTTACTGCTCTTTGTCACCTTGTATTGGGGCTAGGACTATCGCTAGCACCAGCAGGAGCTTTTATAGCTGTTACGGAGACCATGATTCCATCAGTATTATTTCTTTCTATTGCTGTAATTGGATGGGTAGCGGGATTTGATATAATTTATTCTTTGCAAGACGATCAATTTGACGCATCACAAGGTCTTTTTTCAATTCCCTCGAAATTAGGAAGACAAAAAGCATTGTCGGTTTCAAGAGTCTTACACTTGATAACCAGTCTTCTTGTTGTTGCAGCTGGTATTCAATTTGAATTTCATTTCTTGTATGCTATTGGCGCATCACTTTTTATTGGATTGCTAATCTTCCAACAAAGTCAGGTAAAAGCAAATGATCTCAGCAGAGTAAATCTTGCTTTCATGACATCAAACGGAATTGCCAGCATTGTTTTTTCTATTTTCGCTATAGCGGATTTAATTCTATTCTAAACAATGGCAAGAATTCTGGCAATAGATTATGGTAAAAAAAGAACGGGACTTGCTGTTACAGATCCCTTAAAGATTATAGCCAGTGGCTTAACCACTGTCGATACCCAGCAGCTTTTCGAATTTTTAAAAGCTTATGTAACAAAGGAAGAAGTAGAAAAAATAATTATTGGCCTTCCTTATCACTTGGATGGAAATCCTACAGATGCAACCCCATCAGTATTGCATTGCATCAGAAGATTAAAAAATAGTTTCCCTGCAATCCCAATAGTACCGGTGGATGAACAATTTTCTTCTAAACTGGCCAGCAGGGCAATGGTTGAAATGGGTATGAAGAAAAAGGACAGACAGAAAAAAGAATTCATTGATGAAATTGCAGCAACGTTGTTACTACAAGAGTACATGCAAACAAATCCCTAATTGCATTACTTTGGAAACAGCATCTTATACCCTGGCCTTACTCTTCCTGCACTAATATCTTCTAATTTTTTCTTCAATAATTTCTTCTTAATCAAAGGAAGATGATCGATGAATAATTTGCCGTCGATATGATCATACTCATGTAAGATGACCCGGGCGTTTAATCCAGTAAATGTTTCAACCTTCTTATTAAAGGCTTCATCGCAATATTCTAATACCACTTCACTTTCTCTACTTACCTCTTCTCTAAATCCTGGTAAACTCAAACAACCTTCATCACAAGTCCAGGGCTCTCCATTGAGCTCAACAATATGTGCATTGATAAAAACCTTTTTAAACCCTTCCTCGCCATTAAAGTCTTCCTTCGATTCATCATCAGACTTATCATAAACCTGCTTTGTATCGATAACAAACAACCTGATTGCTTTATTGATTTGAGGTGCTGCTAGACCCATCCCATTGGAATTATACATGGTTTCCCACATATCTTCTATCAATTGAAATAAGGAGGGATATTCTGGTGTAATATCAGTACTGATTTTACGCAGAACAGGATGTCCATATGCAACAACCGGAAGTATCATATTACAAAGATACTGTATCTATCCATTATAGAGTAAGTCGTAGTACTCAG
>CAZVYI010000033.1:3344-17572 GCA_964631755.1 uncultured Sphingobacterium sp. | reverse complement strand
CTTTCAAAGGACTATTTTTGTCGTTCGGATCAACCCTGTTTTTGTAGGCTTCGGCAACAAACTGGAAGACTCCGAACATGTTTCCATGGTCAGATATGGCTACTGCGGGCATGTTGTCATCCATTGCCTTTTTATAAAGTGCAGGGATGCTTGAAGCACCATCAAGGAGCGAATATTGCGTATGAACGTGTAAGTGTGAGAACCTTGGCATCAGATAAATAGGAAATTCAAATTTCGTAAATAAACCACAATATAAAGGAAGTGGTTTTCCACAGCCCGAATATGAAAAAACCGACCATATACAAGTATTTTAAAAGAATTGCAGGTATTTTTCTATTTGCAATGCTTCTTCAATCCTGTTCCTTGTTCAAAAAAGTGACTTATACTCAGAGGGGACAAGGAAATGAGGTGTTTTTTGATC
Source organism: uncultured Sphingobacterium sp. (assembly GCA_964631755.1). Lineage (GTDB taxonomy): Bacteria > Bacteroidota > Bacteroidia > Chitinophagales > Chitinophagaceae > Pollutibacter. The sequence goes on along the minus strand of CAZVYI010000033.1, from coordinate 17,151 downwards.
AGGTACAGGTAACAATAAACCCCAATAACCAGTTGAGGTCAATCACAATTGAACCAGCAATAGGAATTATTGAAGATGGTGAAGGAAACGGGGGTGGAGTTTTTATGGATGGGTTTAAAGGTATTGAATACATTTCTCCAACCTTTTTTAGGTATGCAATCCTTCTGGACGTTGAGGTTGAACAAATGACCAATAAAAAGCTGGTGGAATATATCCATCAATGGTGGTCTGTTCCTTACCGTATTGGTGGAAGTACAATGTCAGGAATTGACTGTTCCAATTTCGTAAAAGGATTAACGAATTATGCATATGGCTTAGATCTCCCAAGAACTTCCAGGGAACAAGCTGCTTACTGCCGCGAAATAAATAAGGAAGAACTAAAAGAAGGTGATCTGGTGTTTTTTAATACTGGAAGGGGTATCTCACACGTCGGCTTATACATGGCCAATAATAAATTTGTACATGCCTCCACCTCAATGGGAGTTGTAATCAGTAGTCTGGATGAACCTTATTGGAAAAGAAGGTATGTAAAATCTGGTCGACTCGAAATGAGCAATTGATTAATATAATTCAGAAAAACCTACATAGAAGTTCTTATCAATAGTTAAGGATTCAACCTTTTTCTTTGATTTGTATTCTTTCCAGACTGTTGTAGGATAAATCCAAATCATTTCATTATTCAATTCAACTCTCACCGGTGCATTGAAATTTGATAAACAATCCGACCATCTGTATTTGAAATGGTTACCCTGTCTATTAACTTCAAGCGTTGGAACCTTTGTTTCTCTCAAGTATTGATCAAATAAAGTTGATAAGTCTCTTCCAACTTTTTCACTCCAGAATTTTTCTACCTCTGCAGAAGTTGTGATTTTATGATAAAATCTTTTGTTCATTTCTCTTAATGCAGATCTGAACTTTTCATCATCATTAAAAAGCTGTCTAACATAATGGACCAAGTTTCCTCCCTTGTAATACATGTCTCCGGATCCTTCTTCATTTACGCCATACTTCCCTATGATAGGAGAGGCATTCTCAATTAATTTTCTGGTGCCTTGTACATAGGCATCACCCGCTTCTTTTCCGTAATGGAAATTGGTAAAGATGGTTTCTGAGTAGTTCGTAAATCCTTCATGTACCCACATGTCAGCTACTTCATTTGTTGTGATATTATTCCCAAACCATTCGTGCCCACTTTCATGGATGATGATAAAATCCCATTTTAAACCCCAGCCTGAGCCTGATAGGTCACGACCTCTGTAACCGTTCTGATAGCCATTTCCGTATGCTACAGCACTTTGGTGTTCCATACCTAAATGTGGCGACTCAATCAGCTTAAACCCATCTTCATAAAAAGGGTAGGGACCAAACCAGTGCTCAAAAGCTTTGAGCATTGGAGAAACTTGCTGAAACTGTTTTTTAGCCTTGTCTAAATTGTAATCGATTACCCAATAATTACAATCAAGATTTCCTTTTTCACCCACGTAAGTTTCTTCAAATGAAACATATTTTCCAATGTATGGGATGATATTGTAATTGTTGATGGGATTTTTTACTTCCCATTCCCAAGTTGTTTTATCGTTCTCAGATTTTGTCTTACTTTTCAGTCTTCCGTTTCCTATAGCAACCAAACTGTCTGCTGCATTGATTTTCAATATTGCTCCATTATCTGGTTCATCTCCTTGGTGGTCTTTACAGGGGAACCATACACTGGCTCCTAGACCCTGACAAGCTACACTCATCCAAGGTCTTCCCATTTTATCCTGAGCAAAAATCCAACCACCATCCCAGGGGGGTCTTACTGCTACCTGAACATTTCCGGAATAAGAAAGTGAAATAGTATGGGTTGAACCAATTGGTAATGCACTATTCATTTGAATGAAAAATGCATTTCCATTTCTGGTATAATTTAGGGCTTGGCCATTTAATACTGCTTTATCCAATTGCATGGGCATTTGAAGGTCAATCTGCATTTTATCACCTTTGCCTGTTATCTTAAATTGGATATCGACCTTTCCTGCAATTGTCTTTGTTTTAAAATCAGGGTCTACGTAAACATTATAGTGAGTAACATCCCACCAAGTTCTACCTTCTCCTAAGGATCCTCTAAGGGTATCTTGTAAAGAGTATGATTTTGCCTGTGTATTCAGTTGAGCATGGGTGTTGATTGAAATCATCCAAGCCGAGATCAAAAGGATATATCTAGTCATCTAATGGCCTTAATTTATTGTTTTTTCATTTTGTCCTTAAATGCTTTTTCAAACTTTTCCAATTTAGGACGAATTACAAAATAACAATAAGGTTGGTTGCCGTTTTTATTGTAATAATCTTGGTGGTAGTTTTCTGCCACATAAAAATTAGTAAAAGGTTCAATAGCTGTTACAATAGGATTACCAAATGCACCACTTTCATCCAGTTTTTTCTTAAAATATTCAGCTCTTTCCTTTTGATGAGCATTGTGATAAAAAACAACACTTCTGTATTGCGGACCTACATCGTTGCCCTGTCTGTTGAGGGTGGTAGGATCATGTGTCTGCCAGAAAATTTCAAGGATCTCATCAATAGTAACCTGTGTAGTATCAAATTCGACTTGCAATACTTCCGCATGACCTGTGGTTTTTTCGCACACCTCTTCGTAGGTTGGATTCTCTACATGTCCTCCACTGTATCCTGAAGTCACTTTGGTGACACCATTTACTTGTTGAAAAATGGCTTCTGTACACCAGAAGCAACCATTGCCGAGTGTAATGATTTCTGTATGCATCGATTTAGATTTTGAAACGGGGGTTGATGGTATTTGTTTTTTTGATTTTTGTTGCCCACAGGCTGTCAGAAAAAACAAGGATGCTAAGATAAGATGAATGGCTTTCTTCATTTGTCACGTTTTTATTCTTGCCCTAAGTTAAATCTAATTGGCTTTGCCAGTGATTTTAGGACTATTTTTGCACCTAGTTTAGCTTTGGTTTAACATGAGGTTATATCCTGAATCGGCATACATACAGTTGGAATTTGATAAGGTGAGGGCACTTTTAGTTGAACTGACCAGGACACTCTATGGAAAACAAAAAGCAGAAGGCCTGAGGATCCATACCAAGAAACAGTTCATTGAAATGGAACTGAGGCAGTCCTACCAATATCTTCAATTGCTTTCGTCTGGACAAACTTTTCAACATGATCAAGTATTCAACCTCTCAAAAGAATTAAAACTGTTATCCATTCCGGGTGCAGTTTTGAATGGTGAAGTCTTTATTCAATTTAGAAATCTTGCCGAAAACATAAGAAGCATTTTCAGATGGTTTGATGACGAAAGAATCCATAATTGTAGTTCTTTATACGAGGTGCTGAGAACAACACATTTTGAGAAGTCGATACCAGATGAAATCAATAAGGTGATAGGTGAGGATGCAAGGGTTGTAGACAATGCCTCAGAAGATTTAGCCAGAATTCGGATGTCACTGTACCGAAAAAGAAATGAACAGCGTCGCACATTTGAAAAGATCCTCAATAAAATGCAGAAATCTGGCTATATAGCAGATATAGAGGAATCTTTTCTTAATGGCAGAAGAGTATTGGCTATTTACGCAGAACACAAGAGAATAGTAAAAGGAATTCTTCATGGTGAAAGTGATACCAGACGAACCTCGTTTATTGAACCTGAAGAGACTATCGAGATCAACAATATCATCTATTCTCTTGAAAATGATGAGAGAGAAGAAGAGTATAGAATTCTGAGAGACCTGACCGCCAAACTGTCCTTTCAAAGTCCATTGTTAAAACAATACATGGAAGTATTGGGTGAATTTGATTTCATCAGAGCTAAAGCAAAACTGGCTCAACAAATGGATGCACACCTTCCACAGTTGATTGATAGTTCAGGTATCAAACTGGTTAAAGCCTATCATCCATTGTTGTTGCTATACAACAAGAAATTAAATAAACCAGTGATTCCTCTTGATCTCACACTGGATGAAAAGAATAGAATTTTATTGATATCCGGACCAAACGCAGGAGGTAAAACGGTTTGTTTGAAAACCACAGGCTTGCTTCAAATGATGGTACAATCAGGTTTGCTTGTGCCTGTACACCCTGAATCTACCTTTGGTATTTACAAACAATTGATGATTCACATTGGTGATACCCAAAGCATCGAATTTGAATTGAGTACCTATAGTTCGCATCTTAAAAACATGAAATATTTCATGGAAGATGCAAATGGGAGAACCTTATTCTTCATCGATGAGTTGGGAAGCGGAAGTGACCCCAATCTGGGTGGGGCTTTTGCTGAAGTATTTCTGGAACAGTTAATCAAACGTCATGCATATGGGATAGTGACAACGCACTATCTGAATTTGAAAGTGATGGCCAGTAAGACGACAGGCATTATCAATGGCGCCATGGCATTTGATGAAAAAAGTTTGCTGCCACTATATAAGCTCAATGTGGGCAAGCCTGGAAGTTCTTATACATTTGCCATTGCTGAAAGAATTGGACTTTCTAAAGAATTGATTGATCGAGCGAAACAACTTGTTGATGAAAATCATTTCACTCTTGATAAGTTACTCAACAGGACAGAACAGGATTTAAGAAAGCTTGAAATAAGAGAAAGAGACCTTCAGAAATTAATCAAAGAGAATGAGCAGCTAAAAAAGAGTCTTGCTTTGCAAATCGACAAAGAAAAGCATGCGCAACAAGTGGAATTACTCAAACACCAAAATAAGGTCTCAGAAGAAAAGATGCTTTATCTCAAAGACATGGAACGTAAGCTCAAGCAGACTGTAAACGATTGGAGAAGGGCAGAAAACGAACAGGATAAAAAAATGCTGATGAAGAACCTTCATGCACTTTTGTTCAACCAAAAAGAAAAACAGGTTAAGGAAAAAGTAAAAAAGAAACTTGATTCAAAGTATAGAGAAATTGGAGGTGAACCCAAAATCGGTGATTTTGTACTGATGACACAAAACAATAAAGTCGGTATGCTTTCTGAAATCAGAGGCAAGAAAGCAATTGTAAACTTAGGTGCAATGCCACTGCAAGTCAACTATGCAGATTTAACACGTGTAGAAGAAAAACCAGAAGTAAATAACTAAAATATCAATATATTAGATCAATGTAAATGATCTATTATGCGCTTGCCATTTTTTACCCGAATTTTCATCGCTTTTTTTTTCGTCTCACATTTTTCCGGTTCCATTGCACAGCAAAAAACAGATGCGTTATCAATAGCTCCAAAAATGAGCTGGTTTCAGGATGCTAAACTGGGCATTTTTATTCATTGGGGTATTTACGCTGTTGATGGAGTAGATGAAAGCTGGGCTTTTTACAACAAAAAAATGACCTGGGAAGCGTACATGAAACAGTTGAATGGTTTCACTGCTTCAAAATATGATCCGACAGATTGGGTGAATTTAATAAAGGCTTCTGGTGCTAAATATGCTGTGCTAACAACCAAACACCATGACGGAGTTGCACTTTGGAATACTAATCAATCACATTTTAGTAGCGTGAAAAATACTCCGGCAAAACGCGACTTACTAACGCCATTTTACCAGGAATTGAGAAAACAAGGTATTAAAGCTGGCGCTTATTTTTCTTTAATTGATTGGAGTCATCCTGATTATCCAGCATTTATGAAGGATAGTATGCGATATGTAATTAAAGAACAGCCCGAAAGATGGCAAAGATTTAGAAATTTTTACCAGGCACAACTCAATGAGGTCGCGGATCAATTTAAGCCAGATCTATTTTGGTTTGATGGAGATTGGGAACACAGTGCTGAAGAATGGGAAAGCGAAAAAGTGCGAAATAATTTGTTGACTAAAAATCCTGGTGCAATCATCAATGGAAGATTGATGGGATATGGTGACTATGATACACCTGAACAAAATGTACCAGTTAGCAGACCAAAATTCAATTGGTGGGAGTTGTGCATGACTATCAATAACAATTGGGGCTATCAACACAAAGACACCAACTGGAAAACACCATCACAAATCATTGCGCTATTTGCAGATGTGGTGAGCCATGGTGGAAATTTACTTTTAGATATTGGACCAAAAGAAGATGGAACCATACCCAAAGAACAAAAAGAATTGTTACTGGAGTTGGGACAATGGAACAAAAAGCACGAGAGGGCAATTTTTGGATCCTTGGCTGGAATTCCACAAGGTCATTTTTATGGACCTACAACCATCTCAAAAGATTCAACAAAATTGTATTTGTTTTTACAGGGACAAACAGCAGGTCAGATTATGATAAAAGGATTGGATAACGCCATTCAATCTATCAAAGTCATTGGAAGTGAGAAACAGCTTTCACATAAAGTGGTTGGAAAGATTTCCTGGAGTCCAGTTCCTGGATTGGTTTACATTGATGTGCCTCAAGGAGTACAGGATAAGTACATGACGGTGTTGGAACTGCAGCTAACTAAACCTGTCAAGCTTTACAGTGGCAGAGGTGGATTTGAATAATGGAAAACCTCCTCTGTAATCACCCACTTTGTATATGGTGATGCCCAAGGTATTCTTTGCTGGAATTCTCCCATTAGCGTTTCCCATTCTTGTACTTTTTCATTGGCAAGATCCATGGCTGCTTTTTTCTCAAAAGAAAAATCATCCGTGGTCTCCAACTGCATGATTAAACGATTGCCAGTTCTATAAATTCTCATGGTTTGTATCCCGCTATCTCCCAAGCTTTGCAGTACTTCTGGCCATACATCTTTATGGTACATGTCGTATTGACGGATTACTTCTGGGTCGTCTTTTAAGTCTAGGGCTAGACAATATCTTTTCATGAATTTATTTTTTGCGGTTTGTGTCCTTTCCATCCAAATAGCAATACAACGATAAAGCAAATGAGTGGGACGATATATCCAATTTGAATATTATCATTGTTCTCGTCGATAATATAGCCCATGAGCACAGGGAATATTGCTCCTCCAATGATGGACATCACAATTAAGGAAGATGCGGATTTTGTATCTTCCTTTAGACCTTTTATCCCTAATGAAAAAATAGTCGGGAACATGATCGACATAAAAAATCCTAATCCTCCTAAAGCCAATACCACATATTGTCCTTCTGTATTTATTGCAACAGCACACATGAGAATACTCATTAAGGAATAAATGGATAGAAGCCTGGCTGGAGAGATATAGCGCAACAAAACACTTCCAACAAATCGACCAATCATGAACAACAATCCATAGGCACTTAAATATTTTCCTGCGGTTAATTCATCAGCACCTCCGCCACTCATGGCAACACGAATAAAAAAACTTGTTACACAAACTTGCGCTCCAACATAAAAGAATTGTGCAATCACAGCCCAACGGGTATGAAGATGTTTCAATGCAGTTTTTATACTTCCTTTTTGCACTTGTTCTTGTTGTTCTAATTCAGGGAACTTATAAATCATAAAAACAAATGCAATCAAGGTTAGAAAACCTCCAAGAAAATTGTAGGGAGGGATAACCGATTGGGCCTCTTTATCTAGATAACTGTTTCTTGCAACTTCGGACATCGCATCTAATTCAGTATTTGAAAAAGATTGTCCGGATAAAATAAAATATGTCCCAATTAGCGGGGCAATAAAAACTGCTAGTCCATTAAATGATTGTGCAAGATTTAATCTAGATGTTGCGGTTTCTTCATCACCCAATTGAGTGGCGTAAGGATTGGCAGCAGTCTCGAGCATGGTGAGTCCGCACCCAATGATAAATAATCCAGTTAGGAATAAGCCATAGGTTCTAGTTAATGCTGCCGGGATAAACAAAAAACATCCCGCACTAAAAATAAGTAGTCCAGTAATGATGCCTTTTTTATATCCATATTTTTTCAATACCCAACCTGCAGGTAAGGCTGCAATAAAGTATGCAAAATAAACTGCAGTATCCACAAAAGTAGATTGCATGTTAGACAGTAACAATGCTTTTCTTAGATGTGGTATTAATATTCCGTTTAGGTTATTAGCAATTCCCCAAAGAAAGAAAAGTGTGGTGACTAAAATAAAGGGTAAGAGATAGTTAGTTTTTTTGGTTGTCATCTTAGTTCTATTTTATTCTATGGCCCTGTCCAAATGCACATATCCTCCATCCACGTGAATCAACTCTCCGGTAGTGTGCGAAGCGCAATCGGATAAAAGAAAAACAACCATATTAGCTATTTCATCCACCCTGGTCATTCTTTTTTCCAATGGCACACGTTGTTTTATTTTATCCATGACTGCTTGGGGGTCTGATAGCCCATTTAACCATGTTTCATACATGTCTGTAAAACATTCAGCCACAACTACTGCATTCACACGGATACCATATTTAAGTAACTCAACAGCCCATTCGCGGGTAAGTGCATTTCTGCCACCATTTGCTGCTGCATATCCAGAGGTATTGCCCTGACCGGTCTCAGCAACCTTGGATGTAATATTTACAATAGCACCTTTGCTTTTGATTAGATAGGGAAGTGCAGTTTTTGCGGAGATAAAGTAATGTGTAAGATTTTTCTCCAGGGATTGAAGAAAAAGCGAATAGGAGCCATGTTCAAGAGAAACACTATCGTTTATGCCAGCATTGTTCACCAGACCGTCTACTTGGCCATGTTTGCTTAAAAACGCTTCTAAAGCAGGTATACAAATATCTGGCTTGGATAAATCTACAGGCAAGTGATCGCCTTTTCCGATTTTTTGGATCAACTCCGAGGCTGATTTGTTGTCGCGGTCAATGATCAAAGGAAATGCTCCTTCTTTTGCCAACGCAGTTACGATGCCGGCGCCAATTCCTTTTGCTCCTCCTGTTACAATGATTTTTTTATCCTGAAGGTTGAGGTTCATGCTCTTTTGCTTGTTTATTGAAAAGCGACTATAATTTATAGAATTCTTTTGTGTTTAAGCCAAAGAGTTTTTCTTTTTCTGTTTGGGTAACCTGTCGACAGAACTTTTCAACAACTGAATAGGTAGTATTGTAAGAACCTGCAACAAGACAAACAGGCCAATCTGAGCCAAAGCAAATTCGGTCTGTACCAAAATACTCTGCTACAATTTCCATGTAGGGATACAAATCATCGTAAGTCCATTTTTGATAATCAGACTCCGTTGTCATTCCACTTAGCTTGCAATAGATATTGGGGTTCTCTGCGAGTATTTTAATGTCTGACTTCCAGTTTTTGATTTGTTTATTTTTAATATCGGGTTTGCCCAAATGATCCAGGATAAACCTATTGTCAGGTAATTGATCAGTAAAACGAATCAAGGACTTCATTTGAGTATGATGCACCAACAGATCGTATGTGTAGTTGTAAGACGACAACAGTTTTACATTGTCGATATATTGTCGGTTGCCTAAATATTTTTCATCTGGTGCACCTTGCGTAATTGTTCTGAAGCCAACAAGCTTTTGGATGGATTTGAGATCCTGCATTTTTTGTTCTGCATGTTTGTCTAGTAAATTCAACCAGCCAACAATTCCTTTGATGAAACTATTTTCAGCAGCTAAATTATTCAAGTAGAAATTCTCTTCCAGTGTTTCTTCTGCTTGCACCGCGATGGCACCTTCAAAATTTAAGGATTCAATTTCTGTTTGGACTTCCTTTGGGGTAAAGTCTCTTCTGAGGATACGCATTTCATCGTTTATCCAGCCTTGTGTGATTGGATTGTATTGCCAGAAATGTTGGTGCGCATCAATCCGCATGGGCAATCGCAATTTGGTGCTGTTCACCCAAACCCTCAATGCCCAGTCTTATTTCATCTCCAGCTTTCAAGTAAACTGGTACTGGTTTTTGTCCCATACCCACACCTTCAGGTGTCCCAGTACTGATGATGTCTCCCGGTAATAAGGTCATGAATTGGGAGATATAGCTAACGATGAAAGGAATATTAAAAATCAAATCGGCAGTGGATGAATCCTGCATTCTTTTTCCATTTACGTCCAGCCAAAGATGCAAGTGATGGGGATCTTTTACTTCTTCTTTGGTAACGAAGTAAGGACCAAGTGGAGCAAAATGATCACAGCTTTTTCCTTTCACCCATTGACCGCCTCTTTCCAATTGAAAAGCCCTTTCACTGTAATCATTGTGTACACAATAGCCTGCAACATTATGCATGGCTTCTTCATAAGTAACGTAGCTGGTTTTTTTGCCAATGATGACAGCCAGTTCTACTTCCCAGTCTGTTTTCTCTGAATGTTTAGGGATAATTACAGGATCATTTGGGCCGCACATGGCAGTCGTGCTCTTGAAAAACAAAACAGGTTCCTTAGGGACATCCATGTTACTTTCCTTGGCATGTTTTGCATAGTTAAGACCTACGCATATTATTTTCGATGGTCTTCCTACACAAGAAAGAAATCTTGGCGTCTCTTTTATTTCATCACATTGTTCCGCATGGGAAATAAGCCAATTGGATAAATCATTCAATCCATCTTTATCAAAAAAGTCTTCATTAAAGTCTCTTTGAAAGCTGCTGATGTCAATGTGCTTTCCATTTCCATCTAACATACCCAAGCCAATACTACCTGCTTTATCAAATCTGAATAGTTTCATTGTTTATCCGTTTAATCTTATAAAACCGCCATCAATTGGGTAATCAGAACCAGTAATGAAGGAAGCTTGTTTGCTGCACAAATAAAAGGCCAGTGTTGCAATTTCATCTGGTTTGCCCATTCTACCAATCGGTTGTGAATGAGACAATTTGTGGAACATCTCTTGTTGTTGACCTGGATAATGTTTGTTTAAAAAGCCATCGACAAAAGGAGTATGTACACGAGCAGGTGAAATACAATTGCATCTTATTCCTTTCTTGATAAAATCTTTTGCTACACTGAGCGTCATGGACAGAATTGCTCCTTTACTCATGCTATAAGCAAATCTATCGTTCAATCCTACTGTCGCAGCAATAGAAGCCATATTGAGAATTACACCATGTTCTTGCTCTTCCATGAAAGGTAATACTGCGTTCATGCAATTGTAACTTCCTTTTACGTTGACATCAAAAATGCGTTGAAGATCATCCGCAGTTGTTGTTATTGCATTTCCAATATGTGCAATGCCAGCATTGTTGATCAGTATGCCAATACCCCTTTTGATAGAAATTAGTGAAACAATTTCTTTAACCTTTTGTTGGTTCGTTATATCTATTTCATGGAATTGAACTGTTTCATCTGATAATCCCAATTCTTTGATTTTAGTAGCATCAGGTTTATTCAAATCCAGCACATCTACAATTGCGCCATTGTCGTGAAACAACTTTACAATTGAAAGGCCAATGCCGCTTGCACCTCCGGTAACGATTACATAGTGACTTGCTAATTGAAAAGGGGTTGCAGACATTATTGCATTTTTTGTAAGAGACAATTTAGCATAATCCATTTTAATTTTTTCAATTAAAAGGTATTTTTAAAAACATTTTATTTCTCCTTTTAAATTGAATACATTTAAGTATCTCTCTAAAGCTGCAACATATGAAATCTCTTTTCTCGGTTGTTTTAATTCTGATTATTTCTTGTTCTTATAGTTTAGCCCAGGAAGCTCCAAAGTCATATGGTGCTGTACCTTCTGAACGTCAGTTGAGATGGCACGAAACGGAGCAATATGGCTTGATTCATTTTACTCCAACTACATATGAAAATAAAGAATGGGGGTATGGGGATGCAAACCCAGCAATATTTAATCCGGTTAATTTTGATGCAGATAAGATTGTTGCAGCACTCAAAGATGGGGGATTAAAAGGATTGGTTTTGGTTGCCAAGCACCACGATGGTTTTGCCTTGTGGCCAACAAAAACAACCAGCTACAACATTAGTCAGTCGCCTTTCAGAAATGGCAAGGGTGATATGGTAAAAGAGTTTGAGCAGGCCTGCAGAAAAGCAGGTTTGAAATTTGGTGTTTATTGTTCTCCATGGGACAGGAACCATCCTTTGTATGGCACATATGAATATGTGCAGGCATACCGCGAACAATTGAGAGAATTGTATACCCAATATGGAGAATTGTTCATGTCTTGGCACGATGGGGCAAATGGAGGAGATGGATACTACGGAGGAGCAAAAACCACCCGCAAAATAGACCGCAATACTTATTATGCCTGGGATACAACCTGGCAGCTTACCAGAAGTTTACAGCCCATGGCAAATCTTTTCAGTGATATTGGTTGGGATGTGAGGTGGGTAGGCAATGAGAGTGGATTTGCGGGAGAAACTTCGTGGTCGACTTTCACACCAGTACCGGCAAAAGGAGAGAGCAAGGCTTTTCCAGGTAACTTGGACCAAGAACAAAATCCATTTGGCACAAGAAATGGTAAATCTTGGGTTCCCGCAGAATGTGATGTGCCTTTGCGAAAAGGATGGTTCTGGCATCCAGAACAAAAGGACCAAGTAAAAACACCAGAACAGTTATTCGATCTTTATTTGAAGAGTGTTGGAAGGGGAGCAGCATTGGATTTGGGTATTGCGCCGACTACCTCTGGTTTGTTGGCTGATGAAGATGTAAGGTCACTTAAGGGATTTGGTTTTTTAATTAAAGAAACGTTTAAAAATAATTTGTTGTCGATTGCAAAATTGACAGCCTCCAATGAACGAGGAAAGAACTATGCAGTTTCTAATTTGATTGACGATAATTGGAACTCCTATTGGGCGAGTTCGGATGAGATTCAGGAAGCCAATTTTACTATTGAATGGAAATCGCCACAAGCGATAGATTTCATTCGTTTAAGAGAATATATTCCATTGGGTCAACGTATTGAACAAGTGACTGTTGAAAATTTTGAAAATGGAAAATGGAAGGAAGTCGCGAATGCTACTTCTGTCGGTGCGTGTAGAATAATTGCAATGGACAAAACATTGCATTCAACAAAAATTCGAATTAGGATAGAGGCGCCAGTATGTCTTACACTTTCAGAATTGGGATGTTATACAAAAGTCAAGCCTTAATTATTTTTAAATATAACTTATGCGAGTTCTATTGATTGCCATTTTATTAGTGTCCTTTTTGTTTACACAGGCACAGAAAGATTTTTTAAATGAAACAACGCAGGATCGTGATGTACGCATGCAGTGGTGGCGGGATGCGACTTTCGGCATGTTCATCCACTGGGGTGCTTATGCTGTTCCGGCTGGAGAGTATAAAGGTAAAGATGTAAAAGGTGTTGGAGAGTGGATTATGCATACTGGAAATATTCCTATTCCTGAATACGAAGAGTATGTCCGACAATTTAACCCCGTTCAATTTGATGCAAAAGAATGGGTGCGTATTGCAAAGGATGCAGGAATGAAATACATTGTCATTACCTCTAAACACCACGATGGTTTTTCTTTGTGGGATAGTAAAGTCAGCAATTACGATGTTATTGATGCATCGCCTTTTAAACGAGATATCCTAAAAGAACTTTCTGATGCTTGCAAAGAAGCTGGAATAAAAATGTGTTTTTACCATTCCATTATGGATTGGCACGAACCAGATGCAGAGAGTAAAAAGGAGTATACGCACCAAAACACCCAAAATCCTGATTTTGCTCGTTACAGAGAACAATATTTAAAACCCCAATTGAAAGAGTTGGTTGAGAAATACGATCCTGCAGTACTTTGGTTCGATGGTGAGTGGATACCAGAATGGACAGAAGAACAGGGAAGAGATTTGTATAATTATTTGAGAAATTTAAAACCTGATTTGATTATTAACAACAGAGTAGGAAAAGGAAGGGCAGGTATGCAAGGAATGAATTTGTATAAAAATGCAGCAGGTGATTTTGGTACTCCGGAACAGGAAATATTAGAAGGGACTTCTGATACAGATTGGGAAAGTTGCATGACCATGAACGATTCCTGGGG
>CAZVYI010000033.1:0-3244 GCA_964631755.1 uncultured Sphingobacterium sp. | reverse complement strand
AGCAAAGATGGGAACATTGTTTATGCTATTGCAACTAAAAAAGTAGAAGGAGAGTTGGTATTGACTAATGTAAATATGAAGCCAGGTTCTAAAGTTTATATGTTAGGCGTTAAACGTCCTTTAAATGTAAAGGCAGATGCAAATGGTACCTTACATATTGCATGGCCCAAAGATTTGCCTTGTAAATATGCATGGACAATCAAGATTGAAGGAAGTCCTAAGGCGTAGTTTATTGACAAATGCTTTTTTCATGAGCAAGGAAAGCATCCCAGAGTAGTCGAGTAACACTGTTGGATGTTGTGCTAAAAGTATAGCTTTGGTCGATTCTTTCAACAGGCAGGATTCTTTTGGTCGAGCTGCTGATGAAGACTTCTTTGGCCTTATACAATTCATCAAGGGTGATATTTCTCTGAACAACTGTAATACCAATTGAATCCGCTATTTCAATAATTTTCTTTCTGGTTATTCCCCAAAGCATATTTTCGTTTGGGGTAACAACTACATTTTCATGTGTTACCATAAAGATGTTGGATCTGGGACATTCCGTTATACTGTTTTCATTGCAATAAAGAATATCATCACCTTTTTGATCTTTGAGCCATGGTTGTAACCAAATTGCCATGAGGTAGTCGGTTGTCTTCACCTCCGGAAGCTGTCTTTGATAGACTTTGGAAATTAAGTGAATTCCTTTTTCCGGAATTTGATTGGGTGGTGGTTGTAGTTTTTGTTGAAATATACAGAGTCTTGGGTTTGTGATTGTGTATCCATCTGTTGAGTCGCCTCCGGTCAATAAAATTTTTATGCCGCTGTAAAGCAGTTCGTTTTGATGAATAAGTTGATTCACGATTTCAATTATCTGATTTCTATTGTAATCAACAGTCAAATACATCGCTGAAGCTGAATGAAAAAATCTATCGAGGTGATCGTTAATAAAAACTGCATGCTTGCCATTGGTTCTCAGAAAATCAAATATGCCATATCCTCTTTGTACTCCGAGGTCGGCAACAGGTAGATGCATGTCTTTCAGATCTATAAACTGACCATCTTGGAAACCGATTAAAGCTTTCATTTGAAGGTGAAATTATGAAATCCCTTTTGAATGTACCTTTATGCCTTATAAGATGAGTAAAATGGAAATAGGGATAGATAGTTTTGCAGCTCGCATGAGCGGGAACAATGAACACACAGCCAACGATGCAGTTGCCATGTCGGAATTATTGGATCGAATGGTCTATGCTGACGAAGTTGGATTGGATTTTTTTGGCATTGGTGAGCACCATAGAAAAGGGTTTTTGGATTCTGCCCCTACTTTAATACTTGCGGCTGCGGCAGCAAGAACTAAAAATATTAGATTAGGTACTGCTGTTTCTGTGCTCAGTGCTGCTGATCCGGTAAGGGTATTTCAGAACCATGCAACTTTGGATTTGATTTCAAATGGAAGAGCAGAATTGGTTGCAGGTCGCGGATCTTTTATTGATGCTTATCCCTTGTTCGGCTTGAACCTTGATGATTATGATGAATTGTTTATTGAGAAACTTGATTTGCTATTAAAAATAAGAGATCAGGAATTCGTTACCTGGTCGGGGCGCTTCAGGCCGCCAATGAATAACCAAGCTGTTTATCCAAGACCACATCAGGAAAAACTTCCGGTATGGATTGGAGTTGGTGGTACACCCAAGTCCTTTGCAAGAGCAGGTGCTTTGGGTTTGCCTTTGATGGTTGCGATTATTGGAGGTGAAACACATCGCTTTAGACCATTGATTGATCTTTACAGAGAGACGGGTTTAAAAGCGGGCCATAGTTTGGATCAGCTAAAAGTCGGTTTGCATTCACTGGGTTATGTAGCCAGAACGACTGAACAAGCACATGAAGAATTTTTTCCAGGCTATGCAGCAAGCATGACAAAAATTGGAAAAGAAAGAGGATGGCCTCCTACTACCAGAGCACATTTTGATGGGCAAGTCGGCCCCACAGGCGCATTACTGGTTGGAGGAGCAGAAGAGGTCGCTGAAAAAATTCTTAGACATTCAAAAGCTTTAGGTGGAATATCCAGATTGACTTTCCAATTGGATACTGCTGAATTATCTCATGAAAAATTATTGGAAACCATTGAATTGATTGGTAAGGAAGTCGCCCCCATAGTAAAGGGCAATTAATTCATTATATGATAATGTTTATAATTTGGATGAAGTGAAAAAGAGGTTGCCTCAAAATACTTGGATTTGGATGAGTTGCTAAAAGAGGTGAAATTGAAAAAAAATGATGGTGACTCGGTTCTACAGTGACACACTGTTGACAGAAGCGTCCACCATCAATTATTTTAGAAAGTTATTTATTTGGCTGAGGAGTATAGCGTAAATAAGGTTTAACTATATCCAATCCTTTTGGAAATTTTACCAGAGCATCCTCTGTTTTAACAGCAGGTACTACAATTACATCCTCACCTTCAACCCAATTGGCTGGAGTAGCCACACTATAATTAGCTGTTAATTGCAATGAATCAATAACTCGTAAAACTTCAACAAAATTTCTTCCTGTTGATGCAGGATAGGTAATCGTTAACTTAATTTTTTTATCCGGACCAATTACAAATAGAGATCTCACTGTAAAAGTTTCTGAAATATTAGGATGAATCATGCCATATGCATTTGCAATCGACTTGTCTTCATCAGCAATGATGGGGAATCCGACATTTACATGTTGTGTTTCATTGATGTCTTTGATCCATTCTTGATGGCTTGCTACACCATCAACACTCAATGCCAATACTTTTACATTTCTTTTCGCAAACTCCTCTTGCAATGCAGCTGTTTTGCCTAGCTCTGTAGTGCACACAGGAGTAAAATCTGCAGGATGTGAAAAGAGTACTCCCCAGCTATCTCCTAAGAATTCGTGGAAGTTAATTTCACCAATACTGGTTTTTGCTTTAAAATCTGGGGCGATATCACCTAATCTTAAACTCATAAAATGTTTTTTAATTCAAGAGGTTACTGGAATTAATCTGATTTGAATTACAAAGATACATAATAATCTACTAAATTAGTAGACTATATAAAAACTTTTTTAAGTGATAGGGATTATTGCATGATCCCTTTGGGGAGGCTGCATCAAAAAACAAATGCCGGGGCTTCGCCCCTCATCATTTTTCATTGCTGTCGCTTTGGAAAATAAATTTTCCACGCTCCATCAACGAAAAATGCCCCATGAAGGGGCATTTGATTTTTTGGCGGAGAGAGAGGGATTC
>CAZVYI010000032.1:0-19186 GCA_964631755.1 uncultured Sphingobacterium sp. | reverse complement strand
TTACAAAACGTGTAACCAAGGTATCGTTGAACTTTGGATCTGGCGCTAAGGGTAACTTTTTTGCTCTTGACTTCCTCATCTATGTAGGTTTCGATGTTTAATTATTATTTTTTAGCCTTTTCACGCTTGGTACCATACTTAGACCTGCTCTGCTTACGATCCTTCACACCAGCAGTATCCAAACTACCTCTTACAATGTGGTAACGTACACCCGGCAAATCCTTAACACGACCACCTCTGATCAATACGATAGAGTGCTCTTGTAGATTGTGACCTTCACCTGGGATGTAGGCAATCACTTCAATCTTATTGGTCAAACGCACCTTTGCCACTTTTCTCAATGCTGAGTTAGGCTTTTTAGGTGTAGTTGTGTATACACGTGTACAAACGCCACGGCGTTGTGGACAAGCATCTAGAGCCCTAGACTTACTCTTGGACTTGATGATTTCTCTTCCTTTTCTTACGAGCTGTTGAATTGTAGGCATTCTACCCTTTTTTTAACGGGACGGCAAAGGTAGGAGTAAATTTTCAAAATCCAAACGACTCCTTACCATTTTTTTGTCCCTTTTTATGAACCCACCTTTACCATCCACCCGCGGGTGTCTGGAAAGATACCATCCCTTATCTCTGTGAGCCTTTGTTTTAGGGCATCAGCGATGGGTTGATTCAATGGGTTAAATGTCATGATAAAATTCTTATAATTGATCTCTTCAATTTTGGCTACTGTGGCAGCAGTTCCTGAGCCAAAGGCTTCAGTGAACTCACCTGCCTTATAAGCTTCTACCAATTCATCTATAGAAATCTCTCTTTCTTCTACCGTTATTCCCAAATCTCCTGCTACTTTTACAACACTGTCGCGGGTTACGCCTTCCAAGATGGTACCTGATTCTAATCCTGGTGTCAAAAGCTTACCCCCAACCAGAAAAAAAACGTTCATTGTCCCGCATTCTTGTACATATTTATGTTCATTAGCGTCGGTCCACAAAACCTGATCGTACCCTCTTTTCTTGGCCAATGCAAACGGATGCAAAGAAGCTGCATAATTTCCAGCAGTTTTTGCATTTCCTACACCCCCAGGTGCTGCTCGCACATATTCCTGTTCTACCCAAAGGCGCATGGGAGCTGCATAATATGCGCCAACTGGACTCAAAATCACATAAAACTTATAGGTTGTTGAAGGCATCACGCGCATGACCTGATCTGTTGCAAACATAAACGGCCTAACATACATTGCGTGTTCCAGTTCATGTGGGATCCATTGGTCTTCTACCTCCAACAACTTCTTCATTCCACCAATGAAAAGTTCTTCTGGCACCTCAGGCATCTCCATTCTCAAAGCTGAACGATTGAATCTTTTCATGTTCTCAAAAGGACGATAAATGGCTGAACTGCCATCTTTCATCCTGTAAGCCTTGATTCCTTCAAATATAGATTGCCCGTAATGGATGGCCGACAAAGCTGGTTCAAAAGAAATTGGTCCGTATGGAACGATTTCTGCATTTACCCACTCCCCATCTTTATAATCTGCTACAAACATATGGTCGGTGAAATAATTACCAAATCCCAAATTATTGAAATCCACAGACATCTTTTTGGATGTCGGGGCTTTCGTTATCTTTATCGTGTCCATGAACTGCATAAACCTAGTTTTGTGCAAAGAAACAAAATCAATGGGCATTTACAAAGGAATGTGAAGCCATGGCCGAATCAGAAAATACCATTTTGCACAACTTCGTGCTGACTGAACTTTTTAAAGAGACTTATTTAGTCGACTTATCCTCTTCAGCCAACAACAACACTACACAACAATCTACTCAAGCATTACTCGATGTACTGGTGTTTCACCACCATACACAAAATGATCTCCCCTCTAATGAACATGTACTGCTGCAGGCTATTTTAAATGCTTGTAAACTAAATCTCAACGAAACAGCTGTATTCAGCAGATCAGTCCTCAACCAAAACAACTTAAAAGAATTAATAGAAAAACATCAACCCAAAAAAATCATTCTTTTTGGTGTAGATCCAGCTTCAATAGGCCTTCCCATTCATTTCCCAGTTTTTCAGATACAAGCCTATCAAAACATACAATATCTACATGCTCCTCCTTTGAGTGAACTGGAAAGCGATAAACAACTTAAAATACAACTCTGGCAAAAACTTAAACAACTATTCCCCTGATGAAGAAAATTATTTTTGCCACCAACAACAAAAACAAGGCAGATGAAATCAGACTGATTCTAGGAGAACAATTTGAAATCATTACATTAAAAGAAGCAGGCATTTTAATTGATATACCTGAACCTCACCATACCTTAAAGGAAAACGCAATTGAAAAGGCCATCGTAATTCACAACATGACCCATGAAAATTGCTTCTCAGAAGATACCGGTTTAGAAGTAGAAGCACTTGATGGAGCTCCTGGGGTTTTTTCTGCTCGTTATGCAGGTGAGCAAGCAAATGCATCAGACAATATCCACAAACTATTGCTTGCACTTGATGGTAAAGAAAACAGAAAAGCTTGCTTCACTACTTGCATCTGTCTGATTTTAGATGGAGAGCAATATTTTTTTGAAGGTAAATGTCATGGTACAATATCATTGCTGGCTCAAGGAAATAACGGCTTTGGTTATGATCCGATTTTTGTTCCGGTTGGATATCAATATACATTTGCAGAATTGGATCAACAGATAAAGGCGGAAATCAGTCACCGTAAAAAAGCAGTCGCAAAAATGGTCGACTTCCTTATGGATCAAGAAAAAAAAGTAAATAATCTTTAGATGTCAAGCAACCAATTCCTGGATGATTACGACATTATTAATGGTTGCCTCCAAAACAATGCAGCCATGCAGAAAATGCTGTACGATAAGTATTCAGCAAAAATGTATGGTATTGCACTGAGATACACACACGACCAAGAGGAAGCAAAAGATATTTTACAGGATGGCTTTGTAAAGGTTTTTCAAAACCTAGGCAAGTTCAAAGGGACTGGAGCATTTGAAGGATGGCTAAGGAGAATTTTTGTAAATACTGCCATTGAACATTATAGAAAGAAAAACGACACCTATGAAATAAAAGAAGCACATGAGGAAGGAATTACTGATAGAGACTTGACAGCTCTCGATAAATTGGCTGCAGATGATATTGTGAAAATGATCAGTGAGCTTCCAAATGGCTATAGAACTGTTTTTAACCTTTTTGCTGTAGAAGGATATGCGCACAAAGAGATTGCAGAGATGCTGAAAATCAGCGAAGGAACCAGCAAATCGCAATTCGCAAGAGCAAAAGCCTGGCTTCAGGAAAAGATCAAAAACCATGAAAAAAACAAACATGGAATGGAATAATAAAATCAAGGAACAATTGCAGGATTTTGAACAACGTCCACCCGAAACCACCTGGGAAACGATTGCACAAAAATTAAATGCTGATCAAGCGAAAATTATACCCATCCGCACCAAATATGCAAAAGCAAGTGCCTGGATAAAATATGCTTTTCAAGCAGCTGCTGTAGCAGTAATTTCCCTCTCACTTTTCAGCCCGTCCTTCAGAGACTCTTTAAAAAATGCGGTTAACGGACCAGGCATCAAAGCTGCTGTAATTGATAGCCCAAAGGTTTCCTCAAAAGACTCTATAGCAATTCTTGATTCGGTGAAATAGAACGTCCTCCTGCATTATGGCCAAAAACAAAATTACAATTCCAACACCTGTTTGCTTTACTACAGTGATTGTAGCAAAGGAAGAAGATATTAATTATGGAGGACATGTTGGCAACGAAAGATTCTTGCTATTCGCACAAGAAACTAGAATGCGGTTTTTAAAAACACTTGGTTGTTCAGAATTAAAATTTGGTCCGTACGGACTCATCCTGGCAGAAGCACATGTAGAATACATGTGCGAACTTTTTCTTGGAGAATCCATAGAAATTCATTTGTCGATCACCGAACCCACAAGAGCTGCTTTTGAATGTTATTACCAAATCAAAACTATCAGAAAAGGCAATACTATTGCAGCAGCAAACATCAGGACCAACATGGTTTGTTTTGACTACAATGAAAGAAAAGTAAAATCCATTCCAGAAACGCTAAAGTCGGAACTAGCAAAGTTGGCAAAGGGGTATATAAGTTAACCTTGATTCCAAATCTCCCAAGAAGCTTCTGCCTGAATAACCAGCATATCTGAACCATTTTCAATTACAGCACCTCTTTGCTCCCCTTCCAACAAAAACTTTGTCTTTGCAGGATTATAAACAAGATCATACAAATAATGCTGTTCCGTTAAAAAAGAATATGGAAGATCTGGCGCTTCATCCACATGTGGATACATACCCAGTGGAGTTGTGTTGATGATTAAAGTATGCGACAACAAGAGCTGCTGATCAATTGCCGCATAATCTATACACCCTTTTTTTTGTGTACGACTCACTTCAAGAAACTGAATACCTTTTTTACGCAGCACATAATGCACTGCCTTTGCAGCTCCTCCAGTACCCAATACCAAAGCCTTTTGATGATGAGGAGACAATTTTCTTTCAAGAGTTTTTTCAAAACCAATCACATCAGTATTGTAACCAATCAATTTCCCATCCTGAATACTGATACAATTACAAGCCTTGATCTCTTGTACAACCGGCGATTGAATATCCAGAAATGGAATTACCAGTTCTTTATAAGGTATTGTAACATTTAACCCTTTTAAATCTGGATTTGTCTTTAAAAGATCAGGCAGTTCGCTGATTTGCTCAATCGGAAACAAATCATATTCATGTTCTGAAATTGATTCTTTCTCAAACTTTTCTGTGAAATACTTTTTAGAAAAAGAGTGACTCAGTGGAAAACCAATCAAGCCATATTTAGTCATTTTTGAAATTTCACTTGTTAAGAAAAAGCTCAAAAGTGTCTCCTCTTAATCCTATGCGCATGGCTTCCAATGCTATGATTTCACTTGGTGCAATATTGCCCAGATTAACATTTGCACCTAACAATTCTATAAAATACAATTGCTGTGCTTTTTGAGGCGCTTCCCATAAAATCTTTTCACCTGGAATTTGCGTAAGTATTTCTTGAACCAAGCCTTCTCTTACTTCTCCACTTCCTCTATAAATACCAACATTACCCGCCTCTCTTGCCTCAGCAATTACATATGTAGCACCAGCATTTAATTCTGCACGCATCAATTCAATCCATTTGTAAGGAGGTATGATATGAGCAGCATCCTTACTTCCCACTTCACTCAATACCGTACCTATCGTACTCAATTTTTCAATATAACCACATTTTTCTGTATGTGGAATAACAATAGACCCGTCACTTACTTCCATATAGGAAATATTATAATCCTTACACAAAGAAATATAATCATTGAACTGATTTCTGATAAGAAATGCCTCCATCAATGTACCACCAAAATATACAGGTATTCCAGCATTTTGATACAGCTCAATCTTTTCTCTTAACCTAGGTGTAACATATGCTGTTCCAAAACCAAGCTTAATCATGTCTACATGCGGGACAGCATTTTCAATAAAGTTTTTTGCTTCTTCCAGTGTTAGACCTTTGTCCATCACCATCGTAATCCCCTCTTTTCTTGGCTTGGCAAGACGAGCAGGCATTTGAGTTAAATTGAAATTCATGCTTGGGAAAATATTAGGCTCCAAAAATACGAAACCATGTATAAATTACACAATTGAAAAAGGTATTGACTAGAAATGTCTTCTGCGTTTTGACTTTAACAGCATTTCCACTACCTGAGGAAATTTAACTGCAGACGGATAAAGTTTCAAAAACAACTTTAGCTGCTTAGGGTAAGCCTCAATAGTTTTTTCAAGCAATGCAAAACCAAGCTTTGTTTTCCCTTCAGACAACAAAACAGCACTCTCATAAAAGGACAAGACTGGCTTCTCTCCCATTCTGAGTCTTGCCTGTTGAATCTGTTTTCCAGCCTCTGAAAATTGTCCCGCTTCAAACAAAGAACGAATCAAGGCTTCCCATCCTTTAAGGTTACGGGGCTTGGATTGAACAACGGTGAGAAAATAATGAACAGCATCTTTGTATTTGCCCAATTTCATATTACACTCGCCCATGACCAAATTAAACTCTGGATCTAGTCGCTTAATGCGCAAGGCCATATCAAGGTATTTTATTGCCTGGACATACCTGTTTTCCTTCATGTAGGTAGTAGCTACTTTAATGTATAGCCTTGCATTATCTGGATTCAAATGCGATGCTTTTCTGTAATAAAATCTTGCCTGTGCAAAATTTCTGATTTTCTCATAACAGTATCCAATTGCCTGATAAATCAAATCTTCTGGTCTCGCTAATTCAATTACTTTTTCAAGACTTTCAATTGCCTCTTTGTAACGATGCAATCTCATTTGCGCATCTGCCATATTTCTATAGGCATAATCAAATTTTTCATTGATGGCTATGGCGTATTGATATGCATCAATTGCTTTTTCAAAAAGCTTCAACCCTTGGTATGCAGCTGCTAAATTGAACCACGCAAGATCATTATAGGGAAAGTCCTCAATTATTTTCAAGTGCAAGCGAATACTTTCCTCATTTCGGCCAGTAAAGTCTGTCCAGAAACAAATCTTATACAAAGCTTCTTCATTATTGGGATCGTATTCCAATATCAACTTAAGACAATCAAATATTTTTTCAAAGGCTTCATAATCATCATACACATCTGCCAGTTCAAACAACAAATCAATTCTATCATCTCCCTCAAATTGTTGTATAGCTTCCTGCAGCAAATCGACTGCCTTCTCCTGCATATCCAAAGCCAAATAAGCATCCGTGCGAAGAATAAAAATATCAATATCGTTTTTATCAAGTATCTCTGCCTTATCCAAAAGGGATAATGCTCTTTTGTATTGCCGTGAAGCAATGAGCAGATCTGCTTTCTTAACCAATAATGTAGATGAATAAGGAAACTGAAGGATTCCGATTTCAACAGCTTCCATGGCTTTGGGGAGTGCATCCTGATCATCGAAATGATCAATTATACGTTCAAAAGATTCTTCACTTAGAAAACCTGATCCATTGCCTGAAAGCAGCTTTTCGTAAACGGTAAGCAGCTCTTGCAAATCATCATTTTCGGAGAAACGTGGGTTTTCGGCCATGTATTGAGGGTTATTGTAATTTAATGATTAAGACAGTATAATGGTCTTACTCAATAATAAATTCTTTTTCAATTCGTTACATTTTAGCAAAAAACACGACAAATGTTGGTATTTTAATAAAAAATGTTAATTTTGTCTTAATGAAAACCCAAAAAAGATTCTTAAATACGTTCAGTCAAAGCGCAATTGCGCTAGCTGCATTGCTGTTTGTCTCTTTAACGGTTTTTGCCGTTGATGGCATTGTTAGTAAGTCAAAGTCTTCGAAAGCAGCTTATTCCAACATGAAAAAGAACCTTAGTCTCAGCCTGAGCTCTGGTTATACTTACCGCGATAATCGTTCTTTTGGTTATAGAAAAGCAGGGAAAGACCATTCATTGAACTCGATCATTACATACCAAAAAGGTAATATCACTTACGTTCTTCCCTACAAAACAAAATCTGCCTTGCACAGGTTCAAGACGCCAGAAAAGCCTCAACAATAATTAAAACTGTTTTTTACTATCCCGATAGCTTAATATCCTGTATCCTGCATTGGGTATTTCAAACTTTTGAATAGGAACTGGATCATAGTTAAGACCAGTGGCCATATAAATTACCCTCATTTCGTCCTTGATGTATTCATATGACAAGACCAAACCAGGTATATCTCCCATTTGAAATTCAGTATCATTATTATCCAATACAACCTCAGGTGTAAACCATATCTCCAACTGACCGCCCTCTAACAATTTTATTGATGCTTTTTTACAAACATAGCCTAATATCTTCTGTTCATCATTAGCATATGTTATGCTACTTGCTTTATACCAAGCATTCTTGTCAGACCATGATGAAGTGTCTAATGGAATCAAAATTTTCTGCGAACCAAATTCACGAACAATGGCGCCTAATCCTTCTCGGCTGTCATATAAAGTAACCGAACTTCCGGCAACACCAGATATCTCTGTTCTGCTGTGAACACCTTTAAAAAAATGTTGAGCAATAAGTGTATCTCCAACAATAAGATCTTTTTTGGTAGTTACTACAGAGAATACAAGGCTACCTTCAGACAATCTTTTTTGTCCAACTACAACTGAAGTCATAGCCAAAAAAAGAATGAATAAAGATAAACGCATAGTCTTATTTTTTCTTGACTTTATCTTGCATCGATTGCACTTTCTTTTGGGTCGCTTGCATCTGCTCTAAACGCTCTTGCCATTTAGACTTCTCTTTTGGCTTTTTCTTATTGGCTTCTAACTGAGCCAGAATTTTATTATGATCGATAATATAATTCTGAATCACAAATTGAAGCAATAAAGTAATTACGTTTGATACAGTATAATACCATGTCAAGGCAGAAGGCAGACTGTTAAAGATACCCAACATAAAGATGGGGAAAATATAGGGCATGTACTTCAAAACAGGATTACCCTGATCAGGTGTCATGCTCATACTGTAGATTGAGATCAACAAACTGGTTACAACTGCCAAAATAGTAAACATTGAAAGATGGGCACCCAAACCAGGAATATTGAATCCCCAAGTTAAAACAGCATCATATGACGAAAGATCTTTAGCCCACCAGAAATCTTCTCCTCGTAAAACTATATTTGAATTGAAGAAACTATACAAGGCAAAGAAAATTGGAATCTGAAGTAGGGCTGGTATACACCCTCCTAAAGGATTTACACCTGCGCTACGGAACAATTTCATTTGCTCCATACTAAATGCTTGCTGATCATCCTTGAATTTTTCTTTTAACACATCAAGCTCAGGACGCAAAGCTTTCATCTTTGCACCACTTACATAAGATGTATATACAAGTGGAGAAGTAAGTAGCCTGATGAAAATGGTTAACAATGCAATAGCCAAACCAAGACTAGCAACATTCTTTTCCAGGAAACTAAATGCAGGTAATACAATCCATCTGTTGATGTATTTAACAAAGGCATAAAAACCCTGACCAAGATTGACCATATCTTCCAAGTCAAGCTTATACTTTTTCAACAACGCATAGTCGTTGGGACCCACATAAAAATTCAAACCAATGTTAGCCTTGTTGGATGCAGGAAAGACAGACTTTAAATTAGCTGTAGTTTGTGCCACAACTTTCAATGAATCGTCTGGTACTTTGCAGCTGATTTCAGCAAACTTGAAACCATTTTCTGCAATAACGGTGGTATTGAAAAACTTTTGCTTTACACCTAACCATTTAACGCCTTCATCCCATTGTTCATTCAAACCATCACTCATGGTGAAATAATCAAAACCGTCAGCACCGTATAGTCCCAATTGAGTTTCTCTCTTCTCTGTCTGTATATCCAGCTCTTGTTGATCAGCTTGCAGCTGCCATAAAAAATTTACCGTATTGTTGGTAAATAATTTATCTGCTCCTTCACTCACTATATTTAAGCCAAACATGTACTCATTTGCTTTCAACACATAGCGATGTTCAAGCATTCTGCCTGTAGAATCTTTTAGTGAATAGACTAGGGATATTTCACCTGTTGGGTTTTTCACAACTTCTGATGGACTGAAATATAAGTCTTCAGTCGATGTGGTTTGATTAACACCAGTATTCACCAAATAAGAAAATTGATTGAAGTTTCCTGAAATCAATTTTACTTGCTGACTATCTGCAGAAACATAATTTTTAAGCTCAACTGCAACGGGTCTTGCTCCTTTATTAGAGAAAGAAACACGGACCAATTCATTTTCTAAAACAGTTATTTGCTCTTGAATTTTACCCTCTTGAACAAAAGAACCCGGAGTGCCTTGTGGAACCACTACAGCAGTATCACCACCAACAACTGCAAGAGCTGTATCTTTTATTTCAGGTTGAAGCGCTGCAAGTGAATCCCTGATTTGTTTTTGTTTGGCTTCCAATTCCAATTGGCCCACACGGGTAAAATAAAAATACCCCATAAATAAACCTGCCAGCAAAACAAAACCGATTACCGAATTCTTGTCAAATTTCATGATTGATGCAATTGAGCGTTAAAGGTAAGTATTACCTATGAAGTCTGTTGATTAAGGGGAAAGTCTACCATTCATTAAACCAATTCTGGAGCAAGGGATTTATCTCCACTCACCCTGCTGTTTTTATAGTCCAATGCGGCCTTAACAAAATGAACAAAAACAGGATGAGGATTCTCCACAGTACTCTTTAACTCGGGATGATATTGAACCCCTATGAAAAAAGGATGAGTGGGTATTTCTACAATCTCAACAAGGTTGGTCTCAGGATTAATTCCACTTGCTTTTAACCCTGCTGCTTGCATAGCCTCAAGGTATTTGTTGTTGAATTCCCAGCGATGTCTATGACGTTCTGAGATCATTTCAGATCCATAAATCTTGTATGCCAAGGTTCCAGGCTCAATCTTACAAGGATATGCTCCCAAACGCATGGTTCCACCTTTGCTTGTTACTGTTTTCTGAGCTTCCATTAAGTCGATTACAGGATCTGCTGCCTGAGGATCCATTTCTGTTGAGTGTGCCCCTTTTAATCCGAGTACATTTCTTGCAAACTCAATTACACTCATTTGCATACCCAAACAAATACCAAAGAATGGCAAACCATTTTCTCTAGCGTATTTTACAGCTAAGATTTTACCATCAATACCACGATGACCAAAACCAGGTGCCACCAACAATCCATTCAAGCCCTGAAGTTTTTCATGCACATTGTCAGCAGTAATAAACTCACTATGGATATCGACAACTTCCACCTTGCATTCATTCATTGCACCTGCATGAATAAAGGCTTCAAGAATGGACTTATAAGCATCCTGTAATTCGATGTATTTACCAATCAAGCCTATTGTTACTTTGGACTTTGGATTGGATAGTTTTTCTAAAAACCCTTTCCAGATGGTAAGGTCCGGCTCCGGATACCAGGTAATGTTGAGCTTTTTCAAAACTATTATATCCAGTTGCTCTTGTTGCATCAGCAAAGGAACTTCGTAAATACTTTTTGCATCTGCAGCTTCGATAACTGAATCAGGTTTTACGTTACAGAACAATGCAATTTTATTTTTCAGTTCTCTTGACAGCGGCTGCTCTGTTCTGCAAACAATAATATCTGGATGTACCCCATTTTCACTCATCATTTTAACAGAGTGCTGAGTAGGCTTGGTCTTCAACTCTTTTGCAGCTTTTAAATACGGAACCAAGGTGAGGTGAACAACAAGGCAGTCACCTTCAGGCAACTCCCACTGCAACTGACGTACAGCCTCTATGAAAGGAAGGCTTTCAATATCGCCTACAGTTCCACCAATTTCAGTAATGATGATATCATAACCGGATGCAGAAAGCAATTGCATTCTTCGCTTGATTTCATCGGTTATATGAGGAATAACCTGTACTGTTTTTCCTAAAAAGGCGCCTTCACGTTCTTTGTTGATAACGGACTGATAAATTCTTCCAGTCGTAACGTTATTTGCCTGAGTCGTAAAAATATTCAAAAAGCGCTCATAGTGACCAAGATCAAGATCCGTTTCAGCACCATCTTCTGTTACATAACACTCGCCATGCTCGTAAGGATTTAAGGTTCCTGGATCGACATTGATGTATGGATCAAATTTCTGGATGGTTACTTTAAATCCACGCGCTTGTAACAATTTAGCTAGTGAAGCAGATACAATGCCCTTACCCAACGATGAAGTAACCCCACCGGTCACGAAAATGTACTTTGTCATACGTTAATCTTTTAAATCAAACCCACAGGCTGATGATGGTCCCACAATAAAATAAAAAATGGACCAACTAAAGTAATTATAGAAACTTCCGGAGGTCGTACAAACTTACCATAAATTTGAAACATGAAAAAGACATTATTCATATTTTTAATGATATGTGCGGGACTTTATAAAGTATGTGGACAAACTCCTGTTCCGGTAAATGAAGAACCTCGTCACAAGCCAGTATATACCAATAATTACCTGCAGATTATTCAAGCAAGAATCATGGACAAAGACACCAGTCTTTATCATATTCATGCTACTCCATCTTGCTTTGTTTTCGTTAAACCTGCCAACTATGACAATCAGGTGTTGGGCGAAGGGTGGACACATCCCAATCATCCGAAAGGTTATGCCTGGTATTCGTCATTTGCTGCGGCGCCTGCAATACACAGGGTTGCAGCCCGACCCCATGAAGAAATTTTTGCCTACGATGTAGAAATCCTAAACCCTTTCAATACAATCAATTCAAGTACCTGGTCGCCTTTATCAAGTGATACCATTTTTACAGTAGACAAAGCAGCGGGCTACCGGATAAAATTATCCAGGAACAATCCAAGTTTTGAGATTAAAAACAGGGGTCCAATTGTTGCCATCTTATTAAATGGACCAGATTTAAGAATTAAATCAAGTGGAAGTCAAAAATCAATTATTAAAGAAACTGACTATTCTTATCTGGCACCAAATAAAAAACACAAACTTGAACTTAATAGCGAAGCTGATATTGAAATCATATTATTCGAAGTAAAGTAACTTTTTACTTGACCATCTTTTTGGTAATCGCTTCATCATAGTGTGATTTCCAACGCTCAAGAGTTCCCCAGTTTTCTCCATTTACAACAACCCCAACACCCTTGACTGACCCAAGCAATTCATGTGCAATTCCTTTTGATGAAAGATGACTTTCAAATTTTGATTGGTCTTCTTTTCTTACTGAAACAACAGCCCTGCTTTGTGCCTCTCCAAACCAGTAAGCATCAGAACGAATTGCTGAATTTTGTTGTGCAACTTCAAATCCAAGGGAGCCAGCAAATGCGCTCTCCAGTACTGAAATAAACAATCCCCCCTCGCTCACGTCGTGAACTGATTCAACCAGTTTGTTTGCAATCAGCTGTAAAATTACTTGCTGAAAA
Source organism: uncultured Sphingobacterium sp. (assembly GCA_964631755.1). GTDB lineage: Bacteria > Bacteroidota > Bacteroidia > Chitinophagales > Chitinophagaceae > Pollutibacter. Next base: position 6,215 of record CAZVYI010000032.1, on the reverse strand, counting down.
GCATGCTCTTCATCAAGATCAAAATGAGGTGCTGGAGAATACTCAACACCAACATACTTGTGCAAATATTCTGAAGAGTTGATATCATTTCTAGAGTTCCCAATCAAATAAATCAGATCTCCATCTTGTTTAAAACCCAATGTCATTTTATCTTCCACCTTATCCAAGACACCAACCATCCCAATAGTTGGAGTTGGATAAACAGCACCCTCGGGATGCTGGTTGTAGAAACTAACATTTCCGCCTGTCACAGGTGCATCAAACTTTTTACATGCTTCTCCCATTCCTTTAATTGCATGTACAAATTGATAATATACTTGTGGATCATAAGGATTACCAAAGTTCAAGCAATTTGTTACGCCCAAAGGCACACCACCACTGCAAACAATATTTCTTGCAGCTTCACTCACTGCAATCATTGCTCCTTTATAAGGGTCTGCATACACATAGCGACTGTTACAATCTGTTGTAATAGCCAATGCCTTACCGGTTTCTTTTACCAATACAACTGCAGCATCGCTTGGTTGATTGGTTGATGAATTTCCAGTGCCCACCATGCTATCATATTGGGTATAGATCCATTTCTTACTTGCTATGTTGGGTATTGAAGTGATGGCTTCTGCAACCTTTTTTAAATCTGATGGAACAGCAATAGACGCAGCATCAAAAGCCTCTATTTTATCAAAATAAGCAGGGCGCTCATAGGCGCGATCATATACTGGAGCACCTCCACCAAGAACTAAGCTTTCTGCAGGAAGCTCTGCCTCCAACTCTCCATTCATATAAAACTTGAGCAATCCATCTCCTGTCACCTCACCAATTTCAGAACATGGAAGATCCCATTTCTCAAAAATATCCAACACTTCTCTCTCTCTTCCTTTGTGAACCACCATCAACATTCGCTCCTGACTTTCACTCAACAAAAGCTCCCATGCTTTCATGTTTTGCTGACGCATGGGCACTTTATCCAAATGAATAATCATTCCAACGCCACCTTTCGCGCTGGTCTCTGCTGTTGAACAAATAATTCCAGCAGCACCCATATCCTGCATTCCAACCAATGCTCCAGTTGGAATAACCTCTAAGCATGCTTCTAATAATTTTTTCTCCTGAAAAGGATCTCCAACCTGAACTGCCGGCAGATCTTGTGCACTATCTTCAGTGATATCAGCAGAAGCAAAAGATGCACCACCAATACCATCTTTTCCTGTTGCTGAACCAACAATGAAAACAGGATTTCCGATTCCCTCTGCAGTTGCACTCACTGTTTGTCCCACTTTTACTATACCTACACTCATTGCATTAACAAGCGGATTGGTGTGGTAACAATTTTCAAAATATACTTCACCACCAACCGTCGGTACACCAAAGCAATTACCATAATGTCCAATACCTGATACAACACCCTTTAACAAGTGTTGTGTTTTTGCATCATTTATGTTTCCAAACCGGAGTGAATTTAAAGCGGCAATAGGTCTTGCACCCATGGTAAAAATATCTCTGTGAATACCACCGACTCCTGTCGCGGCCCCTTGAAAAGGTTCAATTGCCGAAGGGTGGTTATGAGATTCAATTTTAAAAACAACCCCATAGCCATCTCCAATATCAGCAAGTCCTGCATTCTCTTCACCTGCCTTTACCAATAACTTGCTTCCGTCACGAGGCAAAGTCTTCAGCCACTTGATTGAGTTTTTATAACTGCAATGCTCACTCCACATTACCGAATATGCAGCTACTTCATTGAAATTTGGAGTCCTGCCCAATATGGTTTTGATCAATTCAAATTCGTCTGGAAGCAGTCCAAGCTGCTTTGCGGTTTCTACTGTTGTTTCCATGAGATTTTTAAGTGGTGCGAAGGTAAATAAAACATTTGTTGGATGCAGGGCTCGAACAGATAGGTTGACAAATCACCATTCCTTGTTGAAAACAATCATATTATAATATTTTATATATATTTAAATTAGCCAAATTGGTCTCATTTTTCAGGCGTAAAAAACTACTTATCAATATTTTCTTCACACCAAATTGCATTTTTTGATCTCTGAAATAAAAAAAATTGCAGTTTCTGACAATTTTATTGAATTTTGTGTCTTCAAAACTCATCTTTATGCAATCATTACGTTTCAAAGCAATTGACAACCTCACTTCAGCAAAAGAAGAAATTGAGGTAGTTAGTCCTACTAAAGTTACAGCTGCCTTCGGGGAGAATGTATTTACCTTGAAAGTAGCCCGAGAGTACCTGAGCGACGACGCTTACAAGAGTTTACAAAATTCAATCAAGAGCGGACAAAAAATTGATCGTAATGTAGCCAATCAGATAGCAGCCGGCATGAGACATTGGGCACAGGGTAAAGGAGTTACTCACTATACCCACTGGTTTCAACCTCTAACGGGTTCTTCTGCTGAGAAGCACGATTCATTTTTTACATTAAAATCTGATGGCACACCAATAGAAGAATTTGATGGCAATGCATTGGCGCAACAAGAGCCTGATGCTTCATCATTTCCAAGTGGTGGTATCCGTGCAACTTTTGAAGCACGTGGCTATACCGCATGGGACCCAACTTCTCCTGCCTTTATCATGAATATTGGAAATGGTCAGACGCTTTGTATTCCTACCATTTTCGTTTCTTATACTGGTGAGTGCCTGGACTATAAAGCTCCACTATTAAAATCTATTGAAGCGTTAAATAAAGCAGCTGTTGATGTTTGTCACTACTTCGACAAAAACGTGGGTAAGGTTACTGCAACCCTTGGATGGGAGCAGGAGTATTTTGTAATCGATGAAGGATTAGCCAATGCGCGTCCAGACTTATTAATGACAGGACGTACAGTATTTGGACATATTCCAGCAAAGGGACAACAATTAGAGGACCATTATTTTGGGGCTATTCCAGAGCGCGTATATGCATTCATGAGAGACTTTGAAAATGAATCCTATAAGCTTGGGATTCCATTGCGTACCCGTCACAATGAAGTTGCTCCAGCACAGTTTGAGTGTGCTCCAATATTTGAAGAATTGAATATTGCAGTCGATCACAACACCTTACTCATGGACATCATGACGCGTGTTGCTAAACGCCACAAGCTTCGTGTATTGTTGCATGAAAAACCATTTGCAGGAATTAACGGTAGTGGTAAACACAACAACTGGAGCATGGCAACTGACACCGGAGTTAACCTGCTTGCTCCTGGTAAAACACCAAAGACCAACCTGATGTTCCTTGCCTTTTTTGTGAACACAATTAAAGCTGTTCATGACCATGCTGATTTGCTTCGTGCAGCAATTGCATCTGCTGGTAACGACCACCGCCTGGGTGCCAATGAAGCGCCTCCAGCAATCATCTCCGCATACATCGGTGGCTATTTAGCCAAGGTGTTGAATGAAATTGAAAGCCGCGTTGGAGATAAATTTGATGAGCAAGATGAAGTAATGTTGAAGCTTGACATCCACAAGAATATTCCTGAATTGTTGCTTGATAATACAGATAGAAACAGAACTTCTCCATTTGCATTTACAGGAAATAAATTTGAGTTCCGTGCAGTGGGATCCTCTGCTAACTGTGGCTACAACATGACTGTTTTGAACACCATCATGGCTGAAACACTGAGCAGTTTTAAATCTGAAGTGGACAGCTTTATTGAAAAAGGAGATAAGAAAGAAGTTGCTATCATGCAAGTAATCAAGTCTTACATCAAAGCTTCAAAAAATGTTTTGTTTGAAGGCGATGGTTACAGCGAAGAGTGGCAGGAAGAAGCAGCAAGACGTGGATTGCCAAATCTCAAAACCACTCCACTTGCACTAGATTCTTTGGTAACTGGAAAAGCAATGAATCTTTTCCAAAAGCATAAAGTACTTTCTCATAAAGAACTTGAGGCACGTCATGAAATTGAACTAGAAAAATACATCAAGTATGTTCAAATTGAAGGTCGCGTAATTGGAGACCTTGCTGGCAACCATATTTTACCTGCAGCCATTCGTTACCAGAACGTGTTGATCAACAACATCAAGGGATTGAAAGACCTCGGTATGAAAGAAAATGCCTACAAAGCACAATTGAATGTTTTGAATGAAATTTCTGAACACATCAACAAAGTACAGATTCTTACAGAGGAAATGACTGAGGCCAGAAAAGCAGCAAATGCTCTCACCTCATCAAGAGACAAAGCAATTGCTTATTGCGATAAAGTGAAGCCTTACTTTGATGAAATTCGTTATTCAGTAGACAAACTTGAGTTACTGGTTGACGATTCTGAGTGGGAATTACCAAAGTACAGAGAGATGTTGTTTTTAAGATAATTGGGACAATGAAAAATTGGATAATCAAAAAACCCCGCATCTGCGGGGTTTTTTATTGAACTAAATATTTTGACAATCATATATCAACTCACTATTTCATAGTAAATGTATCCAGAAACTTGGTAGTGAAATTACCATTGATGAAATCTTCATTCTTCATGAGTTGCTGATGGAAAGGAATTGTAGTTTTAATCCCTTCAATTACATATTCACTCAATGCCCTGCTCATGGTATCAATAGCTTCCTTACGCGTTCTTGCTACAGCGATGATCTTTGCAATCATTGAATCGTAATAAGGAGGAATAACATATCCTGCATAAACATGCGAATCAACACGAATACCGTGACCACCTGGTTGGTGTAAGACGGTTATCTTACCCGGACTAGGTCTGAAATCGTTGTAAGGATCTTCTGCATTGATTCTGCATTCGATGGCATGCATTTCCGGAAAATAATGCTTTCCAGAAATGGGTTCACCGGCTGCAATTTTAATTTGTTCTTTAATGAGATCAAAATTGGTTACTTCCTCCGTTACACAATGTTCAACCTGAATACGGGTATTCATTTCCATGAAATAGAAGTTCCTGTGTTTGTCCACAAGAAACTCAATGGTACCAACACTTTCATACCCAATGGCTTCAGCAGCTTTAACTGCCGCCGCACCCATACGTTCACGCAAATCATCTGTCATGAAAGGAGAAGGAGACTCTTCTACCAACTTCTGGTGTCGTCTTTGTATAGAGCAATCACGCTCACTCATGTGGCAAACTTTACCATAGCGATCACCAGCAACTTGTATTTCAATATGCCTCGGTTCTTCTACAAATTTCTCCATGTATACCCCATCATTCTTAAATGAGGCCAATGCTTCTGCTTTTGCAGTATTGTATGCCTTTTCAATTTCACTTTCTTCCCAAACTACACGCATTCCTTTACCACCACCTCCAGCAGTCGCTTTAAGAATAACAGGATAACCTATTTCTTTAGCAGTTTCTTTTGCATGATCAACACTCTCCAATAAACCACCACTTCCAGGAACAACAGGAACACCTGCCTTGATCATGGTTTCCTTAGCTGTGATCTTATCCCCCATTGAACGAATCTGATCTGGAGTTGGACCAATGAATTTGATACCATGCTCTCCACAGATTTCTGCAAATTTTGCATTCTCAGCAAGAAACCCATATCCAGGATGGACTGCATCAGCATTTGTGATTTCCATTGCTGACATCAAATGAGGAATATTTAAATAAGAATCTGCACTGGATGGTTTTCCAATACAAACGGCCTCATCTGCAAACCTTACATGAAGACTGTCTTTATCAGCAGTAGAGTAAACTGCTACTGTTTTAATACCCATCTCTCTGCAAGTCCTGATCACCCTCAAAGCAATTTCTCCTCTGTTAGCGATCAATATCTTTTTAAAATTCTTCTTAGAATCTTTGGTCATGCCACATTTTTAGATGAAAAAAAATAATCCGCTTTCAAGACCGCATTAAGCAGGTTCAACAAGGAACAAAGGCTGGTCGTATTCTACAGGTGAAGAATCTTCCACCAGTATTTTCACAATCTTACCACTCACCTCACTTTCAATCTCATTGAAAAGCTTCATTGCTTCAATTACACATACCACTTTACCATTTCTCACCTCATCACCTTCTTCTACAAAATTGGGTTTATCAGGGGCCGGCTTGCGGTAGAAAGTACCAATCATAGGGCTCTTGATGGTAATGAAGTTATCAGCAGCCTTGGGTGCAGGAGCTGAAGCAGCTGCAGCAGGTGCAGATGGAGCAGGGGCAGCTGCCATAGGCATGGCTGCCATTTGAGGGATAGCCTGCACTGGTGCTGCAGTCACATATTTATCCTCTTTTTGCTTAATGGTAATTTTAATGTCTTTTTCCTCAATGGTCAGTTC
>CAZVYI010000031.1:7665-19237 GCA_964631755.1 uncultured Sphingobacterium sp. | reverse complement strand
TCTGAAATTTTACTACCTTTGGCGCCATTGAAATCTAAATAAAATACATGGCTGAATCTCAAACTAGACAGTTCTTGGATTTCGAGAAACCCATTAAGGAGTTGTTCGATCAAATAGAACAATTAAAGATAACTGCTGAAAAGAATAAAATTGATCTTTCTGAATCCATAAATCAATTACAAGAAAGAATTGAAGAAAAGAAAAAAGAGATCCATCTTAATCTGACCCCATGGCAGAAAGTGCAATTGAGTAGACATCCTGATCGACCTTACACGTTAGAGTATATAGAAAAAATATGTACTGACTTTGTAGAGCTTCATGGGGATAGGAACTTCAAAGATGATAAAGCAATTGTAGGCGGGTTTGGAAAAATAGACGGACAAACCGTAATGATTTTAGGACAACAAAAAGGAGCAAATACCAAAATGCGACAAATCAGAAATTTTGGTATGGCAAACCCAGAAGGTTATCGCAAGGCATTACGACTAATGAAACTCGCCGAAAAATTTAATAAGCCAGTAATAACTTTAGTTGACACACCAGGTGCCTATCCGGGTATTGAAGCAGAAGAAAGAGGACAAGGTGAAGCAATTGCAAAAAATATTTTTGAAATGCTTCGCCTAAAAGTACCTGTTATTTGTATCATCATCGGAGAAGGTGCAAGCGGTGGTGCAATGGGCATTGGCGTGGGAGACAAAGTATATATGATGGCCAATACATGGTACACTGTTATATCACCTGAAAGTTGTAGCTCCATTCTTTGGAGAAGCTGGGATCAAAAAGAAAAAGCAGCTGAAGAATTAAAATTAACATCTGACCATATGCTTGGTTTTGGATTGGTTGATGGCGTAATACCTGAACCAATCGGTGGCGCACATTGGGACCATGATGAGGCTGCTTCTATGGTAAAAAAACAAGTTCTTTCTGCAATTGAAGAATTAAAAAATATCGACCCAGAAACAAGAATTGATGAAAGAATTGAAAAATTCTCAAAAATGGGAAGATGGGAAGAAATAACCAATCAAGTTTCTTAATATTCTGATTTTAAAAATGAATAATAAAGTATTCAGTGGTACAGGTGTAGCTATTGTAACTCCATTTTTAGAAAACGGAGATATTGACCAGTCCGGTTTAGAAAGATTAATCGAACACCTGATCAATGGAAATGTTGACTACTTAGTGGTTCTTGGCACTACTGGAGAAAATGCAACACTCGACAAAACAGAAAAACAACAAATCTTCTCTCTTGTTAAACAATACAATAAAAATCGTATACGATTAGTCGCAGGAATCGGAGGCAACAACACAAGAGCAATTGTTTCGGATTTCAAATTTTATGATCTGGAAGGCTATAGTGCTATATTGTCTGTTAGTCCATATTATAACAAACCTACACAAGAAGGCATCTATCAACACTATAAAGCTTTGAATGATGTCACCCCTCTTCCAATAATAATGTATAACGTTCCCGGAAGAACAGGGATGAATGTTACTGCTGAAACAACACTAAGAATTGCAAGAGATTGCAAAAATATTATTGCAACAAAAGAAGCTTCTGGAAATATGGAGCAAATCATGCAAATCATAAAAGACAAACCTACTGGTTTTGAAGTAATCAGCGGAGATGATGGCATCACACTCCCACTTGTTGCATGTGGAGCAATAGGTGTTATATCGGTTGTAGCAAATGCTTACCCGACATTATTTTCTGTTATGGTAAACAATTGCTTGAATGGAAATTTTTCGGAAGCAAGACCTACACATGAAAAAATGCTTCCTATCATTCAATCCATGTTCGCCGAAGGTAGTCCAAGTGGTGTGAAATACTATCTCAGTAAATTAGGTGTAATTAAGGAAGCATTTAGACTGCCAGTTGTTGGCGTGAGTGAAAAACACAAGGCAACGATTGATGTATTGATGAAAAGCATCTAACCCAATGCAAAACCCAATCGACCCAACTCAAATTTTTATTAGAAACTGGGAGATTTATCAAAAAATCATCCGTGAAAACTACATGAAACATAAAGAGTTGGCGGCTCATTCACAGGCGTATTTAAACAATCTCTCTCTTCAGCAGCCCATTAAACTACTTGATATTGGATGTGGTGATGCACATCAAATTTCAACACAACTCAAAGGCTTGAATCTATCTTGCTATACAGGCTATGATCTTTCAGCCCAAGCCATTCAATTCGCCAAAAAAAATGTTGAAGATCTAAATGCTGTGATTGACTTTCAAGTTGGACATATGGAAGATTTAATTAAGCAAGATCAACAAAGCTATACAGTACTATACAGCAGTTTTGCAATTCATCATCTCACTGATGAAATAAAACTTGATTTCATCCATAATTGCTACAATAAACTTGACGTTGGAGGTTTACTTATTTTGATTGATATAAAACGGCAGCCTGGACAAACAATTGAAGCCTATAAAAAAAGCTATGCTGATTGGATACATGATGAATGGCATTCATTATCGATGGATGAAAAAAATGCTATTATCGATCATCTATATACTTGCGACATCCCAGTTGAAGCATCAACCTATATCCAATATGCAAACAATACCGGATTCAATTTCATTGATGAAGTGGATATAGATACTAGACACACACTACTTGTTTTTTCTAAAAATTGATTTCAAAATATCATGGAAATCAATATTGAGCGTGTTTCAGTTGTCTTAAACAATTACAAGCTATTAGATAACATAAGCTTTCAAATTGAGCAAAAGCAACAATGGGTAATTACAGGAGAAAGCGGGGCCGGAAAGACAACATTAGCAAAGGCCATTTGCAAAATGATTTTTTATCATGGTGAAATAAACTTCACCCATTCAAATATTGGTGGTTGCAATATTGTTTTTGTTGAACAACAGCATCAATTCAAAAACAAACAAAACATCACACAGTTTTACCATCAACAGCGATTCAATTCTTTTGATAATGAACAAACACTTACTGCTGAAGAGATTTTAAAAAACAGCAATGAAAAAGAATATTGGATAAAGTTTTTCGGCTTAGATGAATTGCTTAAAAAACCAATGATACAATTATCAAATGGTGAAAACAAGCGACTACAACTGACAAATGCAATGCTACAAAATCCTCAAGTTGTAGTACTAGATAATCCGTTCATTGGATTAGACATTGCAGGCCGTAAACTGCTTCAATCAGCACTAAACCAACTTTCTATCATAGGGAAAAAAATAATCCTTGTTTGTAACCCAATTGATATTCCACAATGCATAACACATGTTGCTGTATTAAATAAAGGAAAATTAATCACTCACGGACAAAAAGATAGTGTACTTGATCAAATAAAAATAGAACAACACAATTATCTCCCATCATTAAACTCATCAATCAATAAACTATACCAGTCAAGTTTTGATGATTTTACAACAGCGGTTGAACTAAAAAATGTAACTATTCATTACAATCAACAATTCATACTGAATGACATCAACTGGCAAATTAAGAAAGGTGAGAAATGGTGTGTAGCTGGACCAAATGGCGCTGGAAAATCTACCTTACTGAGTTTAATTACCGCAGATAATCCACAAGCATTTGCCAACCAAATCTGGTTATTTGATAAAAGAAAAGGTTCTGGAGAAAGTATTTGGGATATCAAGAAAAAAATCGGACATGTATCTCCCGAATTACATCTCTTCTTCGATAAAGGTAGTGAAGTCAAGGATGTTGTAGCTTCTGGATTATTTGACACCATAGGCCTTTTTAGAAAGCCTTCTATTGAAGATGAAAAGACAATTGACAATTGGATGGATGCAACCGGAATAAAGCATTTCAAGGGTAAAAGACTATATCAATTATCGCTAGGAGAACAAAGATTGGTTATGTTGACCAGAGCTTTGGTTAAATCACCTCCCCTATTGGTACTGGATGAACCCTGTCAGGGACTAGACCAAAATCAAACACTTTTGTTCAAGCAGATTTTAGAAGCTATCTGTAATATCAAAAACGTAACCCTAATATACGTGAGCCATTATCAAGAAGATGTCCCATCTCAAATCAATCATTTCTTGCACTTGGAGAAAGGACGAATTCTGTAAAATGGGAATTAAAATACTTTTCGGTATATTTAAATTAAGTACAACAAACCCAGCATGAACAGACACGTTGCAATGGATCCCTTCACCACAACTTGGTGGATTTGCATACTAACTGTTGTAAGTATCATCACGATAATCATTCTGCTTCCCAAGTACTTCAACTGGGCCTCCAGCAAAAATTATCCAAAAATTTTAGCAGGAATTTTATTGACTAATCTAATTGTAGAGAATATTTATTCCTATTCAACGGACAAATGGAGTATTCAATACAGTCTCCCTCTGCACATGTGTGGAATGTCTGTGCTGATGTCAATATTTGTATTGTTCAAATACAATACTAAAATTGCTCATTTGGTTTTTTATTGGGGTTTGACAGGGGGAATTTATTCTTTATTGACTCCTGAATTTGACCAGGGTGATCAAGGATTTTTCTTTTATTCTTATTTTATCGGACATGGTGGACTTATTCTTACCTGCCTCTATCTCATGATCCATTACAAGTTTAAACCTGAACCTAACTCCTGGTTAAGAATTTTCATTTACACACAATTCGCAGCTCTGGTAGTAGGCACCTTTAATTGGGCAACCGGATCAAATTACATGTACTTAATTACTCCTCCTGCAGTTAATAACCCACTAATTATAGGCAATTGGCCATGGTATATCTTATTTTTTGAAGCACTTGCAGTTGCTCATTTTTATCTCTTCTACAGATTGTCCAGAGTTTGGAAATAATAGATATATTTGTTTTGTGTACTTTTTACACAAAAAGCAAATCCATATGATATCAAGAATATTAACTTCACTGGTTTTTATGATTTGTTGTGCACTAAATTCTAAAGCACAACTTTTACGTTGGACTCCAAGTTTCATTCAAGAAAACAGTACAAGTGTTACAATCACTGCAGACGCAAGATTCGGTAACAAGGGAATATTTGACCATACACCAGTAACGGATGTATTCGTGCATATAGGAGCAATAACCAATTTAAGTACTGGAGCATCTAATTGGAAATATGTAAAATTTGATTGGGGCGTGGCAAATCCAGCTGCGAATGCTACCTCATCTGCAGCTAATCAATGGACATTTACAATAAACGGAGGATTGAGAAACTTCTTTGGTATAACCAACCCAGTTGAAAAAATCCAGAAAATAGCTATTCTATTCAGAAGTGGAAATGGAAATAAAGTCTTAAGAAATGATGATGCTTCTGACATGTATGTGCCGGTATATGACAATGGCAATTTTGCACGTATAGATGAACCAGTTTCAAAACCCACATTTATCCGAACAATAGCATCAATTGACAAGAAATTTGGTGATCAATTGACCATTACTGGCAATACTAATAATACAGGTAACTTAAGGATCTTACACAACAACAAAGTAATTGGATCAACAAATACTGCAACAACCCTTTCAGCAAATACCATTCTCAATGAAAGTGGAAATCAAAAATTTGTATTCGAAGCTACTTTCCCCAATAATTCTATTGCAACAGACAGTCTTCAATTCTTCCTCCCAGGACCAGCTGTTATCGCCCCCATACCTAATGGCATAAGTGACGGTGTCACGTATTTACCTGGCGATACAGCAGCATACCTTGTTTTGTTTGCCCCTGGTAAATCAAGAGTAGCTGTTTTAGGAGATTTTAATAACTGGACTGAAACTCAGGATGGACAAATGAATAAGACTCCTGATGGGAACCGGTTCTGGATCAGGATAGGTAAACTTATTGCTGGTGCTGAATATGCTTATCAATTTTTAATAGATGGCGCATTAAGAATTGCAGATTACAATACCGAACTTGTATTAGACCCAAACAATGATAATACCATACCGGTTGCCACCTATCCAAATTTAAAACCCTACCCCACCAATAAAACTTCAGGCATAGTGAGTGTGCTGCAACCAGGTAAACCTAAATACAATTGGAAGATCCAAAATTTCAAAAGACCCAATAAAGAAAACCTTGTTGTCTATGAATTACTTATTAGAGATTTTCTTGCAAACAGAAATTATAAAACATTAAAAGATACCATCCCCTATTTGAAGCGTCTTGGTATCAATGCAATTGAGTTAATGCCGGTATCAGAATTTGAAGGAAATTTCAGCTGGGGGTATAATCCCAATTATTTCTTTGCATTGGATAAATTTTATGGCACAGAAACTGCCTTCAAAGAGTTCATTGATGCTTGTCACGAACAAGGTATTGCTGTTATTATTGATATCGTAATGAACCATGCATTTGGTACATCTCCGCACACCTTGATGTATTGGGATGGTGCCAGTAATAAACCTTCAATTGATAACCCTTGGTTAAATCCAGATGCAAGACACCCATTCAATGTTGGGTATGATTTCAACCATGAATCAAATGCAACAAAAGAGCTGGTTGCAAGAGTTGCAAGGCATTGGTTAACGAAATACAATCTTGATGGATTCAGATGGGATCTTTCAAAAGGATTCACGCAAACCAATAATCCAAACAACGTCGGCGCATGGGGTGCTTATGATGCTTCACGCGTTGCAATCTGGAAAAGAATATATGATTCAACACAAGCTATCTCACCAGGCAGCTACTGCATTCTTGAACATTTTGCAGATAATGCTGAAGAAAGGGAACTGGCAAACTATGGTATGATGTTCTGGGGAAATAACAACTTCAGATTCAATGAAGCCACAATGGGCTATCTTTCTAATTCTGACTTCAGTGATATTTCTGCTATGCGAAAGGGTTGGAACCAACACCATCTCATCGGTTACATGGAAAGCCACGATGAAGAAAGATTGATGTACAGAAATCTCAGAAACGGCAATCAAACAGCATCTTATAGTACAAGAGATACGCTTTCCGCATTAAAGAGAATGGGAGAAGGCGCTGCATTTTGGGCAATGGTACCTGGACCCAAAATGCTATGGCAATTTGGCGAGTTAGGATTCCCCTTTTCAATCAATACCTGTACAAATGGAACAGTAAGTGATAATTGCAGATTGGACAATAAAAATCCTGTTTGGGGATACTACAATGATCCATTCAAACGTGCCTTATTTGACGTTTATGCAAACTTACTTCGCCTTCGCATGAACCCTAGTTATTTGAGCACATTTACGCAAAAGCAATTTACCATGGATTTTGCCGGAGCGGTAAAAACACTTCAAATCAATGATGATGCACTTAAGGTTGTGGTAGTCGGGAATTTTGACCTCAGCGCAAGAACTGCTGCAGTTAATTTCCCCACAACAGGAACTTGGTACAGCTATTTAACCAGAACATCTTTAAATGTTACAGGCGCCTCGGCCAGTATAACACTGCAACCTGGAGAATACCATGTTTACTTGAACAAAGACCTAAGCAATACACTGGTTACATCCATTTTTACACCTGCCAATAATATCATGTCTGGTGAATTTGCCCTTTATCCAAATCCAGTCAAAACAGGATCTAAGTTAAAATATGAAATTAAAAAGGCAGGTGAAGTCTATATTGAAATACAGGACATATCTGGTACTAAAATTGGTAAAGTATTTAGTGGATTGAAATCTGCAGGGAAACATGAATTGGTCCTGGATCAGTCAGTTATTCAAAAACTGAATGGCAAATCTGGTCCTTTTTTACTTTCTATCAGGACTGCCAATGAACAAAAAACAATTAAGTTTATCCACTAGTACCAACATTCATTATATAGCGCTTAACAATTTGGTAACATTAGGAAGACATTAGGGTAATATTAGGTATTGAAGTTTGTGGTGCAATTAAAAGCCCAAAACGTGATACCAACATTCAAAAAATACGGTCTGATGACCGTTGTTATGTTACAAATGTTTTTTAGTGCAGAAGCACAAACTAGCAGTTCATCAAAAGAAGTCAAACGTTGGTATGAAACGATCTCTCTTCGTGGATATATGCAAGTGAGATACAATAGACTTTTTGAAACCAATCCAAAATTAAGGTGTGAACAATGTGATCGCTCATGGGGTGAAAATGGCACTTTTTTTATTCGAAGAGGCCGACTCATCCTTAGCGGAAATTTAAAAGATAATATCTTCTTTTATATCCAACCAGATTTTGGAAGTTCTACAGGAACTACGCTCAATCTTTTACAACTTAGAGATGCTTATTTCGATATAGGTTTCGACAAGAAAAATGAATACAGAGTTCGTATTGGACAGAGTAAAATACCTTTTGGATTTGAAAATATGCAATCCAGCCAGAACAGATTACCACTTGATCGAGCAGATGCTTTAAACTCTGCTGTATCTAATGAGCGTGATATCGGTGCTTTCTTCTATTGGGCTCCTGAAAAGGCAAGAAAACTCTATGCAGGATTTGTTAATAACAATGAAAAAGGATCCGGAGATTATGGCGTTTTTGGAATTGGTCTTTACAGCGGACAGACCGCAAATCGTCCTGAATTGAACAACAATGTTCATATTGCATCCCGACTGAGTATTCCCATAAAAATAGGAAACCAATATATAGAGCCCGGCATTCAAGGATATATTGGAAAATATGTGGTCCCCACTGAAAACAGAACCGCAAATGTAAAATCAGTAAAATCTTTTGAGTTCAATGATAAACGTGTTGCAGGCTCATTTATTCTTTACCCAAGGCCATTAGGTATTCAGGCTGAGTACAATGTTGGTCAGGGCCCCAGATTTAACCCCGGAAGAGATTCTATAGAGGCAACCTCGTTATCAGGAGGCTATGCCACAATCAGTTACAAAATCCTTGGAAAAAGAAAAGAAGAAGTATTCTTTCCTTTTACCAGATTACAGTCTTATAATGGTGGGAAAAAACATGAACTTGATGCCAGAACATACCATGTAAGAGAAATTGAAACTGGTATTGAATGGCAGTACAATAAAAATTTTGAACTTACCGTATCGTATGTACTTTCGCATCGCAGATTTGAGGATAGCAGGCTTAAAGTAAATGACCAAAAAGGTAGATTACTTAGAGTTCAAGCACAATTAAACTTTTAATATTTAAAAATATCACCCATGGCAGCCAATTCATTCTTCAAAATGTTCCTACCAAAAGACAGAATTTTCTACACCCTTTTCGAAAGTGTTGCAGATACGGTTCACAAAATGGGCAACACCCTTCAGGAAATGGTATATGAAGCCGATGAAGATAAAAGAGCTAGCATCCTTGCCCAAATAGAAAACCTGGAGCACAAGAATGATGATATGACCCATAACATCTTCACTGAATTGGGTAGGAATTTTATTACACCTTTCGACAGAGAAGACATCCATCAACTGGCAACTGCACTTGACGATATTGCAGATTATATATATGCCTCAGCTAAAAAAATCAATTTCTACAAAATCAATCCAAATGATACTGGTATTCACAAAATGAGTGAATTGATTGTGCAAGGTAGTATTGAAATAAAGAAAGCAGTACACGGACTTAGAGATATGAAGAATCTTCGTGAAATGACAGAAGCACTTGTAAAAATCAACAGCATAGAAAATCAGGCAGACGATGTTTTTGATATGAGTATTGAAATGCTATTTAATAATGAAAATGATTTCAAAGAAGTCATTAAAAAAAGAGAGATCTATCAGGTACTTGAAATTGCAACTGACAAATGTGAAGATGCAGCAAATGTAATCGAGTCCATCATTATCAAATATGCTTAAGGCCCTAAAGAAAAAAACTCATGACCCTTTTAATTGTCATCATCGCTTTAGCACTGATTTTTGATTACATCAATGGTTTCCATGATGCTGCAAACTCAATTGCAACAGTAGTTTCTACAAAAGTTCTTACTCCCTTTCAAGCGGTAGTATGGGCAGCTTTTTTCAACTTTGTAGCCTATTGGATTTTTCAGGATCATGCAGTAGCAAATACCATCAGCAAAACTGTAAATAAAGAATTCATCACCCTTCCAGTCATACTATCCGGATTGGTTGCAGCCATTTTTTGGAATTTGCTTACATGGTGGTATGGGATTCCATCTTCCTCATCCCATACTTTAATTGGAGGATTTGCTGGAGCTGCAATTGCCCATGCATTTACAATCAAAGGTGGTGACATCAGCATTGGAAAAATTGTAGAAAACCAAACCATCATCAAAACAGTACTTTTCATCTTTTTTGCTCCTATGATTGGTATGGCCATCTCTATTTTCATTACGATTATCACCATCATGAGAAATATGTGGGCAAGAGTAGGAATAATAGTCCTTTCTACCCTACTGACTGTAGTCTTGTTTGATCGTTTTGAAGAAAACAAAATGGATGAAAGTTTACAAAAATTCATCAAACTGGATAAGTACAAATCTGATTATGCAGCTGCACAACTAGCAGTTGAAGAAAATAAGGAAGATGCTAAAGCTGCTGATAAATTAGCAACTGCAGAAAAAAAACTTAATAAAGCGAAGGACGTTTACGCTGTACTTGCTCCACAGATTAAAGAATATGATATGATTGGAGCTGATTCTATTGCAAATTACGCCTACAACAATGGCTTACTTACAGAAATAGAAATAAGCAAATTGAAAGACGACGTAAGAAATGCAAATAATTATTTAGTCCTTGAAGCCTTGTCTGCAGCAAATGAAGAGAAAAAACAGGAATTTGAAATTGCAAAAACTGAGACTGAGAAATACAAGGAGCCAGTTTCCAAGTATTTAAAAAAAGAGTTATCTGCAGATAGTGCAATTATCATAATGAATACCATCTATCCAATAGACCCTAAAAATATTGATAAGGTAAAAGCCAAATTAGAAAAGTTCAACATCAAAAAATCATTTGTAAAAGATATTGAGAAATCAGAAAACCATGTAATTGTTTGGGGTATCATTTTTACTGCTCTTCTATTCATATTGGTCTACATTTATGTAGAGAAAATAAGAACTCCAACAGCGTATACTGTTGCCAATATGTTCAAAAAGCTACAACTGTTCAGTTCTGCAGCGTTTAGCATTGGACATGGTGGTAATGATGCACAGAAAGTAATGGGTATAATTGGTGCAGCATTGATTGCCAGTGGTACCATTCAAGACTTTGGTCAGCTGCCGAACTGGGTTCCGATCTCTTGTTACCTGGCCATTGGTTTGGGTACGATGAGTGGTGGATGGAAAATTGTAAAAACAATGGGCACTAAGATTACAAAGGTTACACCATTAGAAGGTGTAGCTGCGGAAACTGCAGGTGCGTTCACCCTATTCTTTACTGGTCAAATGGGAATTCCTGTTTCAACAACGCATACTATCACAGGATCAATTATTGGGGTTGGCGCAACAAAAAGATTGAGCGCAGTTCGCTGGGGCGTAACATCATCTTTGTTAGTGGCCTGGATACTTACCATCCCTGTAAGCGGTTTGCTGGCAGCAATCGTATACTGGATTGTTAGGCTATTCCTCTAATTACTTAATTTTTATTTCATGCTTGAAGGCAATACCAAACACATGGTATTGTCTTCTATATGATTTTGCAAAATCAGGACGATTAAAATAAAACAGATCTACACTGGTTGCTTT